>DATMSY010000085.1:0-15861 GCA_035565135.1 Devosia sp.
CGTGATGAAGCGCTCTTCGAATTCGCGCATCTGGAAGGAGGCGCGGACCAGGATGGCCATGGAATTGAGGCTCTCGCCAGCGCGTTGATATTGCTCGATTTCTTCGCCGACCGTGCGGGCTTCCTCCTCGGAATCCCACACTTGGGTGACCGAAACCAGCTCCCCGCTTTCGCCCACATCGGTCTGCAGCGTCTTGCCCAGGCGGCTTTCATTGAAGGCGATGAGATTTGAGGCGGCCTTGAGGATATTGGAGGTAGAGCGGTAATTGCGCTCGAGCTTGATCACCTTGGCGCCGGGAAAATCCTTCTCGAAGCGCAGGATATTGTCGACCTCGGCGCCGCGCCAGCCATAGATGGATTGATCGTCGTCGCCAACAACGCAGATATTGGCCTCGCTAGACGGCTTGCCCTGGGCAAGCAGACGTAGCCAGAGATATTGGGCGACGTTGCTGTCCTGGTATTCGTCCACCAGCATGTATCTGAATTTGCGGTGGAATTCCGCCAGCACGTCAGGGTTTTCCTTGAACAGGCGAATGCATTCGAGCAGCAGGTCGCCGAAATCTGCCGCGTTGAGCACCTTCAGGCGGGCCTGGTAATCGGCATAGAGCTTGGCGCCGCGGCCATTGGCGTAGCCGCCGCTCTCGGCCGGTGAAACGTCCTTGGGCAGCAGGCCTTTGTTCTTCCAGGCGTCCATCATGCCGGCGAACTGCTTGGCGGGCCAGCGCTTCTCGTCGATATTCTCGGCCTCAAGCAATTGCTTGATGAGCCGGATCTGGTCGTCCGTATCGAGGATGGTGAAGGTGCTGGTCAGGCCCACCAGGCCCGCATGCTGGCGCAGGATGCGGGCGCCGATGGAGTGGAACGTGCCCATCCAGGGCATTGCCTCGAGCCGTGGAACAAGCTTTTCGATCCGCTCCTTCATTTCGCGGGCGGCCTTGTTGGTGAAGGTCACCGAGAGAATCTGGGAGGGCCAGGCGCGATTGGTATTGATGATGTGGGCAATGCGCGTCGTCAGCACGCGCGTCTTGCCGGTGCCGGCGCCGGCCAGCACCAGCAGGGGGCCATCAATCGTCTCCACGGCAAGCCGCTGCTCGTCATTGAGACCCTTGAGGTAATCAGGCGCCTCGCGCCGGCCGAATTGGCTGGTGATCGACCCGGCAGGCGGGCGTTCGGTATTGTTGATATTGCCGGGCATTTATGGCCTTTCCGTCACGTCGCGCCGGGGGCTGGCTGCGCCGTGGAGGTCTTGACGAATCTTATTTTGTTCACGGTGCAATATAGGTCGCGCGGGCCGTTCTGTATAGAAGAGCCCGGCGTCACAGCACTGTCATGGTCCCGTCATCGAAGTTTTATGCGGGCGGCCTAGGGCAGGCCCCGGACTTCAACAGGGGCTCGATCCATGTATTCTACGAAATTTCTTGCTGCGCTTACGGCCGCCTTGCTGGCGACGGTGGTTTCGGTCCATGCCGAACCAGTGTTCAATCGCATTGCCAGCTTCCCGGTCGCGCTCAACGCGCCCGATGCGGAAGTGACCTCGTCTGAAATCATCACCGCCAGCGAAGACGGCATGACGCTGATCTATTCGGACAGCCCGGCCGGGGGCATCGGCTTTGTCGATCTCACCGACGCCAAGGCGCCGAAAAGCCTGGGTTTCCTGTCGCTTGATGGCGAGCCGACCTCGGTGACCATCATTGGCGACAAGGCCTATGTGGGCGTCAATACCTCGGAGAGCTTCACCGAGCCGTCGGGCAAGCTGGTCGTTGTCGATATCGCCGGCAAGTCTGTCGATGCCGAATATGACCTGGGCGGCCAACCGGATTCGGTGGCGCATAATGCCGCCGGCACGCTGATCGCCGTCGCCATCGAGAATGAGCGCGACGAAGAGGTCAATGACGGCGACCTGCCTCAGTTGCCGGCTGGTTTCGTGGTGATCTTCGATGTTGCCGCCAAGACGCTCAAGACCGTCGAGCTGACCGGCATTGCCGATATCGGCGGCGAGGACCCAGAGCCCGAATTCGTCGATTTCAACGCCAATGATGAAATCGCGGTGACCCTGCAGGAAAATAACTGGATTGCCATTATCGATGGCAAGACCGGCACGGTGACCGGTGGCTTCTCGGCCGGCGCGGTCTCGGTGGAAAATGTCGACACCAAAAAGGATGGCGCGCTCAATTTCACCGGCAAGATGGCCGATGTCGTGCGCGAGCCGGATGCCGTCAAGTGGCTCGATACCGAGCGTTTCGTCGTCGCCAATGAAGGCGACTGGAACGGTGGTTCGCGCGGCTTCACCATTTTCAACCGCGACGGTTCGGTTGCCTATGACTCCGGCAATGCGCTCGATCTCGACGCGGCCCGTCTCGGCCACTATCCCGATGCGCGCAACAAGAAGGGCGTCGAGCCCGAGGGTCTGGAAGTCGCGACGTTTGGCGAACAGCAATACATCTTTGTGGTCGAGGAGCGCTCCTCGCTCGTCGCCATCTACAAGGATACCGGAGCCGAGCCGGAATATGTGCAGACCATCCCGTCGGGCATTTCGCCTGAAGGCATTGTTGCCATCCCCTCGCGGAGCCTGCTGGTCACCGCCAATGAGGTGGACCTGCGCGAAGATGGCGGCATTGGCTCCCATGTCATGGTCTATGAACTGGCCGAAGGCGAAGCCGCCTATCCGCAGTTGGTTTCCGACAATGACGAAAACGGCCTGCCGCTGGGCTGGGCCGCCATTTCGGGTGCCGTGGCCGATGCCGAAAAGCCGGGCACTCTCTATGCGGTGTCGGATAGCGTGCTGAGCGCTGAGCCGGCCATCTATACGATCGATGCGACCGCCCAGCCGGCCCGCATCATTGCCAAGACGATCATCACCCGCGCCGGCCATCCCGCCCAGAAGCTCGACCTTGAAGGCATCACGCTTGATGGGGAAGGCGGCTTCTGGCTGGCTTCGGAAGGCGATACGGCCAAGCTCACGCCCCATGCCCTTTACCACGTGAATGCCAAGGGCGAGATCAAGCAGGAGATCGCGTTCCCCGCCGAATTGCTGGCCAATGAGACCCGTTCGGGTTCGGAAGGCATCACGGCAATCGGCGAAGGTGATGACATGACCCTGTGGATCGCCATCCAGCGCGAATGGAAGGATGACCCCAAGGGGCAGGTGAAGCTGGTGAGCTACAAGCCCTCGACCAAGGAATGGGGCGCCGTGGCCTATCCGCTGGAAGCCCCGGCTGAAGGCGCCTGGGTCGGCCTCTCGGAAATCACCGCCCATGGCGACTATGTCTACATCATCGAACGCGACAACCAGATCGGCGACAAGGCCCAGCTCAAGGCGCTTTATCGCGTGCCGGTGGCTGATCTCACCGCTGCCGAACTGGGTGGCGAACGGCCGGTTGTCAGCAAGGAACTGGTCCGCGACCTGATCCCCGATCTCAAGAGCCTCAATGGCTATGTGGTCGACAAGGTCGAGAGCTTTGCGGTGGATGCGAATGGCGTCGGCTATGTCATCACCGACAATGACGGCGTCGATGACAGCTCGGGCGAAACCTATTTCTGGTCGATCGGCGCGCTCTGATCGATAGCCGTCCAATACGACAGCGGCCGGGCCATGCGCCCGGCCGTTTTGTTTTGCCTGTCGCAAAGGCGTGATGGTATGCGCCTTTGGTCCGACAATTTCATACCGTGAATCAAGGCAATGGCGGGCTTGCGCGAGGGACGCAACCGCCTAAACTCGGCGCGCAAACCGGACCCATGCGTAACCGTGCTGAATCGCATCTATATCATTGTTGGCTTGCTGGCGATTTTCGTGCTCGCCGGAGCGTTTATCGCGCCGCGTTTCATCCAATGGGGTGATTATCGCGAGCGCATGGAGGAGCTTGCCGGCGGCGTGCTCGGCGCCAAGGTCATCATCCGCGGCGATATCGAATTCTCGCTGCTGCCGCAGCCGCGCCTCAACTTCACCGATGTGCTGGTCGGCTCGCCCGACGAACCGGCGGCCACGGTCGGCGGGGTGGAAGCCGAATTCTCGCTGATGGATTTCCTGCGTGACCATTATAACGTCACGCGGCTGGTGCTGCGCGAGCCGGTGGTGGATTTTACCATCGACGAAAGCGGGCTCTTCGGCAGCGGCTTTGCCCCTGATGGCACGGGGACCGGGGTGGCCCTGGCACAAGCGACGATCATCGACGCGACCGTCCGGCTGATGGATCGCCGCGCCGGGCGGAGCTTTGAAGCCAGCGACGTGGATGGCGACCTCAAGCTTTCGGGGCTGGCCGGGCCGCTGCAATTTCAGGGTTCGGGCAGCTATGGCGGCACACGCTACACTGCGCGGTTCAATTCGGCGCCGCTGGCCAGCGATGGATCGAGCCGGATTACCGCCTCGGTCCGGCCGGATGGCGATGCATTCTCGCTGTCCGTCGAAGGGCTGCTGGCTGCGGGCATGGCGCCAAAATTTGATGGCGCGATGACCTATCGGCAGAGCCCGCCGGCGGCCGAGCGCGCCGACGATATTCGGGGCGATCTTGTGCTCGAAAGCCGAATCACGGGCTCGACCGATCGCATCGTGCTCACCGGCTATACATTGCGGCCCGATGAAAACCGGGCCGGCACAAGGCTGACCGGGGCCGCCAGTATTCAGCTGGGCGCGCGGCCAAGCTTTGATGCGGTGGTCTCCGGCGGCGTTTTCACGCTGCCCCCGCGCGATGCGAAGGAAGATGCGGCGGCCCAGCCCTACGAGATCGTGCGCCTGCTGTCCGAGCTTCCGGCCCCGGTTATTCCGCCTCTGCCGGGGCGTGTGGGGGTGGACCTTGCCGAAATCGGACTACGCGGCTTTGCCCTGCGCAATGTTCGGGTCGATGCCAATAGTGATGGCTCGGTCTGGCAGATCGAACAGCTCACCGCCAGCCTGCCGGGCGAAACCCAATTGCGGGCCAGCGGCACGCTGAGCGACGAGGGCGGGGCTCCGGCATTCCGCGGACAGGCTTCGCTCGATAGCGCAAGGCTGGATGGTCTTGCCGCGCTCTGGCGCAAGCCGCTCGAGAGCAATCCCCTGTTCAACCAGCCGGGGCGGCTGGAGGGGCGCGTCATGCTGGGCGAGGACGCTTTCGGGCTGAGCAGCGGACGGCTGACCCTGGATGGCCATACCCATGGGGTGGAGCTTCGCGTCGGCTTCGGCGCCGAAAAGCGCCTCGACGTCGTGGGGCATTTCGACGAATTGGGGTCCAGCGGCAGCACGATCGTCGGCGCTCTTTTGCCCGATATGTCGGCGGGCCCGGCATTCGGCATCAGCTTTCCCACCGGCAGTTTCGCCCTGAGCGGGCAGAATGCGCAAGTATTGGGTTTGACCGGCACGGACCTTGTCGCCGAAGGCATGTGGAGCCAGGGCGGTGTCGAATTCACCAGACTTTCGGCTGGGGATTGGGGAGGCGTCGGGTTCGATGCGGCCGGTCAGCTGACCGGCGCGCCGGCTGCTCCGCAGCTTTCCGGCAAGGGTAGTCTCAGGATCGGCGCCGGCGATGCTCCGGCCCTGGCGGCGGCTTATGATGCGCTGCAGATGCCAGCGGGCTGGCGGGATTTCCTGGCGCTTTCGGCCCCGGGCGATATTGCCTTTGATCTCGGTGCAAGCGAGGGCGGCAATGGTCAGACCCTGACGCTGGACGGCTCGCTTGGCGTCGCGAGCCTTGATGCGCGCCTGCAGCTCGAAGGTGGCGCCATGGCGCTGGCGACATCGCCACTGCGCATCAATGCCAGCCTGGAATCGAGCGATATTGCGGGCCTGACCCGCCAGGTTGGCCTGGGCGATGCCGATCTTTTCGCTGGGCCGGGTTCCATGCTGGTGGCCTTGGCGCTGGAGGGCACGCCGACCAATAGCCTTACAGGCAGCATAACCGCCAGCCACGCCGACGAAAGCGTCGGCTTTACCGGCAATCTGGTGCTTGGCGCCAATATGGAATTGCAGGGGACCGGCAAGCTCGATGTCACGCTTGCCGATGCCGGCGGGTTGGCGCAAATCGCCGGGGGGCGCGATCTGAGCCTGCCCAAGGCCAAGGGCACGGCCGACCTGCATTTCGAGGGCGAGCGCCTGGCGCGGCTGACCAATGTTCAGGGCACGTCCGGCGAGACCGGGTTCAGGGGAGAGCTGTCGCTCTCGCGCACCAATAATGCTGCCGCTGTCGCCGGCAATTTCGCGATCGACGAGATTTCCATCGAGGGGCTTTCCACCGCTGTTTTCGGCGCTGCCGCGCTGGTTCCGGGCGATGGCGTCTGGCCCGAGGGTCCCATCGCATCCGGGGATGCGCCGCGCCAGACACGTGGCTCGGTCAGCATAACGGCCCCGCTCGTGTCTGCGGGCGGCGTGCCGCGGATGACCGATGCCAGCTTCGAGCTGAGCTGGGACGAAAGCCGGCTGCGGTTGGCCCGTTTCGAGGCGGGGCTGGGCGGGGGCAGGGCTACGCTGGACCTTTCGGTGTGCTGCGCCGGGGCCTTGGTCGACAAAACCGTCAGCGGGCGCGTGACGCTGGCTGGCGTCCCGCTCAATTCGGTGGCTTCGCCAGCGATCGCCGCCGCAATGGGCGGGACGATCGAGGGCGGCGTTCGCTTCGAGGGGACCGGCGCGAGCCTGGCAAGTGTGTTCGGCGCCATGACGGGGGAAGGCAATTTTACGCTGACCAATCTCGCCGTGGACCAGCTTGATCCGCAGGTCTTTCCCACGGTGTCGGGGCTCGACGATGTGCTCGATATGGACCCGGGGGCGCTGGCTTCCGTGATCGGCGTAGCGCTGAAGCAGGGGCCGTTCACGGCCAGTCAGGCGACGGGTGCCTTTACCATAGCCGGCGGCGTGCTGCGCCTCGCCAATTTCATCGTCGAAGGGCAGGGCGGGCGGCTCGCGGGCAATGTGAACCTCAACCTCTCCACGCTTGGCCTTGATGGCGGATTTTCGCTGACCCCGCTTGGCCTCGAGGATACCGATGGCCTTATTTCGGCCGATACGGCGCAGATCGGCACGCGGCTGGCGGGCGATCTGCTGGCGCCAGTTCCGACGCTCGATCTGGCAACGTTGATTGCCGCCATTCAGGTGCGCGCCAACGAGCTTGAAGTGCAACGGCTGGAAATCCTGCGGGCGGAAGATGCCGAGCGGCAGCGCGCGGCGGCGGAAGAACGCAATCGGTTGATCGAGGAGCAGCGCCGCCAGGCGGCCGAGGAAGCGGCAAAGCGCGCGGCAGAGGAAGCCGCACGGCTGGCTGCGGAGGAAGAGGCGAGGCGGCAGGAAGAGGAGCGATTGCTGCAAACGCAGCCAGCGCCCGCGCCGACAAGCCCGCCTCAGGTGCAGGGGCCGATCGATTTGGGGTTGCCGCCGTCGCCGCCTGTCAATCAGCCGTTTGTTCGGCCGCTGAACTAGCCGCCAGGCGCTGCTGGTACCACTGGAGCACCGCTAGCCGGGCCGCCGAGGAGAGGTTGGCGGTCTCGCGGGTTTCGTCGATGGATTTGATCAGGGCGGCCATGGTCTGGCCGTTCTCGGTGGCCATTTCCGCCAATGCGGCCCAGAATTGGGGTTCGAGCGCTATGCTCGTGCGATGGCCGGCAATGGAGAGCGAGCGCTTTTCCATGCCTGGGATGCGTCAGGGTTTCTTGCGGAACGCGTCGAGGCTCACGACCTTCTCGCCGCTCTTTTCTCCTTCGCCGGAGGCGGCGGGAGAGGCCGCTTCGGCAAGGGCGTCGTCGGCGCTGTCTTCCTGGCCGGCATCGTCGCGTGCGGCGGTGGCGGGGTCGAATTGCAGGCCGAATTGCACCGACGGGTCGAAAAAGCCTTTGACGGCCGAGAAGGGAATGACAAGCGTTTCGGGGATGCCGTCGAACGAAAGGCCGACTTCGAAGGCGGTTTCGTTGACCTTGAGGTCCCAGTACTGGTTCTGGATGACGATCGTCATTTCCTTGTCGTACTGACCGAGCAGTTTCTCGCTGAGGCGAACGCCGGGGGCGCGCGTCACGAAGGAAATGAAGAAGTGGTGGTCACCGGGAAGCCCGGTCTTGGCGACTTCGGCCAGAACCTTGCGCACGACGCCGCGCAGGGCTTCCTGGGCGAGAATGTCGTATCGCATATGATCTTCGGCCATGATTACCCTTCCGGCGACAGAGATAGAATCCCGAACGGCCCATATCAGCCTCACGTTCCGTGAGAATTCAAGGATAAAGGCGTCACCTTTGGGCGATTGGGCAGATGGTAAGGTGCAGGCTTCTGTTGCCAGGTGCCTGCGGACCCCGCCTGTCGCCCGGCTAAGGGCGGAGGACTTAAATTCCCAGTGCTAGCACCGCATTACGCAGCGAGAGCAACCGGAGCCTTATGGTTGTCATTAGCAACTATAAGTTTTGGACCGATAACGGTGGTACCTCACCGAGCGAAAACACACCCTTTACGCCCTCGTCGATCCTGTTTCGCCCCCATGAAAGATGGTGGAGGCGCCGGGTACTGCCCCCGGGTCCGAAAGGTTTATTACGATGGCAGTTTATCGCCATAGCCCTTGCGGGCAGGTTCTATATAGGCGCAGGTGGCCGGTGATGCAATCGTTCACCACCCCCTCCAATCGGTTAGCAGACTGTTAGCATCGACGGACAAATCGGCTAATCGCTCACCCGTTCCACTTCATGCCCATATAGACCCCGCCGGCCTCCAGCTCATCGAGCATCTGGGCGAGGTGTTTTTGCTTGGTCGCGTCGGTTTTGACCTTGTTGATCCAGAGCAGGTAATCATTGCGCTGATAGGGCGGGCGAGCATCGTAGCGTTCGCGCAGGCCGCGTTCGTCGAGGGCGGCGCTCACGAAGTCGGGCATGGTTTCGCGCGGGCGGAGGGGGCGCAGTTTCGGGCTCATGGCAGCACCGCTTGGGCCTCGATCTCGATCAGGAAATCGGGATTGGCCAGGGCGGCGACGCGGAAGCCGGTGACCGTGGGCGGATTGGTGCGCTGGCCCCAGACGGCCATCCAGGCGCCGAAGGCGGCGTTGAGGTCGATGTCCTGCTGCATGATGATGGTGACCTTGACCAGGTTCTCAAGTCCGGCGCCGGCCGCGGCGAGGACTGTTTGCAGGTTGGAAAGGGCCTGCTGGGTTTGCTTGACGACATCGCCCTTGTCCACGATCTCGCCCTGGGCATTGACGCCGTTCTGCCCGCCGATCAGCAGGATGCGGGCGCCGGCGGGCAGGATGATGCCCTGGGAGAAGACGGGGCTTTTGTACATTCCATCGGGATTGAGATGCTGAACGGGCATGGTGGTATCTCCTTTGCTTGGCGCCTCATGGGTAGAACGGGCCTGCTGACACGTCGGGTCAGGATGGAATGAGGTATTCTATTACCTGATTCATCGAGGTTCCATGGTTGCAGCAACCGATTGCTTGGCTCCGGGTTCCGCATCGATGGCGGCCAAATGGGTGTAAGTTGGCGCGAGAAATCAAGTGAGTCAGGCCATGACGGATATTTCGACCGAAAAATTGATACATGCCGCCGAGCGCTTTCTGGGCAAGGGCGAAAATACGCTGACCAAGCGGGAACGACAGGTCCTGGAGCGGGCGCTCGGCAAGCGGGCCCTGGCACAGGACGCCAGCGCATTGTTCGACGACAAGGCGACCTTTGGGCAGCGGCTGGCCGATGGCGTGGCCTCGTTTGGCGGCTCGTGGACATTCCTCATTATCTTCGGCGCAGTGCTGGCGGCCTGGGTTTTCGGCAATCTGCTGCTACGCGGGGAGGCGCCCGATCCCTATCCGTTCATTTTCCTCAACCTGCTGCTGTCCATGCTGGCGGCGGTGCAAGCACCGGTGATCATGATGAGCCAGAACCGGCAGGCGGCCAAGGACCGGCTGGTGACCAGCCACGACTATGAATGCAACCTCAAGGCCGAAATCGAAATCATGGCGCTGCATGACAAGGTCGACCAGATGCGCAATGACGATCTGCGGGCGCTATTGGCCAAGCAGCAGGAGCAGATCGATCTGCTGACGCGGCTGGTGGAGAGCCATCTGGGGGCGGGAGGCGATTTGCCCAAGTGAGCGGCATTGGTTCCAGCCCACGATGTCATTCCCGCGAAAGCGGGAACCTCCGTTTTCGATCGTGGTGCAGCAAACAGAGGTTCCCGCTTTCGCGGGAATGACCCGGTGGGGGGATGGATGATCCCGTGGGATGTGAACACACCGCATTACGACACCTCCGTTCGGCACAAGAATCGTCTAAGCTCGCGGGCATGCAGCCCTATCTGAAGCTTCTGTCTGATATTCTTGAGCACGGCACGGACAAGTCCGACCGGACTGGTACCGGGACGCGGAGCCTGTTTGGCTATCAGATGCGGTTTGATCTGGCGCAGGGTTTTCCGCTGCTGACGACCAAGCAGTTGCATCGCAAGTCGATCATTTATGAGTTGCTGTGGTTCTTGCGCGGCGAGACCAATGTGCGTTGGTTGCAGGAGCGTGGGGTCAAGATCTGGGACGAGTGGGCCGACGAGAATGGCGATCTCGGGCCCGTCTATGGTTCGCAATGGCGGAGCTGGCCGGCGCCGGATGGGCGGAAAATCGACCAGATCGCCAATGTGGTCCACTCCATCAAGACCAAGCCGGATTCGCGGCGGCATATCGTTTCGGCCTGGAACCCGGCCGAGGTGGACGAGATGGCGCTGCCGCCCTGCCACTGCCTGTTCCAATTCTATGTCGCCAATGGGAAGCTTAGCTGCCAGCTCTATCAGCGCTCGGCCGATACGTTCCTGGGCGTGCCGTTCAATATCGCCTCCTATGCGCTGTTCACGCATATGATGGCGCAGGTGACGGGGCTGGACGTGGGGGATTTCGTGCATAGCTTCGGCGATGTGCATCTTTATTCCAACCATTTCGAGCAGGCCCGGGAGCAGCTGGCGCGCGAGCCGAGGCCACTGCCCACGCTCAAGATCAATCCCGAGGTGAAGCGGCTGGAAGACTTCGTGTTCGAGGACTTCGCGTTCGTGGGCTACGATCCGCATCCGCATATCAAGGCGCCGGTGGCGGTGTGAGCCGGTCGCTGTCGGAGCTTGGCGAGCTGGTCGCGCGGGTTTCCGACATCTATGCGGAACGCAATGACATTGCGCGGGACGATGACTGGTACATCCTCAAGCTGACCGAGGAGCTGGGCGAACTCACCGCCGAGCATCTCAAAAGCACCGGCCGGGGGCGTCTCAAGGGCGCCACACAAAAAATGGTACAGCAGGCCAAGGAAGACGAAGCGGCGGACGTCCTAGCCATGCTGCTGCTGTTTGCGCGCCAGAATGGTATCGATCTCGATGCGGCGCTGGAGCGCAAATGGTTCAGCCATTTGCCTGATTGATGCTGTTGCGGCGGTATTGGGCTAGGCTGGTGTAGCGCCGCCATTTCATCTGGTGGCAGAGAATCGGAACAAGGGTCTAACCCCTTAAGAAATTTGCGATTTTGGAGTTTTGGAACATGAGGGTGTTCTCGGGATTGGTTTGTCTGTTCGCCGCCGCGGTGGCGATGCCGGCGCTGGCGAATGATACCGCTGCGCAATTGAGCACGGGCGGGCTGGAATTCATCGTCAATGACGACATCAAGATGCTGAGCGAAGAGCTTTTCATCTCGAGCGAAGAAATCCGCGTCATCTACGAATTCCAGAACAATACGGACAAGGACCAGCAGGTGCTGGTGGCATTTCCCATGCCCGATATCGAGCCGAACTGGTGGTCGCCCACCGCGTTCCCCGATGGCCCGAACGACAATCTGTTCAACTTCAAGACGACGTTCAACGGCCAGCCGGTCGAGGCGGAGCTGCATGAATATGCCATCGCAGCGGGCGTCGATCGCTCCGATTACCTGCGCGAGAAAGGGCTGTCGCTGGTGTCCTTCGCCGAAACGACAAGCGCGGCGACGGATACGCTGGATGATGCCACCAGGGCCGAGATGCTGCATCTGGGCCTGCTCGTGCCCGACATGTACGATGTGGGCGAGGGCATGGAGACGCATTATTATCCGATGTGGACCTATCGGGCGACCTATACCTGGGAGGCCAATTTTCCGGCCGGGCAGGTCGTCAAGGTCGAGCATCGCTACAAGCCCAGCGTCGGCGGCACGACGGGCGTGACCTTCATGAGCGAGCCCTATGACGGGTTTGACCCGGCCGCCGAATATCGGACGCGCTATTGCACGGACGAAAGCTTCGTCAACGCGGTGCGCAAGACGGTCAAGGCCGGGGACGATCCCTGGGCGGCGCCGTTCTACGAAAGCTGGATTTCCTACATTCTGACGACGGGCGGCAATTGGGGCGGCGGTTACATCCCCAAATTCCGGCTGGTGGTCGACAAGGGCGACGAAGCCAATCTGGTGTCGTTCTGTGGCGACAATATCAAGAAGATCGGCCCCACCACATTCGAAATGGTGGCGACCGATTTCTACCCGGAAAAGGAACTCGATATCCTTATCCTCCAGCACCACGAGGATTATTGAGCGTGACTCTATCCATCCGTCCCGCGGTCGCGGGTGATGCCGCGACCATTGCCGGTTTTGTGCGGGCGCTTGCCGCCTATGAGAAGCTCGAGCATGAGGTGGAGGCCAGCGAAGCCGATGTGGCGCGCGACCTGTTCGGCGCCGACCCCAAAGTGTTCTGCGAGATCGCCGAATGGGACGGCGCGCCGGTGGGCTTTGCGCTCTGGTTTTATACCTATTCCACCTTCCAGGGGCGTCATGGCATCTGGCTCGAGGACCTGTTTGTCGATCCGGCCTTGCGGGGCAAGGGGATCGGCAAGGCACTGCTGGTCAATCTGGCGCAGCGCTGCACTGCCGAGGGGCTGGGGCGGTTTGAATGGTGGGTGCTCGACTGGAACGCGCCGAGCATCGAATTCTACAAGTCGCAGGGCGGGGTGATGCAGGACGAGTGGACCAAGGTGCGCATGGATGGCGCGGCGCTGGCAAAGCTGGGGGCGATGTGAGCATCAGAATCGCCATGATCGCGGGTGTCGCGGAAAACGGCGTTATCGGGAATGACCAGACCATTCCGTGGCGCATTCCATCCGACTTCGCCTTCTTCAAGCGGACGACCATGGGCAAGCCCATGATCATGGGGCGCAAGCAATATGAGACCGTCGGCAAGCCGCTGCCCGGCCGCACCAATATCGTGGTGACGCGGCAGGCGGGGTATCAGCCTGAGGGCGTGGTGGTGGTTGCCAGCCTCGATGCGGCGCTCGAAACGGCGCGGAATATCGCGGAAAAAGACGGTGTTGACGAAATCATGATCATCGGCGGCGGCGATATTTACGCCCAGCTTATGGGCGTGGCCGACCGGCTTTACATCAGCCATATCGACCTTTCGCCGGCCGGCGATGTCCATTTTCCGGCGATCAGTCCCGCAGACTGGGCGATTGTGGATGAACCACTGGTCGAGCCGAATGGCAAGGATGAGGCAAGCTACCGCGTCAAAGTGTACGAGCGGCATAAGGGCGGCGCGCATTGATCGGGTGACGCGCTTGCTTATATATGTCGACGACGAAACAAACATGTCCTGAAAGGAATGCGATGCCGTGGGAGAGTAACGGAGGCGGGGGTGGCCGCAATAATAATGGCGGCCCCTGGGGGCAGGCGCCCGGTGGTGGCGGCGGCCCGCGCCGGCCAGGAGGTGGCAATACGCCCAACCTCGAAGATATTCTCAACCGCGGCCGCGACCAGTTTCAGGGCGGCTTGCCCGGCGGACGCTGGGCGCTGATCGGCGGCGTCATCGCGCTGCTGGCCTTTTGGGGATTCAATTCGGTCTATACGGTCGATCCGCAGGAAGTAGGCGTGGAGCTGCGCTTCGGCAAGCCCAAGCCCGAATTGTCCAATCCGGGCCTGCATTTCCATCTGTGGCCGATCGAGACCGTCGAGCGGGTCACCGTTACCGAGAACCAGACCACGATCGGCGCGGCGACGGCGACCGGTTCGCGCGCCAATTCCAATGGCGGCAGCGGGCTGATGCTGTCGGGCGACCAGAACATCGTCAATGTGCAGTTCTCGGCGCTGTGGTCGGTGAGCGACCCGGTGGCCTATCTGTTCAATGTGCGCGACCCCGAGGAAATGGTCCGCAATGCCGCCGAAAGCGCGATGCGCGAAGTGGCAGGGCGCCGGCCGGCTCAGGACATCTATAGCGATGACCGCCGTGGTATCGAACTCGAAGTGCAGCAGATCACCCAGTCGATCCTCGACAGCTACCAACTGGGTGTGCGCGTCAGCCAGGTGCTGATCGAAAATGCCGGTCCGCCGGCCGAAGTCATCGACGCCTTCAACGAAGTGCAGCGTGCCCGTCAGGACGAAACGCGTCTGCAGGAAGAAGCCCGTTCCTACGCCAATACCCTGTTGGGTGATGCGCGTGGCCGTGCGGCGGCGCTGCGCGAAGATGCGGCTGCCTACAGCAACCGCGTGGTGCAGGAAGCGACCGGTGAGGCGGAGCGCTTCAACGCGATCTATGCCGAATATGTCAATGCGCCTGAAGTAACGCGCAAGCGGCTGTTCCTCGAAACCATGGAAGAAGTGCTGGGCGGCTCGGAAAAGGTGCTGCTCGAAAGCGGGGCCAATGGCTCGGGCGTCGTGCCCTATCTGCCGCTGCCCGAACTGCGCCCCGGCGCCCGAACGACCACGCCACCGACAACCGGGACGGGGAACTAAACCATGAGCAATCGTCTGATTATCCTTGGCGTTGCCATTGTTGCCGCCCTCTATGTCGTGTTCTCCTCGCTCTATATCGTGAACGAGCGCGAACAGGCCATCGTCATGCGCTTCGGCCAGATCACCGATATCCGCACGGAACCGGGGCTCTATTTCAAGGTGCCGACCGATATCGTGGATACGGTGCAGATCATCGAAAACCGGCTGCTGCGCTATGACATCGCCAATATGACGGTGCAGGTTTCGGGCAACGCCTTCTATCAGGTGGATGCGTTCCTGACCTACCGCATCTCCGATCCGCGTTTGTTCCGTGAGCGTGCGCTGGGCCAGCTTTCGGTGGTGGAAGATCGTATCGGGACGCGTTTCGACTCGGCTCTGCGCCAGGTCTATGGTCTGCGCGAATTCAATGCGGCGCTTTCCGAACAGCGTCCGCAGATGATGCGGGAAGCCCGTGACCTGATCCGTCCGGATATGGCGGAGCTGGGCATTGAAGTGGTCGATGTGCGTATCCTGCGCACCGATCTCGACCAGGACGTTTCGGCGACCACGTTCGAGCGCATGCGCGCCGAGCGTCTGGCGGAAGCGGCGCTGCTGCGGGCCCGTGGCCAGGAGCAGGCGCAGAGCCTGCGGGCTATCGCGGATCGTCAGGCCGTCGAAATCGTGGCGGCGGCGACCCGTGACGCGGAAATCCTGCGTGGTACGGGCGATGCCGAGCGGAACCGTCTCTTTGCGGCGGCCTATGGCCAGGACCAGGAATTCTTTGAATTCTTCCGCTCGATGCAGTCCTATCGCACGGCCCTGACCGGCACCGGGACCACGATGGTATTGTCGCCTGATAGCGAGTTCTTCCGCTATTTCGGCTCCAATGGCGAAATCCCGGCGGCCAATCCGAACCTGGCGCCGCCGATCCAGCCGGCTCCGGCACCTGAACTGCCAGCCAGCACCGGGCCGGCCCTGGATGGGCTGGGCATCGAGGAGAGCGTCACGCCGCCTCCGGTGACGCTGGACGATGGTTCGGAACTGGCCCCGACGGTGGGCACCGAGCCGCCGCCGGCCGTCGAGGCCGAACCGGCGCCGGTGGATACGACGCCGACCGAGACGACAACGCCGCCGGCTACTGCGCCTGCGAGCCCATAAACAGCAAACCGGCGCCTCAAGAGGCGCCGGTTTTGTTTTTGGGGGGCTGACTTCCCTCCCCCTTGAGGGGAGGGATTGAGGGTGGGGGTGTC
>DATMSY010000086.1:0-8084 GCA_035565135.1 Devosia sp.
GCCAGAGCTTCCTGATCCGCCATCGCCGGCCGCTGCTGCTGGCGGCGACGCTGGTGGCCGTTTCCATGCTGGCGCTGAACCTGGTCATGCAGCGCATGAACACCGCCCGCGCCACGGCCAATCCGGCGCCGGTCGAAAGCACGATGACCGACCCAACGCCGGCCGCCCAGCAGCCGGTGGGCGATGTCTCGACCGCCGCGCCGCGGGTGATCGACATGATCGATACGACCCAGGTCGGTTCGATCAATCCGGGCAAGCCGATGAGCTTCAGCAAAGCGACGGCAGAGCCGATCCCGGCCCCGCTCGTGGCCGACCTGCCCGAGGAGGCCGGCCTGGTGCCGGCTGCGGCGACGGCTTCGGCCGCAGCCGACCGTATTCCCGATATCGCCGAAGCGGCGCCGGAAAGCTTTGCGCTGCCGCCTGACGCGGTGGGGCCCATTGAATTGCGGCAGGCAGCGGCCGATGGCGATGCGCGGGCACAGTTCGAGATCGGCGCGATCTATACCGAAGGCCGTGCCGTCGAGCAGGATTATGCCGAGGCGGCCAAATGGTATGAGCGCTCGGCCGCGCAGGGCTTTGTGCCGGCGCAATACCGACTGGGCAATCTCTACGAGGCCGGCACGGGCGTCGAAAAGGACCTTGAAGTCGCCAAGCTCTGGTACCAGCGCGGCGCCGAGGCGGGCAATCGCATGGCCATGCACAATCTGGCCGCGCTTTATGCCAGCGGCCAGCTGGGCGACCAGGAATTCGAAACGGCGGCCGAATGGTTCACCAAGGCCGCCGAACTGGGCATGACCGACAGCCAGTTCAATCTGGGCATGCTCTATGCCCGCGGCCTGGGCGTCGACCAGGATTTCGAGCAATCCTACAAATGGTTCGCGCTGGCCGCGCGCAGTGGCGATGCCGATGCCGGCAAGGCGCGCGACGATATTGCCAAGTCGCTTACCGCCGACGCCATCAAGCGCCTGGGCAGCGATGTGGCGGCGTGGAAGGCCGAGCCGATCGAGCTGGCCGCCAATTTCGCCCCGCTGGGCACCTGGGCCAAGGATTTCGACCCCGGCCAGGCCATCAGCACCAGGGACGTGGTTTCCAAGGTGCAGCAGGCACTGGTCAAGCTGGGCTTTGATGTCGGCACGCCCGATGGCCTGGCCGGACCCAAGACGGCCGAAGCCATCAAGGCCTTCGAAACCGGCACGGGCATGGCCCCCAGCGGCAAGATCAATCCGCGGCTGCTGGCGGTATTGGGCAGCCAGCCGGTTTAGCCAACGCAAAAGCCCGCCAGCGCCTCCTTTTCTTGCAAAGGTTTAGGTGCTGCTAACCCGGGTGGACATATTGTTGTCGTGGCCTGCACTCAAAAGGGGGTGCGGGCCACGAGTCTATTGAACGGAACCCACGGTCTTGCAGGTCTATCTGCCGATCGCAGAGCTATCGATGAACCTCTTCTTCCTCGTCGGGATCGGGGGAGCGGTCGGCTTTTTGTCGGGTCTGTTCGGCGTGGGCGGCGGGTTCCTGCTGACGCCGCTGCTGATTTTTTCGGGCGTTCCGGCACCGGTGGCAGTGGCTTCGGTGACCGGGCAGGTGGTGGCCGCCTCGACATCGGGCGCACTCAGCCACTATAGGCGCGGCGGCATCGATCTGCATCTGGCCATGTATCTGGTGCTGTCGGGTGTGCTGGGGGCATTCGGGGGCGTGGCGACCTTTGCCGTGCTGCGCGATGCCGGACAGCTCGACCTCTTTATCTCAGTCGGTTTCCTGGTTTTGCTGGGCTTTGTGGGCACTTTGATGCTCAACGAGGCCATCCGCGCCATCATCAAGCAGCGCAAGGGCGTGGTGGTGCGCGAGCGGCTGCCCAACCAGCATAATTGGATGCATCGCCTGCCGATGCGGGTGCGGTTCAAGAAATCCCGGCTCTATATCAGCGTGCTGCCGGTGCTGATCATCGGGCTCTTCATCGGTTTTGTCGGCTCGCTCCTGGGTATTGGCGGCGGCTTCATCATGGTGCCGGCGCTGGTTTACCTGCTGCGGGTGCCGGGCAATGTGGTGATCGGCACCTCGCTGGCGCAGGTGGTGGCCATGATGGCGGCGACCACGATCCTGCATGCGGTGCAGAGCCAGAGCGTCGATATTTTGCTGGCCTTCTGCCTGATGGTGGGCGGCACGGCCGGCGCGCAGTTCGGCGCCTCGGCGGGCAAGCATTTGCGCGGCGAGCAATTGCGGGGATTGCTGGCCATCCTGGTGCTGGCCGTGGCTATTCGGTTTGGACTGTCATTGGTCTTGGCGCCGGCGGATCCGTTCAGCATGGCGGTGCTGGGGGGGGCGCGATGAGGTGGTGGCTCGCCCTCATGGTGGTGCTGCTGCTTGGTGCGCCTGCCCATGCCGAACGGCTGGTGTCGCAATTGTCCAACGACAATATCGAGATCACCTCGAGCTTTGATGGCGAGCGGATGAATTTTTTCGGGACCATTATGCCCGATGCCGGATCGGAGCAGAAATTCGTCACCGGGCCATTCAATGTCGTAGTGGTCGTATTGGGGCCGACGCAGAACCGGGTGGCGCGGCAGAAGACCAATAATTTCGGCATCTGGCTCAATACCGACCAGGTCGAATTCGACAATTTCCCGAGCTATTTCCATGTGCTGTCGAGCGCAAGGCTGCGCGACATCACCGATATCACGACCCTGACCACCGAATATATCCTGCCCGAGGCGCATACGCTGGTGGCCAATGATGCCGGCTGGTGGAAGACCGCCGTGTTCGGCCGTGAACTGGTGCGGCTGATGACCGAGCAGGGACTGTTCGGCGTCAATGAGGGGGGTGTGAACTTCCTCTCGGACACTTTCTATTCGGCCCGGCTGACCCTGCCCAGCAATGCGCCGCCGGGGCCCTATATCGCGCTGACCTATGTGTTCAAGGACGGCAAGGTGATCGCCCGCAAGTCCGAAGGCTTTGCGGTGCGCAAGATCGGGTTCGAGCGGTTCCTGGCGCTGTCGGCAGTGCAGCAGCCGCTGGCCTATGGCGTGATCTGCGTGGCGCTGGCGCTGTTTACCGGCTGGCTGGGCGGGGTTCTGTTCAGGCGCTGATTTTTCTCCGCCTATACCCTTGCGGAGAAAGCGATATTCCCGTGGCCGGAACATACGCAAAGCCAGGCGCTGTGAATGTCTATGGAGTTAGTCGATAATCGGCCGTTCCTATCTGGAGGCTGAAATGACTGCACACCGTTCCACCGTCAAACCCTTCCTGCGCTCAGCTTTTACGGCTTTGTCGCTCAATGCCCTGGCGCTCGGCATGGCCCCCGCCGGCATGGCGCTGATGACGGTTGCGGCCCAGGCGCAGGTGCAGGCCTCCATCATTACCGGCCAGCCAGAATTCGAGGCGCTGATCGCCGAGGGCGCCAAGCTGATCGACGTGCGCTCGGCCGCGGCCTATGCCGAGGGTCATGTGGCCGGCGCCATCAACCTGCCCTGGCAGGCGCTCAATGTTTCGGAAAGCGATGGCATCCGCAATGAATTTGCCGGTGACGCTGAGTTCGAGCGGCTGCTCGGGGCAGCCGGCCTCAGCTATGACGATACGATCCTGATCTACGACACCACTGCCCTGCCCGGTCGTGCCTATGTGGCCTTCGTCTATGCGGGCTTTGACAATGTGCATGTGCTCGATGGCGGCGTGGGCGCGTGGCAGGGCGAACTGACCAAGGACGTGCCGCAGGTGGCGGCAACGAGTTTCGCGCTGACCCGCAAGAACGATATCCGCGTCGACAAGGACTATGTGGCCGGCAAGGTTGGCGACAGCGCATCGGTCATCATCGATGGACGCAATCTCGATGCCTATGAGGATGGGCATATCCCGGGCGCGCAGGCGCTGCCGGCGTCGAGCCTATTGACCGAGAAGGCCACGCTGCAGTCTCAGCCGGTGCTGCAACGCCTGCTGGATACGGCCGGGGTCAGCCGGGATCGCGAGGTGGTTTCCTATTGCGGCAGCGGCGTTGCCGCGGCCAATAATTATCTGGCACTGCGCAATCTGGGCTATGAAAATGTGGTGCTTTACGATGCCAGCTGGGACGAATGGAGCCGCGATCCGCGAGCCGGGCAGCAGGTGTCGCTGGCCAATTATTCCTTCGAAGGCACGCCGCTAAGCGGCAATGGGCCGGCTTTCCTCGATGCCGATGCTGTCAAGGCTCTGGCCGGCGACCCCAATGTCGTCGTGGTCGATGTGCGCTCGCCCTCCGACTATGCCGCCGGGCATATTCCGGGCTCGGTCAATGTCTTCTGGGACAACACTTTCGATGGCGACCGGGTGCTAAGGCCGGTCGAGGAATTGCAGGCGCTTTACGCCGCGGCGGGCGTAACGCCGGACAAGCGGGTGGTGCTGTTTACCCGCGGTGGGTTGCAGCTGTCGCATAGCTTCACGGTGCTGAATCTCCTCGGTTTCAGCGATATCGACTTCTTTACCGGCAAGTTCGAAGGCTGGCAGAACGGCGCTTTCCGGCCAGCCGTATGATCTGGGGGTGCGGGGTTTAGCCCCGCACCAATCTTTTTGGGCTGACCGGATAGGTTCGGTCTTTTCCCAGCATTGTCACTTCCAATGCCGGCCAGTTTAGCAGGCCGATAAAGGGTGGGGATAAGATGTTGATCGAGCCGGTGGAGCTGCCATAGGCAGGCAGGATCAGCAGGCGATTGTCGTGCACGAAACAGGGGCGGCGGGTGGAACGGCCGGACATGTAGATATGGGCGGCGGGGTGTAAGTGCCCGGAAATCAAGCCAGAAATGCCCCGTTGCGGCTCGTGCGAGAGGGTCAATCCGGCCAGTTCCAGACTGGGCAGGCAGGTGCCGCCCAGGGCGTGCGGGGCCGGATCGTGGTTGCCGGAGAGCCAGACAAAATCGACCAGATCGGTGAGCGCATCGATGCGCATCCGGTCCGAATTGGTTAACAGACTGCTAGCATCGACGCGATGAAAGCTGTCTCCGAGTGAAATCACGCGCCGGGCGCCGGTGCGACGCAAATCGGCTTCGAGCCGGGCCAGGGTGAGACCGGTATCGTAGGGGGGCAGCAGCTGGCCGGCGCGGGCAAAGCTGCTCATCTTTTCCAGATGCAGATCGGCGACGAGCAAAGTCGCTTCGGCGCGCCAATAGAGGGCGCCCGAGGGAAGCGGCTCGAAATTATGTCCGGCAAAGCGCAGCAACGGGGTCTCCGTGATGTCGCTTTGATATAGTGCCTGGCTCACGATTGGCCGAGGGCCTCGCGCATGAGTTCATCTGCTGCATCTGCCATAGCCGATTCGCGGCCTTCGCCGAAAATCGGCTCCTTGCCGATATCGAGCATGAGCGGGACGGCGAGCGGGGAGATGTGGTCGAGCGGCTGGTGGACGATGTGGTTGCGGATGCGCCGGAGCATGTCGCCCAGCCGTTCGATATCGAGCAGGCCGCGGGCGGCGTCGCGGCGGGTGGCCTGGATCAGGATGTGATCGGGCTCGTGCTGGTAGAGCACGTCGTAAATCAGGTCTGAGCTCATGGTGATCTGGCGGCCGGTCTTTTCCTTGCCGGGATGACGGCGTTCGATCAGCCCGGCGATGATGGCGCAGTTGCGGAAGGTGCGTTTCATGAGGGCGGATTCATCGAGCCAGTCTTCCAGATCATCGCCCAGCATGTCTTCGGAGAAGAGCTCATCGAGCGAGAGGCGGCCGGTTTTGATCAGGGCGGAGAGATCGCCCAGGCCCCAGATGGCGAGGGCATATTCGCTAGCGACAAAGCCGAGCGGACGCGCGCGGGCGCGTTCGAGCCGTCTTGTGAGCAGCATGCCCAGGGTCTGGTGCGCGAGGCGGCCCTCGAAGGGGTAGCAGACCAGATAGTTCTGTGTGCCGCGCGGGAAGGTTTCAACGAGCAGGCTATCGCGGCGGGGCAGTACGGAGACATCGCGTTGCAGGCGCAGCCAGTCGCTGACCTGATCGGGGAGCACACCCCAGCTTTGCGGGCTATCGAGCATGCGGCGGACGCGTTCGGCCAGATAGGTCGAGAGCGGGAATTTGCCGCCCATATAGGAGGGGATTTTGGGATTGGCGGCCTGGGCGCGCGACACGAAAGCCTCGTTATCCTTCATGCCCTCAAAGGCGACGATTTCGCCGCCGAACATGAAGGTATCTCCCGGCAGTAACGTGCCGAAGAAATATTCCTCCATTTCACCCAGCACGCGGCCGCCCGCGCCAATGGGGCTATTGGTCTGCCCCTTTTTGAAGCCCCTGCCCCGCACGAGGCGCACCCGCACCATGGGCTCTTCGATAATGGTGCCGATATTGAGCCGGTATTGCTGAGCGACCTGCGGATTGGCGATGCGCCATAGGCCGTCTTCAGTGCGCTTGAGGCGGGCATAGCGCTCGTAAGCGCGCAGGGCATAGCCGCCGGTGGCGACGAAATCGAGGATGCGATCGAATTGGGGGCGCGGCAGATCACGGTAGGGCCAGGCATGGCTGATTTCGGCAAAGAGATCGTCGGCTGCAAAGGGGGCGGCGCAGGCCATACCCAGAATGTGCTGGGCCAGCACGTCATAGCCACCCGAAACCGGGTCTTCGCTATCCTGATGGCTTTCGGCGACGGCTTCGACGGCGGCCTCGCATTCGAGGACTTCGAAGCGATTGGAGGGCACGAGCACGGCCTTGGAGGGTTCATCGAGCCGGTGATTGGCGCGGCCAATGCGTTGCAGCATGCGCGAGCTGCCCTTGGGGGCGCCGACCTGAACGACCAGATCGACATCGCCCCAATCGATGCCCAGATCGAGGGTGGAGGTGCAGACCACGGCCTTGAGCGCGCCGGACACCATGGCGCTTTCGACCTTGCGGCGCTGTTCGACCGAGAGCGAGCCATGATGCAGCGCGATGGGCAGCAGATCATCATTGATGGCCCAGAGGCCCTGAAACAGCATTTCGGCCTGGCTGCGCGTATTGACGAAAAGCAGCGTGGTGCGGTGCTGCTTGATGGTCTCGTAGAGATCGCGATGGGCGTAATTGGCGGAATGGCCGGCCCAGGGGAGGCGTTGTTCGGTTTGCAGGATCGAGAGCACCGGAGGGGCGCCGCCGGTGGCGGTGAGCAGGTGGGTATCGCTGTCTTGCAGCGGTTGGGCGATCCAGTCACGCAAGAGATCGGGCCGGGCGACGGTGGCGCTGAGGGCGGTGATGCGCAGGTCTGGCGCGAGGCGGGTGATGCGGGCTAGAGCGAGCGAGAGCAATTCGCCGCGCTTGGAGGTGACCAGAGCGTGGAGCTCGTCGAGCACGATGCGGCGGAGCGAGCCGAAGAACAGTTCGGCATGGGGATGGCTGATCAGCAGAGCCAATTGCTCGGGCGTGGTCAGCAGAATATGGGGCGGGCTGGTGCGCTGGCGGGCGCGGCGGGAGGCCGGGGTGTCGCCGGTGCGGGTTTCGACTTTGATGGGAAGGCCCATCTCGGCAATGGGGGTGGACAGGTTGCGCTGTACGTCGACGGCCAGGGCTTTCAGCGGGGAAATATAGAGGGTGTGGAGGCCATCGAACTTGCCATCGACCAGATCGACAAGGGTAGGCAGGAACCCGGCCAGGGTCTTGCCGGCGCCGGTGGGGGCGATGAGGAGGGCGGAGGCATTGGCGTGCCAGCTGGCAAGGACGTCGAGCTGGTGGGCGCGGGGCGCCCAGTTTTTGGCCGCGAACCAATTGGCGATGATAGGGGGGAGGGTTGGGGTCAAGGTGTGCCCATCCCAGAGCCCGGCGGCGCTTGAGTGACACCAAGGTAGAGCACGGTTTCACCTCGCCCCTCAGGGGAGAGGTCGCCGCTTTGCGGCGGGTGAGGGGTGCGATGCTGCAACGGGGATGATGTCCAAGCATCGCACCCCTCACCCTGGCCCTCTCCCCTGAGGGGCGAGGGGACGATGGAGCCTAGGGGTTTCTGCTTGGGGCGTGTGGCGGGTTCGTGGGCGGGGCACCGGTCTGCCTCCCTCCCCCTTGAGGGGAGGGATTGAGGGTGGGGGTGTCGGGCCATCCACCTACATGGAGTTTGTGGAGGCCGCGACACCCCCACCCTAGCCCTCCCCTCAAGGGGGAGGGGATGGGATCGTGGCCAGCCAAG
>DATMSY010000087.1:0-8759 GCA_035565135.1 Devosia sp.
CGCCTCGGCCGCGCAGGCATCGAGCGCCGGCCCCGCCAGCGCGGCTGGGGCCCAGGCCAAAGCCGGCATCATCGCCGCCAGCACCAGCCCCTTGCCCATCATGCCTCCGCCATTCCCCTTGCTGCCCACCATGGCCCTCTCCTTAGTCCAACCCATTTTTTGTCCGGCTGATCCTAACTACGATCATGCCGCAAAAATGTCAGCCGGCGCGTCCATCCGGCAATCGTGTTCGGCGCAAATCAATTCTGACATTGACATTCATGAATACTGGTCGCTTTATGCCGCCCAGCAAGCCCCATCCGACAAGCCGGCCTCTTATGCTCGTCTGCCAGTGCAACATGATTACCTCTCAGGAGATCGAGGACATCGTCCTCACGCTCCTCAAGGCCGATCCGTGGCAATTGGTGGTGCCGGCCAAGGTCTATAACGAACTCGCCCGCCGCGCCAAATGCAGCGGCTGCGTGCCGAATGTGGTGGACATTATCGTCCGCGTCACAGAAAACTACCACTCGCAGCAAGCCCATCCGGCCGCCGATCTGATCCATATTCAGACCGGCCTGGAGAAGCTCAAGAAACAGCAGAGTGGAGCACGTCGTGAAAGGCGAAGCACAAGTCATCGAGCGGCTTAACGAGGCCCTCTTTCTCGAACTCGGCGCGGTGAACCAGTATTGGGTGCACTTCCGTCTCCTGGACGACTGGGGCTACAAGAAGCTCGCCTCCAAGGAACGCGCTGAATCAATTGAAGAAATGCATCACGCCGATCGCCTGATCGAGCGCATTATTTTCCTCGAAGGCCATCCCAACCTGCAGCGCGTCGCGCCGCTGCGAATCGGCCAGACCATCAAGGAAGTGCTCGAGGCCGACCTCGCCGGCGAATACGACGCCCGCGCTGCCTATAAGGCCAGCCGCGAACTCTGCGAACAGCTGGGCGACTACGTCTCCAAGAACCTGTTCGAGGCCCTGCTGACCGACGAGGAAGGTCACATCGACTTCCTCGAAACCCAGCTCGACCTGCTCGCCAAGATCGGCGAAGAAAAATACGGCCAACTCAATTCCGCTTCCGCCGACGAAGCCGAGTAATCTGACCCATGCCCAAACCGCCCAGCCCCCGGCCGGGCGGTTTTGTTTTGCCCCATGAGGTGTGAGAGCCCCAATGCCGTCCCCTCCCCCTTGAGGGGAGGGCTAGGGTGGGGGTGTCGTAGCTCGGACGAGCTCCACGCTGGTGGGCAGTCTGGCGCGCCGCTCGGTCTCACAACACCCACAATGTCATTCCGGCGAAGGCCGGAATCCATGTCCGCATATCTCCGCGACCACCGCTGCGAGTGGATAGCCTTCAGCATGGATCCCGGCCTCCGCCGGGATGACACCGTGCTTGTAATGCGATTAGGGACAGGCCCCTAGGCCCCAGCCCAAGGAACGACGACAATGACCTGGCATACCGGCCGCCTCCTCGATCACGTCCATCTGCGGGCGAAAAACTTCGCCAATACGCGCTATTTCTACGAAAACGTGCTGGCCGCGCTTGGCCATAAAATCGAGCAATCGGGCAAAACCTGGTTCCAGGTCGACGAACTCTTCGTCGATGCCGCCGATGCCAAAACCGTGCCCACCCATATCCACCTGGCCTTCCAGGCCAGGGACCGCGACATGGTCGACGCCTTCTACAAGGCCGCCCTCGCCGCCGGCGGCACCGGCAATGGCGCGCCCGGCGAACGGCACTACCATCCCGGCTATTACGCCGCCTTCGTGCTCGATCCCGATGGCAACAATATCGAGGCCGTCTACCACGGCCCAGTCCGCCGCTCGGCGGATTCGGTCAGGCTGGACCCGGCGCCACCGTCAAGTTGAAGCCACATTCTGGGTGCTTCCTGCCCAGGTGAGCGAAAAAGGGATGGCGGCAGAACCATCCTGGACCGCGGCGCTACGGCGCCAGGACCCCCGAACTCGATGATGCCGGCGCATACTGCGCGGCCCGAGAAAGGTGTGTCCCAATGTCTGTTTCCCCATCCCGTTTTGTCGTCGTCCACGAAGACGATGTCGGCATGAGCCATAGCGCCAACCTCGCCTTTGGCGAGCTGGCGGCCGCCGGCATCGCCACGTCAGGGTCGGTCATGGTGCCCTGCCCGTGGTTTTCAGAAGTCGCCCAGATGGCTCGCGATAATCCCGAACTGGACCTGGGCGTTCATCTGACGCTAAATGCCGACCCCTTGTTCTACCGCTGGCGCCCCTTGACCGGTGTTTCCGACAATGGGCTCACCGACCAGCAAGGCTATTTCTGGCGCGACGTGCAAAGCGTCCGCCGCTATGCCGCGCCCCATGCGGTAGAGGCCGAATTGCGGGCGCAGATCGAAACGGCGCTGGCGGCCGGGATCGACGTCACGCATCTCGACTGCCACATGGGTACGGCCATGATGCCCGAATTCGTGCACATCTACGAAAAGCTCGGTGCCGAGTTCGGCCTGCCCCTGCTGCTGATGCGGGACTATCTGACCTTCTCGGTCATGAGCTACGTCGGCCCGGTCACCAGTGCCGAGTTCAATGCCGCCTCGGCTCGGGCTGTCGCCCGCGGCAATCCCATCGTCGCCCTCCAGGTCGAAACGCCGTGGACCTGGCCGGACGGCATTGAAACCGCCTATCGGCAATTGTTTGAAAGCCTGCCTGAGGGCATCTCCTGGCTGGCGCTGCATTTCAGCGCGCCCGGCGACATCGAGATCATCGACAGCGAAAACGCGATCCGCACCGGCGAATACGAGTTCTTCCGCTCCGGCCGCGCCAAGGCGCTGATGGATGAGCTGGGCCTTGTGCCCATCGGCGTCCGGAGCTGGCGCGACGCAATCAGGGCCAAGGAATAATGGTTAGCTCCGGCCAGATGCCCAAGGCCCGTTCCGCCTTGGTGTGATGGGTGTTGCGATTGTCCAGCGCCGTATTGGGCGTGATGCGAAACGAGAACATGTCATCGAGCCCGAAGGGCGCAAAGATGCTGATCGCATCATCATCCTCCAGCCGCGCCGCCACCGCATGGGTCTTGGAGGCGAAATATTCCATCATCTCGGCGCTGCTCCTGAGCTGCGGATAGGGCGAGCCGAATTTTTCGGGAAACCACAGATGCACCCGCGCCTGGTTGCGCACCTCGACCGGGATCGGCAGATCGCCGAACCGCTCCGCCGCCCGGCGGATCACCCTGTCCTCGGCTTCATAGGAAAGGTCGCTATCGTCGAAATAGACGACATCGGCATCCTTGATGCCGGTCAGGGGCGGCCTGCCGGTCAATTCGTTCCACACTGAATTGTAGATCGCGCCCGATCCCAGCAGCGGATCGGGCAAGGCCATGTCGCGCAACCGCTGCAGGATAGCCATCAAGACCGGCTGCCGCCGGATGATGGCCTTGACGGTCTCGACCTGAATCTGGTGGCTGGCGCCGGAAAAACGTAAGTGATCGCTCATGCCCGAGAGGTTAGCGCGATTCTCCGGTTGCCGGCTATTTCTGAACCGGCTGGAACATGGCGTCGAGCTGGCTGATGATCTGGTCCATGGGCGCGATGGCCTCCGGCAATTGCTCGGGCGGCTCGGGCGCCACCGCCACATAGGGCACCCCGCTGGGGAAGGCGCCGAACATCTGGAAAAAGCTCACCATGTCGTCCAGCACCGGCATGCGCCAGCGCCACATGGCGCCCATGGCGATCACCGGCTCCATATGGCCGAAGCCGCTATAATATTTGGTGGTGACCCAGATGCCGCTATCCTTGAGTTTTTGGGCAAAGCGCTCGGTATTCTGCATCCGCACGATGGGGTCGGTCGTGCCCGTCGCCAGATACATGGGCGGGGTATTGGAGGTGATGAGGTTGATCGGCTGGGTGCCCTGCGGATTGGGCGCCGCGCCGAACGCGTCCCGCACTTCGCCATATTCGAACGGATAGAAATCATACGGGCCCGACAGAGCCGCGACGCCCAAAATGGGAATGGTCACCCCATAATCGCGCAGGAACGACGGATCGAGCGCCAGCATGACCGCATTATAGGCCCCGGCCGAATGTCCGGCCAGGAAGACCCGATTGGGGTCCCCGCCATATTGGGCGATATTGTCCTGCACCCAGCGCAGCCCGCTGGCATTGTCTTCGAGAAATTGCGGATAATGCACTTCCGGCACCAGCCGGTAATCAGCGATAACAGTGATAAAACCGCGCGCCGCCAGCGCCCGCCCGACAAATTGGTAATCGCTGCGTTCGCCCCGGTTCCAGCCGCCGCCATAGATGAAATAGACCACCGGCGCGGGCGCGCCCCGCTGCTCGGGCGCGTAAACGTCCAGCTTGTGCCGGGGGCCATCGGCATAGGCAATGCCGTCGCCGACCTTCGATGTCCCCGCATCCATGGCCGCGGGCAGGTTGAACGGGTCCATGATCGACAGCGCCAGCGAGGGCGCCGGATGGATCGCGATCAACACCATCAGCGTCATCAGGACGCGACGCAGCAGCGAGGGATTTGTGGTCATCGACAGGTCGAGCTTCATGTTTTGAAAAACTGCTAATGCCCAATGCGGAGGAATTTGTGGCCATTCCGGAATGGGCGAGGGCAGGAGTCTCAATGGTCCGAGACGCGCCTGCCCTCTGCTTAAGCGCCGCCGAATTTGGGCGCAATTGGTTAACGGACTGTTAACGTTGAGACGAGGACAGGCCAGCATCAGCTGAAGGGCGGTTGGTCCTAGCGCTTGAGCTGGTCGAGCAATCGTCCGGACACATGTCCGTCAGCCAGCACACCCGCCCGTTGCTGGAAGGCCATCACCGCCGCGCGCGTCTTGGGTCCGATCACCCCATCGGGGGCACCGACATCATACCCCGCCCGCGCCAGCAGCGATTGCACCTGCGCGCGCTGATCCTTGTTGAGCGCATAATCGCCCGGTGGCCAGGCCGTGGCAAATTCCCCGCCCCCGATGATCCGATCGGCCAGATGCCCGACGGCGAGGGCATAGCTGTCCGAATTATTGTAGCGCTTGATCACATCGAAATTGCGCAGCAGCAGAAAGGCCGGCCCCGACCCGCCCGCCGGCATATAGAGCCGCCCCACATCACCCGGCCGGGGAAAGGCCTTGCCCGAAACCCGGGTAATGCCCATGGCCTGCCACTGGCCGAGCGGCGCCTTCTCCAATTCCCGTGCGGCGGCAAAATTGAAGCCGGCAGGCAGCTTGATCTCATAGCCCCAGGTCTCGCCCGGCCGCCAGCCAAAGCTCTTGAGATAATTGGCGGTCGAGCCGAGCGCGTCCGGCACCGAGTTCCAGATATCCCGCCTGCCATCGCCATTATAGTCGACCGCATATTGCATGAAGCTCGACGGCATGAACTGGGTATGCCCCATGGCACCGGCCCAGGAGCCCACCATGTTAGCGGGACTTACATTGCCATCGGAAATGATGCGCAGGGCGGTCAGCAGCTCGCGCTTGAAGAAGTCGGTGCGATAGCCGCCCTCGACCAGGGTGGCGAGCGCATGGATCGTGTTCTCGCCGCCCATGAAGCCGCCGAAATTGGTTTCCATGCCCCAGATGGCCAGCACGATTTCCGGCTGCACGCCATAGCGCTGCTGTACGCCGGTCAGCGTCTGGTTCCATTCCCCGCGCATCGCCCTGCCCTTGGCGGCCTGGGCATTGGTGACGCGGCGGTCGATATATTGCTGCGCCGTCTGGGAAAATTCGGGCTGCTTGCGGGTCAGCTCCATGATCTTGGGCGAAAAACTATAGCCGGCAAAGGCCGCGTCGAACGCCGCCCGGCTCACCCCCTGCGCCTGGGCATCCGGCCACAGGCCCCGCACGAAATTGGCGCTATTGGCAAAGGACGGCACTATGGTTGCAGCGCTCAGCACAGCGGCAAGCGCCAACGCGGAGAGACGGCGGGAGAGAGCAATGATCTTGCCGGATGGGTGCATGGCTGGCCTCGTGATACGCGGATAACTTCAGTCACGGCGGCACGGGCACACGCCCCGCCGCTGCGCCGGTCATGCCACGACCGGCGCGTATCACTATTTTAACCCATCACATTAAGATCGGCTTAAGGCTAACCGCCGCTGCGGTCACGGTTGCGTGGCGGCCTCGTCATCGAGCGGCGGCAGGATCGCGGGCCGGTCCACGGTCCGGTAAGTGACCACCTGGGAGGGGGTGCGGATGTCGCGCTCGGCCAGCATGCGCTTGACCGTTTCGCTATAGAGCCGGCCAATGCCCCATTGCTTGCCGGCCATGGTCTTGATGCGCGCCCGCACCTTCATCGCCCCGCCGGCCAGGGACACCAGTCCCTGCAGGTCCAGGTCGTCGATCACCACGTCGCGGTGCTCCGATTGCATCGCCACGACAAAGGCATCGCGCATCACCTGCTTGACCGCCTCGATATCGCTGTCATAGGCCACATCGAATTCGGCGACATAGAAGGAAAAGCCGCGCACCATATTGGACACCTGATCCACCGAGGAGAAGGGGATGAGGTGAACCGTGCCGGTCATGTCGCGAATGGTCACCGAGCGAATGGTGAGCTTTTCGACCACGCCGGATTTGCCGGCCGCCTCCACCACATCTCCCTCATTCATGACATTCTCGAACTGGATGAAAATGCCGGTAATGATGTCCTGCACCAGCTTCTGCGCGCCAAAACCGATGGCGAGGCCGATCACCCCGGCGCCGGCCAATAACGGGGCGATATTGACCCCGATCTGGGCGAGCGCCAGCATCAGGCCGAACACCACCAGGGCAATGGTGAAAGCGTTTTTGAAGAGGTTGAGCAGGGTCTTTTCGCGCGGCGTCGGCGCCTTGCCCACACTGGTATTGAGCCGATATTCCACCCAGGACGCGACAACGACATAGAGCACCACGCAGACCAGCACGATCAGCACGGCCGAAATGATCGAGCCGGCAATCTGCTGCCCCTGTTCGCTGCCGATCCAGCCCAGGAAATCGAACAGCGACCAGGCCTGCAGGATCGCCAGGACCACCCCGGCAATCACCACCCAGCGCACCACCTGCATGACGCGGGGCACAAAGGCATGCAGCCGCGCTTCGAGCAGCGGCAACCGCGCCTTGATGTCGCCGGGCAGTTTCAGGCCAACGCCGACAAAGCGGCCGACAAAACCCACAATGATCGCCCCCACCACAATGGCGATAAGCGACTGGATCGTGGCCGCGATCATGAAGGGCAGCGCCCGCTCCGGATTGGCGAACCAGACCACGAGCAGCGCCAGCAGATAAGCGATCGCCACCAGATGCCAGAACTGCCCCATCAGCACGAATAGCTGGCCCAGCCCATCCTTTTCGCGCTTCTGCGCCAGGTCATTGAGCCAATGCCTGACATCGAGCTTGTTCTGCAGCACGATGACAATGCCGATGACCACGGCCGTCACCATGACCAGGGCCTGCACGGCCGAGGCCGCGCCCAGCGACAGATTGGCGGCGATGACGGGTGAGACGAACATGAAGGTATAGCCGACCAGCGAGATCACCCGCGCCAGCCAGAATGACCAATAGGCCGCATTGCTGTCCGAGACCGGCAAAAGCCGCAGCCCGGCATGCCGCGGCATCAGCACGGCGCGCACCACCAGCTTGCTCATTTCGACGACGAGGAAAGCATTGAGCAGCAGCGACTGGTTGATCCCCATCCGCCCCGACGCCCCGCCGATGACGCTGAGCGCCAGCACATAGCCGATGGCCCAGGCGAGCACGACCGAGCCGCCATCCACCGCCGCCGCGCCGATCGCACCCAGCAGCCGCATATACCAGGCGCGGTTGCCGACACGCGAAGCGATCAGGCCCTGCAGCCACACCACCAGCAGCCGCAAGAGGAGGAAGCTGCCGAAAAGACCAAGCCCGACCAGCAGCACGGCCACGGCAATATCGCGCAGCGCGTTGAGATCGCCATTGGCGGCGCCGCTAAAGCCCCGCTGCAATTCGGCAAACACATGGCCGATAGCGGCAAAGGTGCTCGAGGCCCCCTCCGCAACGCTGCGGGTATATTCGGCCAGCTGCCGGGCAATGCTCAGATCCGCCGGCGCCTCGGCGGGCACTGCGGGCTCTTCACTCCCCGCCTGCTGCAACCGCTCGATCAGCGCCGCGCGGCTCTGGTCGTTCTCGATGATCTTGATCAGCGTCTCGATATCGGCGTCACTGGCGCTGGCCGGTGTCGTCGCCGGCGCCGCCTGCTGTGCGACAGCGGGAAAACTGAGGATGAACAGAGCCAGGATGAGAAACAGAAAGCGCATATGACCGCGTTTGGTTTTGTTGATTTGGTTCTGCGCTCAGGATGATGAGCCCGGAGCTTTGGTCAAGGATTTATGCGTGCGGAGTGTGTTGAGAGTTAGCCGGGGCAACACGGGCCTGTAATTCACGCCGCCGCTCCACAATAGACATTCAGCATCGGAGAGCCGCGATGCGGTCCCCTCCCCCTTGAGGGGAGGGCTAGGGTGGGGGTGTCGAGGTCTCCCCGAACTCTATGTCGTGGGACAGCACGACACCCCCACCCTCGATCCCTCCCCTCAAGGGGGAGGGAGGTCAGCTTTTTCGCATATGCGAAAAAGCGGCGATCGAGCCTCATATGGGCCTGGATTGCCGGAACGAGCCGGGCAGTGACGATAGAGGATCGGCTTGGGAGCATAGGGTGCACGCCCCTTGCCCCCCCGGGAATGCAAACACCCCCGGTCATTTCTGACCGGGGGTGTTTTGTATTTCGAGATTGTAATGAGAACACAGATGTTTTTGGCAGACCTTGCAGCGACCTACTCTCCCAAGCCTTGAG
>DATMSY010000088.1:0-35621 GCA_035565135.1 Devosia sp.
GCCGTAAGGTCATGGTCTCCATTACCTCGGAAAAGCAGGCCGGCCCCAAATTCTCCCACGGCTCGCCCCAGCCCCAGGGCAAAACCCGCGTAAAGGGCGTCCGTCGCATCATCGCCGTCGGCTCGGGCAAGGGCGGCGTCGGCAAATCCACCACGGCAGTCAACCTGGCCCTGGCCTTCGCCGCCGAAGGCCTGCGCACCGGCATTCTCGATGCCGATCTCTACGGCCCCTCCATCCCCAAGCTCCTGGGCATCGAAGGCAAGCCCGCCGTGCGCGAAGACGGCATTTTCACGCCGCACAGCGCCTTTGGCCTCGCGGCCATGTCGATCGGCTCCATGCTCAATCCCGACCAGGCCGTGGTCTGGCGCGGCCCCATGGCGACCTCCGCGCTCCGCCAATTGCTGCGCGAAACCGATTGGGGCGATCTCGACCTGCTCGTCGTCGACCTGCCCCCCGGCACCGGCGACATCCACATCTCCCTTTTCCAGCAGTCCGAAATCGATGGCGTCGTCATCGTCTCCACCCCGCAGGACCTGGCCTTGATCGACGCCAAAAAAGCCATCGACATGCTGCGCCGCATGGGCGTGCCGCTACTCGGCCTGATCGAAAACATGAGCTATTTCATCGCCCCCGACACCGGCGCCCGCTACGACATTTTCGGCACCGGCGGCGCCGAGGCCGCGGCCAAGGCGCTCGACATGCCCTTCCTCGGTGCCGTCCCCCTGGTCATGTCGATCCGCGAAAACTCCGACACCGGCCAGCCCCCCGTCGTGTCCGCCCCCACTGGCCCCGAAGCCCAGGCCTTCCGCGCCATCGCCACGAAAATTCTGCAAGGTTCGCCCCGTTTGACACCGTAATGTCGAGGTTTTCGATGACGGAAGAACTCGCTCCGCAATTGCTCCGATTGCAACATTTGCTATTCGCCTTCAAAGGCGACGAAACCATGCTGCTCGGCGAGCTGGACGGCTTTTTGTGCGGCATAGCGGCCGGCCCGCAACTGCTATCCCCAGCCGAGTGGCTGCCAATCACCTGGGGCGGCGACGACGCCAGTTTTGCCAAATATGGCGTCGACCTCAACGAATTCATCGGATTGATCAACGACCGCTACAATGCGGTGGTCTTTGAACTTAGAGCCGGAACTTATAGTCCGATCTATGAAATCGACGAACCGCATGACGATGTCTTGTGGGAAATCTGGCTGGAAGGCTTTAGCGCAGCGATGTCGCTGCAAATGCCGGCCTGGGAGCGCTTGCTGGACGACGAGGATGCCCCCGGCTATGAGGCCGCTATCGGTTTGGTGTTCTACATGAACTTGGCCGAGCCCGACTTTGAAGGCACTGTCCTTGCGGATATCGCAAAGGACGGTATCGACGCCGAGGTCATGAAGCAGGCCGCGCCTGACGAATTGCCGCGATTGGCGGCGCTCTTGTACAAAGCCAGTGTCAAAGGCGCCAAACCCGTGCCAGTGCGCGTGACCTCGGTGGGCCGCAACGATCCGTGTCCTTGCGGCTCCGGCAAGAAGTACAAGCGCTGCCACGGTCTTTGAGCCTATATTTCCGTCGTCTCCTGCTCGACAATTCCTCCGGAGCCTCCAATGACCGCCACCTCCCTGATGACCGAGCAGAAACACCCGGACGAGGCCACTCGTGATCTCGATTGGTGGCGTGGCGCGGTGATCTACCAGATCTATCCGCGCTCTTATCAGGACCAGAATGGCGATGGGGTAGGGGATCTCGTCGGCATTACCAGCCGGCTCGATTATGTCGCCGATCTGGGCGTCGACGCCATCTGGCTGTCGCCGGTCTTCACCTCGCCGATGAAGGATTTCGGCTACGACGTCTCCAATTATCGCGACATCGATCCCAGCTTCGGCACGCTGGAGGATTTCGATCGCCTCGTGCAAAAGGCCCATTCGCTCGGCCTCAAGGTCATCATCGATCAGGTGATTTCCCACTCATCGGACAAACATGCCTGGTTCTCCGAGAGCCGCCAGTCCCGCACCAATGCCAAGTCCGATTGGTATGTCTGGGCCGACCCAAAGCCCGATGGCACCCCGCCCAATAATTGGCTCTCCATCTTCGGCGGCTCCGCCTGGTCCTGGGATAGCCGGCGCATGCAATATTACCAGCACAATTTCCTGGTCTCCCAGCCCGATCTCAACTTCCACAATCCCGAAGTACAGGACGCGGTGCTGGCCGAAATGCGCTTCTGGCTGGAACGCGGCGTCGATGGCTTCCGCCTCGATACGGTCAATTTCTATTTCTGCTCGCTGGGCTTTGAGGATAATCCAGTGGTCCGCCCCGAGGACTTCAACGCCTCGACCGCCCCGGCGGTAAATCCCTATAATTTCCAGGAACATATCTACGACAAGTCGCGCCCGGAAAACCTCGCTTTTCTCACCCGCCTGCGCGCCCTGATGGATGAATATCCCGGCACGACCACGGTTGGAGAAATCGGCGACAGCCAGCACCAGCTCGAACTCATGGCCCAATACACCTCGGGCGATGATCACCTGCACATGGCCTATACGTTCGATTACCTGGGCGGCGAATTCTCCGCCGACCACTTCAAGAAATCCATCGCCGCCACCGAAAGCGAAGCGCCTGATGGCTGGATATGCCTGGCCTTTTCCAACCACGACGTAGTGCGCCATGTCAGCCGCTGGGCGGTGCATGGGCAGGAAGCCGCCTTCACCCGCCTTGCCGCCACGCTGATCCTGGCCATGCGCGGCTCGGTCTGCCTCTATCAGGGCGAGGAACTGGGCCTCAAGGAAGCCGAGCTGTCCTTTGCCGATCTGGTCGATCCCTATGGCATCGAGTTCTGGCCCGAATTCAAGGGCCGCGACGGTTGCCGCACGCCCATGGTCTGGCAGGCCCATGTCCGCAACGGCGCCTTCTCCACCGCCGAACGCACCTGGCTGCCCGTGCCTGCGGAACACCTGACCCATGCCGTCGATACCCAGCACGGCGTCGAGGGCTCGGTGCTCGAATTCTACCGCTCGCTGCTGGCCTTCCGCAAAGCCCATCCGGCGCTGGCCAAGGGCAAGATCACCCTGCTCGATTCCACCGGCGATATCCTCGCTTTCACCCGTGAGGATGGCACCGACCGCCTGCTCTGCGTCTTCAACATGGGCGACAAAGCCGCTGAATTCGCCATTCCCGCGAGCCTCGAGCCGCATCACGCCGAATGCCCCGGCGTCATCGCTGCGCCCATCGACGGCGAACTCGATCTCGAACCGTTCGGTGCCTATATCGGCATTTTGAGCTGAGCCATTATTTTGCTGGCCGGATGGAACCAAATCCATCCACCTGCAATTGCCTCCTGTTATCCCGGGAGGAACCCATTGATGAAGTCGCTTTTATCAACCCTGGCCATCGTGGCCGGGGCGCTTGCCGTGTCGCTGCCTGCCAATGCGCAGGACTTTCCCAATAAACCCATCAATCTGGTCGTGCCCTTCGCAGCCGGCGGCTCCACCGACCTAGTCGGCCGTATCGTTGCCGAGGCCATGAGCGCCCAATTGGGCCAGCAGGTCCTGGTGGTCAATCAGGCCGGGGCAGGGGGCGTGCTCGGCGCTACCGCCGTGGCCGATGCCAATCCCGATGGCTACACGATCCTCATGGGCACCATCGCCACCCACGCACTCAGTGCCTCACTCTATGCCACCCCGCCCTTCGATCCCTCAGCCGACTTCGCGCCCATTTCGCTCCTCGTGACCGTACCTAATGTGCTGCTGGTCAATCCCGAATTCCCCGCCACCAATGTCGAAGAGCTGATCGCCCTGCTCAAGGCCGAGCCGGAAGCTCATGCCTATGCTTCCTCCGGCAATGGCACGCCGCTGCATCTGTCGGGCGAATTGTTCAAGTCCATGGCCGGCGTCGATATGGTCCATGTGCCCTATCAGGGCTCGGGCCCGGCTCTGGTCGACGCGCTCAGCGGCGCCGTGCCGATCATTTTCGACAACCTGCCCTCGGCCACCGAGCATATGAAAGCCGGCACGCTGCGTCCGCTCGCGGTCACCACGCTCGAACGCGCCGCCAGCTTCCCCGATGTGCCCACCATGGATGAAGCCGGCGTTCCCGGCTACGAAACCAATACCTGGAATGCGCTCTTCGCTCCGGCCGGCACGCCGCCCGAAGTGGTCGCCAAGCTCAACGAGGCTGCCGTCGCTGCGGTGCATGACCCGGCCGTCCATGAGCGTCTTGCCGAAGTCGGCGCCATCGTCATCGGCTCGACGCCGGAAGAGCTGGCCACCCACGTCGCCACCGAAGTCGAACGCTGGGCGCCGGTGGTCGAGGCGTCCGGCGCGACGATCCAGTAGCCCTCACCCAACATCGGGCAGGCGCGCGGCCATCAGTTCGCGCGTCAGCCTGTGCTGCGGCTGGGCGAAGATCGTTCCGGGCGAGCCTTCCTCGACGATTTGCCCGGCCTCCATCACCAGCACCCGATCGGCCACCGCTCGCACCATATCGATATCGTGGCTGATGATGAGATAGGTCAGCCCGAACTCGGCCTGCAGCCGCGCCAATAGCGCCAGCACCTCGCCGCGCACCGATACGTCCAGCGCCGAAACCGGCTCGTCCAGCACCACCAGCTTCGGTCGCGTCACCAGCGCCCGGGCAATGGCCAGCCGCTGCCGCTGTCCGCCCGAAAATTCATGCGGATACCGGTCCAGCATGTCCGCCCGCAGCCCCACCGCCTCGATGGCCTCGACCAGCCGGCGCTGCCGTTCCACCAGGTCCAGCCCTGCCTCGAGCCGCAAGGGTTCCCCCAGCGATTGGGCTATGGTCAGCCGCGGATTGAAGCTGCCGAACGGGTCCTGGAACACCAGCGACACATCCTGCCGTTTCTCCCGCGGCAGGTCCGCGCCACGATAGGCCACCCCGCCCAGAAGCACCCGCCCGGATGTCGCGCTATCGAGCCCGACAATGATCTTGGCCAGCGTGGTCTTGCCGCAGCCCGAAGGCCCCACCAGCGCCACGCATTCCCCTTCGCCGATGGCGAGGTTCACCCCATCCACCGCGCGCAGCGGCTTGTCCCGCCAGGGCCACAACCCGCCTTGCCGATATTCGCGCACCACCTGCTCCACCTGCAGCAGCGGCGTCCCGGTTTGCGGGTGGTCCTCCCGCGTCACCTCGAAGCGCGAGGCGGCAATCAGCCGCCGCGTATACTCCTGCTGTGGCCGCGTAAACACGCTGGACGCCGTGCCACTCTCCACCAGCCGCCCGCGATGCATCACCGCCACGCGGCTGCACAGCACGCCAACGGCCTTCAAATCATGGCTGATGAACAGCAGCGCCATGCGCCGCCGCGTGCAGATTTCGGCGATCAGGTCGAGCACGCGTTTCTGCGTGATCAGGTCCAGCGCCGATGTCGGTTCGTCGGCAATCAGAATGTCCGGCTGGCTCGCCAGCGCCATGGCGATCATCACGCGCTGCCGCTGCCCGCCCGATAGCTCATGGGGAAACCGCTCGCCATGGCGTAGCTCCAGCCCCACTTCCTTGAGCAGATGGGGCACGTCCAGCTCCGCGCTGCCGCTGCGATTGAGCGCGATGGCTTCCTCGATCTGGTCGGTGACCCGCATCAAGGGGTTCAGCGCCGTCATCGGCTCCTGAAACACCATGCCGATCCGCTTGCCGCGCAGCCGGGCCATTTCGCGCTCATTGGCGGGTAGGGGCACGCCATCAATGCTGATGCTGCCACCCGTAACGGCGCCCTCCGGCAGCAACCCCGTCACCGCCAGCGCGGTTAGCGTCTTTCCCGATCCGCTCTCCCCGATAATGCCGAACCGCTCGCCGCGCTCCAGCGTAAAGCTCACATCGCCGACCGCCTCGGCATTGCCGAAGCGCACGACAAGCCCTTTGACCTCAAGCAATGGCATTGGCATTCACCTGCCGCAGCCGCGGATCGATGGCGTCGCGCAAGCCATCCCCGGCAATATTGAGGGCAATGACGATCAGCACGATGCTGATCCCCGGCACCAGCGTCAGCCAGGGGTGGAGCAGGAACATCGATTGCGCATCGCGCAGCATCAGCCCCAGGCTCGTGGCCGGCGGCTGCGTGCCCAACCCCACATAGCTCAACCCCGCCTCGGCCAATATGCCCAGCGACAGTTGGATGGTGCCCTGCACGATGATCAGGCTCATGATATTGGGCAGCAAATGCCGATAGGCGATAGCCGCCGGTCCCAGCCCCGCCAGCCGTCCTGCCGCGACGAAATCGAGCGTGGCAATGCTCAGCGCGCCGCCCCGCGCCACCCGTGCAAACACCGGGATATTGAAGAGCCCAATCGCCAGCACGGCATTGATCGCCCCCGGCCCAAACAAAGCCGTCACTAGAATGGCGACGATGATGGCCGGGAAGGCGAACAGAAAATCGGAAAAGCGCAGCACCAGCCATTCCACCGGCCCACCCCAGGCCGCCGCCGCCAGCCCCAGCGGCACGCCAATGCCCGCTCCGATGGCCACCGCCAGAGCCGCCACCACAAAGCTCGTCAGCGTGCCCGACATGACCAGCGAGGCCATGTCCCGGCCCAGATTGTCGGTGCCCAGCCAATGGGCGGCATTGGGCGCCAGAAACCGCCGGGCAATATCGATCTGTGCGATGGGGTAGGGGGTCCAGACCAGCGAGATCAGCCCAAGCAGCGCAAAGAGAATGGTGCCGGCAAGGCCAATCGCCAGATTGGGGTGGCGCTTCAAAAAACTCATGGCGAACTGCGCTCCCGCAGGCGCGGATCGACCAGCCCATAGGTCAGGTCCACCACAAACATTGTCGCCGTCACGGCTACAATCAGCACCACCGTCGCGCCCCGCACCAGGATCAGGTCACGCTCGGAAATCGCCGTAAAGATCAGCCGCCCCAGTCCCGGCAGGTAGAACACGTTCTCGACGATGATCGTGCCCGCGATGAGAAAGGCAAATTGCAGCCCCAGAATCGTCAGCACCGGCAGCAGCGCATTGCGCACCCCATGCCGCCACACCGCCTCGCCCATGGTCAGCCCCTTGGCCCGCGCCGTACGGATGAAATCCTGCCCCTGCACATCCACCAGCGCCGTCCGCATTACCCGCGCCAGGATCGATGCCTGCGGTAGCGCCAGCGCCAGGCTCGGCAAGATCAGCCCCCGCAACGCCAGCCCGGGATCTTCGCTCCAGGGCGTGAATCCGCCCGGGGGCAGCCAGCGCAAGGCCACGGCAAACACCAGCGTCAGCATCATGCCAAACCAGAAATTGGGCACCGCAACGCCAAGCTGCGCCAGCACCATGATGGCCGTATCCGGTGCCTTGCCCCGCGCCCGTGCCGAAATAATCCCCAGCGGCAGGCCGATGACCACCGAAATCACCATGGCCATCACCGTCAGCGGCAATGTCACCGCCAGCCGCTCCCACAGCAACCCCGCCACCGGCGCCCGCTGGGTATAGGACATGCCGAAATCCCCGCGCAGCATGCCGCCGATCCAGCTCAGCAGCCGCTCATGCGCCGGCGCATCCAGCCCCATCTGCGCCCGCAAATTGGCCACCGCCTCGGGCGTGGCGGTAATGCCCAGGGTGAACCGCGCCGGGTCACCCGGCAACAGATCGAGCAGATAGAAAATCACCACCGCTGCCAGCAATAGCGTCGCGGCAAAGCCGAGAAAACGGCGGAGGGCGAAGAGGATCATGGCGCCACGCACCCCGCCGCCACAAACGCGATGCGACACCCTCCCCCTCGCGGGGAGGGCTGGGGAGGGGGGCGGTTGGCCCAAATATCCGGGCTCTCGCACACCCTCCCAGCCTCCCCCGTCAAGGGGGAGGTGTCACATCGAGTCTTCGGCAACATGTTGCCCAAATCAGCAAGGGCCGGGGAGGGGGGCGGCTGGCCCGTATCTAGGATAGCCTCACTCCACCCAATGAATCCCCCGCAGCACCAGCCCCTCAATCGGCGAATTCTGCCACATGCCTTCGAGCTTGGCGTTCCAAACCCCGGTCTGGGCGAGCTCGAACAGATATCCATTGACCGCATCCTTGGCCAGGATGGTCTGCGCCTCGATGGCCAATTCCTTGCGTTTGGCGTCGTCAACCGTCTCATTGAGTGTCTTGATCAGCGCCTGGAATTCGGGATTGTCGTAACCGAAGTAGTAGTCCGGATTGGCATAATTTCCAATGTCGAACGGCTCGACATGGCTGATGATGGTCAGGTCGAAATCATGGTTGGTATAGACGTCCTGCAGCCATTGCGCGAATTCGACATTGATCAGCTCGAGCTTGATGCCAACCGCCGCGAACTGGCTGGCAATGATCTGCCCCGAGAGCCGCGCATAGCCCAGCGGCGGCAGTTTCAGCGTCGCGCTGAACCCATCAGGATAGCCCGCTTCCGCCAGCAGCGCCTTGGCCGCTTCCGGGTCATAGGGATAGGTATTGGTCAGATCGACATAATAGGCATTATGCGGCGCAAACGGCGCGCCAATCGGGGTGCCATAGCCATAGGTCGCCCCATCGATGATCGCCTGCCGGTCGATCGCATGGGCCATGGCCTGCCGTACCTTGAGGTTGTCGAAGGGCGCCTTGCGATTATTGGTCCCCAGGATCGTCTCGCCCTCGGTGGTGCCCACCAGCACCTTGAATTGCGGATTACCCTCGAACACGGCCAGCGAATCCGGCGCGAAATTGTTGGTGCCGTCGATATCGCCGGCCAGCAAGGCGCTGGTCATGGCCGCCGTGTCGCCAATGAAGCGATAGGTGGCCTTGGTCAGCGCCGGCAACTCGCCCCAATAGGGCTCATAACGTTCCAGCAGGACGCGATTGCCCTTGTCCCATTGCACAAAGGCAAAAGGCCCCGTGCCGATCGGCGTCGTCGCATTATTGTCGGCGCTTTCCGGCGCCACGATCACCGCATCGCCCCGTCCCAGATTGAACAGGAACAGCCCCACCGGCTGCTTGAGCTTGAAGGTGACCGTGAAGGGATCATCCACCGTCACGCTCTCGATATCGGTATAGAGCTCCTTATGCGCATTGACGCTGTCGGCGGCCAGAATCCGGTCGAAGGTGAATTTGACGTCCTCGGCATCGAAGGCGGAGCCGTCATGAAAGGTCACCCCCTCATGCAGCTTGAACGTATAGCTCAAATTGTCGTCCGAAATGCTCCATGAGCTGGCCAGCCCCGGCTGCACCGCGCCATTTTCGTCAATGGCGGTCAGGCCCTCGAAGATGTTCTGATAGACCACGATGTCGATGGCCTCGGCCGCGCCGGCCGTGGGGTCGAGAATGGGCGGCTCCAGCGCCACCCCGATCCGCACCTCGGTCTTCTGCGCCAGCGCTGCTCCGCTCAGCGCGCCCACCAGGGCCAGAGCCAGCGTGGCACTTCTGAAAATCCTGCCCATCCCGTTACTCCAAAACCGTTTCGGCGCATGAGGCGCCAGCTCCCATGGCCCGATGCTATAGGCAAACGCCACTAACATGGCAGTAGGTACAGCGATTATACTTTCCTACGATCGCCCAGCCGCGTAGCAAGAATGACCGGCACCAGCCCGGCCAGAATAATGAACAGCGCCGGCATCGCTGCCTGTGCAAAGAGCCCGGCATTGGCGCGCCCATAAACCAGCGTCGCCAGCGTATCGACGCCGAGCGGCCGCAACAGCAGCGTCGCCGGCAATTCCTTGACGATCTCGACAAACACCAGCGTCGCCGCACTCACAATGGCCGGCATCAGCGTCGGCAGGTCCACCCGCAACAACAGCCCCAGCCCGCTCTGCCCCAGCACCCGCCCGGCATGCAGCATGGAATCGCCCCGCTTCTTGATTGCGGCCTCGAGGGTTGAATGGCTTACCGCCAGAAACCGGATCGCATAGACATAAAGCAGCGCCGCCATCGACCCCGACAGGATCAATCCCGGCCGCCAGTCCGCCAGCGCCATGGTCATGCGATTGAACCAGAGATCAGCCTGCCCCAGCGGCTGCAACAACCCCAGCGCCAGCACCGTACCGGGAATGGCATAGCCCAGCGTTGCCAGCCGGATCGCGCCCCGCGAAATGCTCCCCGCATGCTGGCCGATCTTGGCCGCCACCAGCCCCAATATCACGGTGATAACCGCCCCCGCCGAGGCGAGGATCAGCGTCGGCCATAGCGCCCCCAGCGTCATGCTTACCGTTTCGGGCAGCACCAGTCGAAACGCCAGATAGGTCAGTTTGCCCACCGGAATGCCAAATCCCATGCCCAACAATACCAGGCAAAATCCGAACGCCGCCCAGGCCCGCCCACCGCGCAAGGCCTCCCGCGCCGGCGGCACCCGGCTGTCACGATTGGCCAAGTATACCCGATTATGCCGCGCCCGCTGCTCTGCCGCGATCAAGAGGCCGATGACCAGCACCACCGTCACCGCCAATTGCGCCGCCCCGCCAAAGTCCGAGCGGTTGATCCAGGTCGAATAGATGATGGCAGTAATGGCGTTGATGCCGAAATACTGCACTGCCCCCAGATCGTTCACCACTTCCATCATCGCCAGCGTCACACCCACGACGAGGGCCGGGCGGGAGGTCGGCAGAATGATCGAAAAAAACGTCCGCATGCCGCCCGCGCCCAAAGTGCGGGCCGCGATATTGAGCGAGGCCGACTGCATCAGGAAAAAGCCGCGGCACGCCACATAGACATAGGGGTAAAGCACCGAGGACAGCACGATCGCCGCCCCCCAATGGCTGCGGATATCGGGAAACCAATAATCCTGCAGCGTCCGTGCGCCCGTCACCCCGCGCAAGGCGGTCTGCAAGGGCCCGGTAAACCCCAAAAATTCCACATAGCCATAGGCGGCGAGATAAGTCGGCACCGCCAGCGGCAGCACCAGCATCCAGTCGAACACCCGGCGCAGCGGAAAATCGTAATGGGTCACGAGCCAGGCCGCGACCAGGCCCGCAACGCCGGTCAATATCCCGACCGACCCCATCAATATGCCGGTTTCCCGCAGGGCGGTCGGCAGCATGCTCGCGGTCAGCCCATTGCTGCCGCTTGCCAGCGCCGACCACGCCAGCCACAGGATCGGCAGCCCCGCCGCCATGGCCAGCACAAGTGCAATGACCGGCAGGGCTTTCACCCTGCCGGTCTGGTTTTTGGTCAGTCGCTTCTGAGCCGTCAAACAACCACCGTGTCATTCCGGCGCAGGCCGGAATCCATGCTGAAAGGCCGCAGCGGCATTCTGGTTGAGCTGCGCCTAGTTCTGCGCACCTTCGTTGAACTTGAGCTCATCGACAAGAGCCGCTGCCGCCGCGCGGTTCGCCGCAACCTCGACCAGCGGCGTTTCCACGGGCTTCAGCGCACCCCAGGACAGGGTCAGCTCAGACGGCGCCACCGAAGCCACCACCGGGAATTCGTAATTGGTGTCGGCATAGATCTGCTGGGCTTCGTCCGACAGCAGGAACGCGATCAGCGCATTGGCATTGTCCACATTGGGCGCATGCTTGGCGATGAAGCCGCCGGCCACATTGACCTGGGTGCCTTCGCCTTCCGCGTCGGGATAGATGATCCGGGCAGAATTGGCCCAGTCCTTCTGCTCCGGCTCGGCCTCGTTATTCAGCATCACACCCATATAATAGGTGTTGGTGATCGAGAGGTCGCAGGTCCCGGCCAGGATATTCTTGACGCCTTCGCGATCGCCGCCGCTGGGGGCATAGGCCAGGTTATCGCGCACCTTGGTCAGCCATTCGCGCGTATTGTCGAGGCCATGCGCCGCAATGCGCTGCGCGATCAGCCCGATATTATAGGCATGGTCGCCCGGCCGGGTGCAGAGGCGCCCCTTCCATTCGGGGCCGGTAATGTCCTCATAGGTCAGCGCCGTATCGTCGACGCGATCCTTGGACACGTAGAACACGCGGGCGCGCAGCGACAGCGCGGTCCAATTGGCATCGTCATCGCGGAACGCGGGCGGCACGCGCTCGGTCAGCGCGGCGGTGGTGATCGGCTGGGTCAGGCCCTGCTCCTCGGCGCCCACCAGATTGCCGATATCGACGGTCAGCACCACGTCGGCCGGCGATAGCTCGCCCTCGGCGGCAACGCGTTCCAGCAGGCCATCGCCGGCATACAGCACCTTGGCCTCGATGCCGGTCTCGGCGGTGAACTTGTCCAGCAGCGGCTGCAGCAGGCCCTGCTCGCGATAGCTGTAAATATTGACTTCGCCGCTCTGGGCAAAGCTGGGGGTGCTGAGGCCCGCCAGAAGCGTGGTGCTCAGCAGGGCAAAGGCAAGGCGTGTCGTCTTTGTCATGGTTCTCTCCCAAGCGGCGATAGCAGGCCGCGGATAGAGGCCTTGTCCTGACTAAGCCGCACGATGTCAAGAAACTATAACAATAACAAAGGCTTGCAGCTTAGAACCGTTCAAATCTCGGTGCCAAATCCAATGCGAAAACAAGCCGTTAGCTGAGCGAGAAAATCATATTAACCGCCTGCGGCATTTGCGCCTAATTCTGCGGCCCCTCGTCAAACTTCAGCTCATCCACCAGCGCCGCCGCTTCCTTGCGATGGGCGGCAATCTCGGTCAGTGGCGTCTGGTCGGCGTTGAGCGCGCCCCAACTCGCCACCAGCTCGCTTGGCTCCACCCCCGGCACCACCGGAAATTCATAATTGCCGCTGGCATAAAGATGCTGCGCTTCGTCCGACAGCAGGAATTCCACCAGCCTGTCGCCATTGTCCTTGTTGGGCGCATATTTCGCCAGGATCGCGCCGGACACATTGACCTGCGTGCCCTCACCATCCGCATCGGGATAGATGATCCGTGCGGATGCCGCCCAATCCTTCTGCTCGGGCTCGGCCTCATTGGTCAGCATCAGCCCCATATAATAGGTATTGCCGATGGCGAGATCACAGGTGCCGTCAAAGATCGCCTTGACCTGATCGCGATCGGCGCCGGTCGGGGCCCGCGACAGATTATCCCGCACCGCGCCCAGCCAGGTCCGCGTCCGGTCCACGCCCCAATGGGCAATGCGCGTGGCGATCAGCCCGATATTGTAGACATGCTGGCCCGAGCGGGTGCAAAGCCGCCCCTTCCATTCCGGTTTGGCGATATCCTCATAGGTCAGCGCCGTCTCGCTCACCCGGTCGATCGAGGCATAAAACACCCGCGCCCGCAGCGACAAAGCCACCCATTGGCCATCGGGGTCATGATACTGGTCCGGCACCCGCGCCAGCGCCGCATCCGAAATCGCCTGGGATATGCCCAGTTCCTTGGCATTGGCCAGATTGCCGATGTCGACCGTCACGATCACGTCGGCTGGCGAGAGTTCCCCCTCCGCCGCAACGCGCTCGATCAGCCCATCGGCCGCGTAAAGCACATTGGTCGCGATCCCGGTTTCCTCGGTAAACCGGTCCAGCAGCGGCTGGATCAGTCCCGGCTCGCGATAGGTATAGACATTGACCACGCCCGATTGCGCCCAGGCCGGCGCCGCCAGCATCAACAGCGAAGCTACAAGCGCGGTCCTGATCATTCGGCTCTCCATGGGCATTGGAAAGCGGTTTTGCGCCGCAAGCGGGCGCCTGTCAATAAACTCAACAAAACCAAGAGTTTACCGATTGGAATGGTTCAAATCTGGCCGGCAAATGCTTTGCGCGATCAGGCGCTTAACTGCTCGGCTGGTCCGATTGCAGCGCCGGGCGATCCACCAGGTCCGACGGGATCACCAGCGTAAACAGCATGCCCGTCGCCCCCGCCGGGTCCACCGACAGCGCAAAGCCATTGACCGACAGCAGCGAGCGTGTCAGCGCCAAGCCCACGCTCGAGCGCACCGGGGTCAGCGCCCGCCCATCCCGGCTCATTCCGTCCCGGAACACCACGAAGCGTTCCGCCATGTCCACCGGAGCGGTCGAACTATCGCGCACATGAATGGCAATGCCGCCATCATCCTCGCGCTGCGCCGAAATCACCACCGCGCCACCCGTCGGCGTCTGGTCGATGGCCGAAGCCAATAGGTTCAGCACCGCCTGCGCCAGCGATGCACGGTCGGCCGTCACCCGGGGCAGGCTCTCCGAAATCGCATTGCGCACGATGACCCTGGCATTGCTTGCCTGCTGGCGAATGCGCATCACGCAGCTTTCGAGCAGCCCGGTCAGCTCGATACTGGCGCGCTGCGGCATATAGCGGCCATCGCGCAGCCGCGCATAATCGTCCAGCTCGTCGACCAGCGCCGCGATTTCCTGCCCAGCCGCCGAAATATCCTGCGCATATTCCTCATAGCGCTCACTGCCCAGCCCGCCCGCCGCCTGCGAGCGGATCAGGTCGGAAAAGCCCACAATCGTATTAAGCGGCCGCCGCACACCCCGGCTGATCCGCGCCAGCAGCGCCGGATCGGGCTCACCCGGTCCCGCCAGCCGGGCGGGGGCTGTGCCCCGCTCTTTGACGAAGCCGAAATAGCCGGTGACGATCCCCGCCTGCCCCTGGGCGAAAATGCTCATCTCCGCCGTCCCGCCGTCGCTGCGCAGGGTCAGGCTGGGGCGCGCCGTCTCGGCAAAGCGGGCCGGTCGCTCCAGAAATTCACGCAAGGCCGGCAATTCATCTTCCGCCACCAGCCCGCTCAGAGGCCGCCCAGCCAGGCCATCGCCCAGCAAAGCCAGCGCCCGCGGGCTGGCCAGATTGATCACCCCGGCCCGGTTGGCATCGAAAAAGCCGTCGCCCCGCATTTCGGCGAAGGATTCGGCAAAGGCCCGCACCGCCGCCTCATGCCCGGTGCGTACTTCGGTGGCGCTGGCCGACAGCATCAGGGCAGGGCGCCCCTGCCAGGAGATCGATTGCAGCCGCGCCGTCACCGGCACCAATGCGCCGTTCCGCTGCACCAGATGGTTGACCGGTCCGGCTTCCTGCTCGTCCGGCCCCGCCGATGGAAACACCGAAGCCAGCCCCGCCGCGCGCAATTGTTCCACCGAATCATAGCCCACCATTTCGGTGATGGCCCGATTGGCAAACAGCACCTGCTGGTCGCGGAACACCAAAATGCCCAGCGGCAGCCGGTTCAGCACCAGCGTTTCCCCGCCCAGATTGATCAGCGCCCCGGCCGCCCGTTGCGGCGCCGCCAATGGCGCCGGTGGCGGCGGCTCGACGGGCGGCGTCATCGGCGAAGCAGCCTCGCCGGCTCCCACGCGGTCGTTCAAAATGCGCGACAGCTCGTCGAAATTATAGCGCGACACCCGCTCGACCGCCTCGGGATCTTCCGGCAGCGGTGGCGCGATCTCTGCAATGGCTGCCGCCACGCTTTCAGGGTCACTAGCGGCGCTTTCAACTGTTTCCGGCGCTTCGCCCGCATCGGCAACAAAGCCCCGGCCGGTCACGCGATAAAGCTGCCCGCTCGCCGGCGCTGACGGCTCCTCGGGCTGGCCCTGCATCACATCGTCGGCCGATGTCAGCGGCGTGAAAAGCGCCGCATCCGCCGCCAGCCGGTCAACCAGCGCGGAGAGCCGGCTGACCGATTCGGCTCCGTCATCATCTTCGGTTTCGTGCCATTCCGGCCCGGGCTCATCATCGGCGGGCGGCATGGGGGCAGCCGGCCCTTGGGCCTCTTCCGTTATCGGCAAAAGCCCCTCGGCTTCGGCCGACCGCCAATTGGCCAGCTCCTGCTCATAGGCATGCTCGTCCGCGGCAATGATGTCGGCCACGCCATCCTCGCTGGCCAGCGGCGTCTCCGCGACCGGCTCATCAGCAGGGCTGTCCTCGGCCGCCACAGCCGCAAGTATCTCGGTATCGATCGGATCGACGCCAACCACCAGCAGAACCGGCTGCCCATCCTGCCAGATCAGCGGGGTTGTCGCGCAGGTGGCCGAAGCCGGCTTGCTGCCCGCCAGAAACTGAATGCGCGCCAGGCTTGTCCGCCCGGTCGAGCCCAGCCTGATATTGCGCGCCACCTGCCCCTTGATCGGGGTGGCGAGCGGCGCACGCTTCAGCCCGTGTTTTTTGAGCTTGGCGAGAAACAGCCCGGCCGCTGCATTCTGCCAGATCAGCTCCTGGCCATCGCGCCCCCAGACCCAGGCCGGGCGTGAATCGTCGGCATGCTGCAGCACGCGACGGGCGCTCGGCGATGTGATCCAGTCGGCATCCATATACAGCCAGTTTCCGTCGAAAAGGGGTGGCTTCGCCTATTGTGCCAGATCGGCACAATTGCGCCCGCCATCCTTACGGTTTCTTCAATATAGTGCGCGTGTCCCCTGGTCCAGAGCAGCCGGGACACGCTTCCCGCAGCTTTGATCGCCATGGTTAAGTGCAAAAACCTTACGAATGGTCACGTTTTCGTGCCCGTCATGATCATGTTGTGGAAAGGGCGGGCACAGAGCGGTGGACTGAGGCAAAAAGGGTGCTTGTCATCCAGAAATTCTCGACCTATGTTCCGCCCGCTTTCGGGACGCCCTCAGCGGCATCCCTCGACAAGCCCCCTGCCGCCTTAGCTCAGTTGGTTAGAGCGCTAGATTGTGGATCTAGAGGTCCCCCGTTCAATCCGGGGAGGCGGTACCATTCTTCTCCAGAGATTATTGGCTCACCCGCAGCGATTGTAGCTTGCGCGCAATCGACTGGAATACTTGCGACAGATTGGCGGCGGTCGCCGGATAGTAATGGTCTGGGCCGCTTGAGCAATCCTGGAGCATCTTGATTGTGTTCGCATTGGTCGAATAAAGGCCGATCGTATAAATCTCGATATTGGCCGCTTTCGCCGAGGCGCAACTGGCAAGCGTGCGCCGGTTCATCTCGGCCATCAATTGTGCCTGGTCCTGCCCTGGCAGTCCAAGTCGGCCGGCATTTGCCCTGGTATTGTTGTATGGGTATCCGTAGGCGCTGAAAAAGGTCGAGCCGTTCATATTCCCGTTCGGAACGTGGAAATTGTCTCCGTCCGTCATCAGGATCATGACCTTTTTCAGGAAGTCGGACTGCGGAGCCGCTTCCGTAAAGGGCTCACCCGGCGTCAGCACATGCAGCCCCCACACAGCGCCTTGAGCGATATTGGTGCCACCCTCGGGCTGGTTAAGGCCCCTGCCCAGCGGACGCATGGCCTCGATGGCAGCGAGAACGGTCGGCTTGTCGAGCGTCAGCGGTACTATGGCATGAACGGGACAATCGACATTCGGTCCGGTCGCGCCGCTGCGGCTGCTCTTGGTCACTATTCCACCGACATATTTGCAAATGCGCTCCTGCATCGTCCGGTTCGGCACGTAGGACGTGGTTATTGTGCGAGCGCTGTTATTCGTCGTGCTCGACCTTGCCACCCAAGTTTCTCCCGGCGTTAGCGGGCACGCCGTCAAGTTGTTGGTTACGGTGCCGTTGGGCGCCGTATAGCTGAATTTGGTCGAGGTCAGTCCCGAACAGCCGGACCAGCTGCTGCAGCTATTATATTGCGCCACCGACGTGCAGCTTGCCGCCGCTTTGCAAGTGCCGCCCGTATCGCTGAGATAGTTATTTGTGAAGCCACCAATATCGGGCTCGTCGGGCGCAAAAAGTGGCACAAACTTGGTGTCGAGCGTCGTTGGCGGGGTATCATCGGTGTCGTAGGGGCTTTGCCGCGCCTCGACACATCCGCCCCAACGATAGTTTCCGGCCAGTTGGCCGAACAGAGCTATTCTGTCGAAAGTTCCGGTGAAAGGCGTCGATGAATTTTCATCGTCATCAAAGTTGTCGCGCGCAATAGCGTTGCTGCCGGTGCGGTTGAGCCAGGGTTTGTTGGCATTGGCGGTCCCCACATTCACAAATTGCGTGAATGGCACGATCCCGAATTTGACGTTTTTGTCGTTTTGCCAGTTGTCGCCATAGACGATGTTCACTGCATTTGCCGCCGCATTGACCAGGCTGGTCATGCGGAACTGGTTCAGGTTCTGGTAATAGTCGTCCATCGAGCCCGAATTATCGAGCACCATGACCACTTCGACTTCGCCTTTTCGTTGCGTGGCCTCCGAGGCTATCCGCGCGTCTAGCCGCTGCACGCCCACCAAGCCAACGAACAGGGTAGGGACGCTCATCGTCGCTTCTAGGTAGAGCGAACCGTCTGTCTTGCTGGTGCGAATGATGTCAACACTGGCTCTCACCCCCGCATCGCCAATGCGCTCCAGCATCAGCCTCTCGGCCTGCTCCTTGATCGTGTCGTCACTCGTCGTCCCGAAAATTTCCTTCTGCAGCGCCAGCGCCGCCGCATCGAGCGCGATCTGCGCCCGGTTGCGCGTTTGCTCCAGCCGCACATAGTCTACCACGGCGCCGCCCATGGCGATCAGCACCACGGCCATCAGGCCGAACATGATTGCAAACACACCGCTCTCGTCGCGGCCAAATCGCGCGACAAGCCGAAGGAAAGGACGCATGACGCTAGCACCCGTGGGATCGATCGCCCCACAGCGGAGCCGAGGCAATATCGGTGATATTCCTTATTAAAAGGCCACCATGGGCCAATAAACTTTTACCCGGCGGCAGACCCCGTTCACGTTTTCGTTTGTCAAAATCGGGTCGCCGCCGCCAGCAATACTGGCGACATCTGCCCATTGATGATTCCCGCCGCCGCTTTGGGCAGAATTCCCAGAATCGCCACGCGGCGCTACGAGCCTTTCCAGCCCAAGATCAGTGGAGCCCGCCATGCCCGTCGAAACGCCGCCTCCCGATGGCCTGCCGCGCTGCCCCTGGCCGGGCGACGACGCACTCTATCGCCATTATCACGACAATGAATGGGGCCGCCCGGTCACCTCCGACACGCGGCTGTTCGAAAAGATTTGCCTCGAAGGCTTTCAGTCCGGCCTCTCCTGGATCACCATCCTGCGCAAGCGCGAGCATTTTCGCGAAGTCTTTCATGGCTTCGATATCCCCAAGGTCGCCGCCATGAATGAGGCCGATATCGAGCGCCTCCTGCTCGATCCCGGCATTATTCGCCATCGCGGCAAGATCACGGCTGCCATCAACAACGCCAGGCGAACGCTCGAAGTCCAAAAGGAATTCGGCTCGCTCGCCGCCTATATCTGGCGCTTCGAGCCCCAGCCCGGTCATCGCGCCGACGACTATTCCTGGTCCGCCCTCAGCGCCGTCGCCCAGACCGACGCCTCCCGCGCCCTCTCCAAGGATTTGCGCAAGCGCGGCTTCAATTTCGTCGGCCCCACCACCTGCTACGCCTTCATGCAGTCCATGGGCATGGTCAACGACCACATCGACACCTGCTTCTGCCGCCCCGAAGTCGAAGCCGCCCGCGCCGCCTTGCAACGCCCGGTGAAATAGCCTGGCACCATCCAGCCCCACCACCGGGTTCACCCTCCCCTTGATGGGGAGGGCAGGGTGGGGTGACGAGAGCCACGATCCGTCCGATCCATCTGCCTGTTGCCAATCCGCAACAGCCCTCACTTTCTGCGACAACCCGCCACACCCTGCCTTGCGGCTCACGGACCCGTGAGCTAGAAGGGATTCGTCCCGCAACGCCAACCAGAGGGAGGCGCTACATGAATATTGTACCTGAACTCCATCTGGCCCCGCACGCACTGGGTATGAAGCGAGCCTAAGGCTCACTTTCCGCCGCCACTGGCATTCCTGCCGCGGGCACTTTCCAAAACCTGGCATCGTGATCGGTTGAAACCGGGGTCTTTTGCGACTCCGATTCCATCCTTTCCGTCGCTCCTCAACCCAATAGAAGGCCGGTCCGCGTTTTGCGCTGCCGGATATCGCTATGTCGTTCAATGCACTCAATGAGGGCAGCGTCGTGCTGCGCCTTGAATTCTCCATCGCCGATGCGGTGCATCAGCGTGGTCTCATCCCCGTTCTGCATGCAGCCTTTGCTGCCTGGTGGAATCGGCCGCGCATGAGCCGGGCACTCGATCTGTCGCCGCGGCTGCGAGCCGATGTGGGCCTGCCGCCCGCTGAAGGCTTTGACCAATGGCTGCAGCCCACGGCCAATCCGCCGATCCCGCCACCCCTATGGAGACCCGGGATGTGACCTCCGCCCCCTCGCTTTCGCCCGAAGGCGAGGGGGCACATTCCCCCGCTCACCTGTTGCCCCTCCATGCCCGATCCGCTAACAACGGCGCGTTCCCGAAGGACTGCCCAAAATGACCGAAAAAGCCAAGCTCATCGCCTCGCGCCTGCCGCGCGGCTTCGAGGACCGCACATCAGGCGAAATCGCCGCCGTCGGCGCCATGATCGACAAGATCCGGCATGTCTATGAGCGCTATGGCTTCGATCCGGTCGAAACGCCCTTGCTCGAACTCACCGAAACGCTCGGCAAATTCCTGCCCGACACCGATCGCCCCAATGCCGGCGTCTTCTCCCTGCAGGACGATGACGAGCAGTGGATGAGCCTGCGCTACGATCTCACCGCGCCACTCGCCCGCTATTTCGCTGAAAATTTCGAGACCCTGCCCAAGCCCTACCGCTCCTATCGCCAGGGCTATGTGTTCCGCAACGAAAAGCCCGGTCCGGGCCGCTTCCGTCAATTCATGCAATTCGACGCCGATACGGTCGGCGCCGGCGGCCCCGAGGCCGATGCTGAAATGTATATGATGGTTGCCGACGTCATGGACGAACTGGGCCTTGCGGGCCAGTACGTCGTCAAGGTCAACAATCGCAAGGTGCTCGACGGCGTCCTCGATACCGCTGGCATCACCGATGACGCGCAGAAGCTCACCGTCCTCCGCGCCATCGACAAGCTCGATAAATTCGGCGCCGAAGGCGTCAAGCTCCTGCTCGGCGCAGGCCGCAAGGACGAGAGCGGCGATTTCACCAAGGGCGCCGGTCTCACGCCAGAGCAGATCGAGCCCATCCTGGCCTATATCAATAGCGGCATTCCCGCCCCGGGCATCGAAAAGGGCAGCAATGCCCATGTCATCGCCACCATCAATACGCTTGCCGGCCTCATCGGCGGCTCCGAAACCGGCCTTGCGGGTCTACAGGAACTGGCCAGCATTTTCGGCCTGGTCAGCGCCGCCGGCTTTAGCGGCCGCGTCGTCCTCGATCCCTCGGTTGTCCGCGGCCTCGAATATTACACCGGCCCCGTATTCGAGGTCGAATTGACCTTTACCGTCACCAATGAAAAGGGCCAGCCGGTCGTCTTCGGCGCCGTCGGCAGCGGCGGGCGCTATGATGGTCTCATCTCCCGCTTCCGCCGCGAGCCGGTCCCCGCCACTGGCTGCTCCATCGGCGTCTCGCGCCTCGCCAATGCCCTCAAGCTCACCGGCAATCTCAATGTCACCGAGCCCGCCGGCCCCGTCGTCGTCCTCGTCATGGACAAAGACCAGACCGCCTCCTACCAGGCCATGGTGGCCGAGCTGCGCAGCGCCGGCATTCGCGCCGAAATGTTCCTCGGCAACACCAAGAATTTTGGCAAGCAGGTCTCCTATGCCGATAAGCGCAATTCTCCCGCCGTCATCATCGAAGGCAGCCAGGAGCGCGATCAGGGCATTGTCCAGATCAAGGACCTGATCGCCGGCAAAGAGGCTGCCGCAGCCATCACCGACAACGCCGAATGGAAAGCCGCACGGCCCGGCCAGTTCGAAGTGAAGCGCGGGGATTTGGTCGCCGCCATCCAGAAGCTGCTGAGCGAACAATGATGCTCACATCCTCCAACACCCACAATGTCATCCCGGCGCAGGCCGGGATCCATGCTGAAGGCCCGTTTTCAGCACCATGCCTGTGGATGGTTCACAGCATGGATTCCGGCCTGCGCCGGAATGACCCGGTGGGTGGGATGTATGGGGGGATGCTCCGATGACCGGCGCCGCCCTCCGCCGCGCCAATCTCGAAGCCCTGGTCGAAGCGCAAGGCGCCACCCGCGCCACGCCGCCTTTGCTGCTCTCGGCCGACCCCTATTTCGACCTCGCCGGTGAGGAATTCGGCCGGCGCCTCCTGCTCACCACTGATGCCTCGGGCGCCGAATATTGCCTGCGCCCCGATTTCACCCTGCCCATCGTGGCCGATTACATCGCCAATGGCGTGGGCGAGCCGGCCGCCTTCTCCTATCTCGGCCCCATCTTCCGCCAGCGCGAAACCGGCGCCGCCGAATTCGACCAGGGCGGCATCGAACTTCTGGCCCAGCGCGATGGCGATGTGGCGCTCGATCAAGTGCTGACCTTTGCCCGTGCCGCGCTCTCCATTTTCGGCGTCAGCCCCGTTGTTCGCCTCGGCGGGGTAGGGCTGTTCGAAGCCCTTTTGGCCCAGGCCGACATGCCCGACCCCTGGCGCTCGCGCATCCGCCACCGCTTCGGCCATACCGAAGCCCTCGATCGCCTGCTGACCCGCCTCGAACTCGCCCCCGCTCTCCCGCGCGTACCTCAGCCCGGCCGCGAAGCGCTGGTCGCCGATGTCACCGAGCAGATGGTCGCCGCCGGCCTCTCCCTCTCCGAGGGCCGCTCGCCCCAGGAGATCGCCGATCGCTACCTTGAGCAGCAGGCGCTCGACGCCGCCCATGTGCCGGCGAAAACGCTCAAGCTGCTGCGCGAATACCTCGCCATTTCCGGCCCGGTCCTGCAGGCGCTGACCCGCATCGAGACCCTTGCCACCGAACACCGCCTGATGCTGGGCGCCCCCATCCGTGCCATCCGCCGCCATCTCAATGGCCTTGGCGAGGCCCGCGTCACCTTTGACGCCGGCTTCTCCCCGCGCCTCGATTACTACACCGGCATCGTCTTCGAGATGACCGGCCCGGGCGGGGAAGTCCTGGCCTCGGGCGGCCAATATGATCGCCTCCTCGAACGCCTCGGCGCCACGGCTCCCATCGCCGCTTCCGGCTGCTCCGTCTGGGTCGATCGTCTTGAGGCGGAGGTTCGCTCATGAGCGAAATCACCCTCGCCGTCCCCTCCAAGGGGCGTCTTGAAGAACTCACCCGCGACTGGTTCGCCAGCAATGGCCTCACCATTTCCCGCCCCGGCGGCGCACGTTCCTATCTCGGCGCCATCGAAGGCCTGCCCGAGGTCACCGTGCGCTTTTTCCCCGCCTCCGAAATCGCCCGCGAGCTGATCCGCGGCACTATCGATATCGGCGTCACCGGCCGCGATCTCATCCACGAAACCAGCGAAACCGGCCCCCAATCGGTCGCCTTCGCCAAGACGCTCGATTTCGGCCATGCCGATGTCGTGGTCGCCGTGCCCGACGCCTGGATCGACGTCACCCATCTGCACGACCTGGCCGATGTGGCGTCCGATTTCCGCTCCCGCCACGGCCGCTGGCTGCGCATCGCCACCAAATACATCACCATCACCCGCCAGCATTTCGCCAAGGCCGGCATTGCCGAATACCGCACGGTCGAAAGCCTGGGCGCCACCGAGGCTGCCCCCGCCTCGGGCGTTGCCGATATCGTGGTCGATATCACCACCACCGGCTCTACGCTGGCCGCCAATAATCTGCGTGTTCTCGAAGACGGCGTTATGCTGCAAAGCCAGGCCTGCCTGATCGTCTCGCGCACCGCCAACTGGCCGGCGGAAAAGCGCGCAAGCATGCAGTCGCTCTTGTCGCGCCTTTCGGCTGAGACGGCATTTTAAGGACAGGCGCACAAGATCCAATGCCGGGCTCACCTCTCCCGACCAATTCCGAGGCAAAACCATGGACTGGCTTTTTCTCCTCCCCTTGGCCGCGATCGGCCTGCTCGCTTGGCTCATAGTTCGTTCGCGCCCCAAGCGCCGCCGCAGGCGTAACTCCGGCGATATTGGCACAAGCCATGGCGGGGATGGGAGCAGCAGCGACCGCCATCACGACAGTCACTCCGGCCACGATTCCAGCAGCGGTGACAGTGGCGGGGGAAGCGATAGTGGCGGCGGCGGCGACTGAGCTTTCTTGCCTGCCGCCCCTATTTGCGCCACAAGACGGCATCCGGTTTGGGGGCAAACTTGGCCGACGACGTCGAACTCACCATTCTCATGCCGTGCCTCAACGAGGCCGAAACACTTGCCACCTGCATCGGCAAGGCGCAGGCCTTCCTGACCCGCACCGGCATAGCGGGCGAAATCGTCATCGCCGATAACGGCTCCACCGACGGCTCGCGCGATATCGCCATCGCCCACGGCGCCCGCGTCGTGCCCGTCCAGCAGCGCGGCTATGGCGCCGCCCTTGGCGCCGGCATCGAGGCCGCCCGCGGCCGCTACATCATCATGGGCGATGCCGACGATAGCTATGACTTCTCAAATCTCGACGCCTTCATCGCCCAATTGCGCGATGGGGCCGATCTCGTCATGGGCAATCGCTTTGCCGGCGGCATAGCGCCCGGCGCCATGCCCTGGCACCATCGCTATATCGGCAATCCCGTGCTCAGCGCCGTCGGCCGGCTGCTCTTCGGCACGCCCATCGGCGATTTCCATTGTGGCCTCCGCGGCTTCTCCCGCGCCGCCGCGCTCAGCCTCAAGCTGCGCACCACCGGCATGGAATTCGCCTCCGAAATGGTGGTCAAGGCCACGCTCGCCCATCTCGACCTGCGCGAAGTGCCCACCACGCTCGCCCGGGATGGCCGCTCCCGCCCGCCCCATTTGCGCTCCTTCCGCGATGGCTGGCGTCATTTGCGCTTCCTGCTGCTGTTTTCCCCGCGCTGGCTCTTTCTCTATCCCGGCATTGCCCTGCTGTTGCTGGGCCTCGTTGTCGGCGCCATCCTGCTGCCGGGGCCGCTGCGCCTGGGCCATGTCACCTTCGACATTCACACGTTCCTCGTGGCCGCGCTCTGCGTCATCGTGGGCGCGCAATCCATCGCCTTTGCCGTTATCGGCCGGCGCTTTGCCTCTCGCTATGGCTTCATTCCCCGCTCCGGCACTTATGATCGCATTCTCGAAGCCCTCACGCTCGAACGCATCCTCGCCGCTGCCATAGTCCTGATGCTGTGCGGCCTAGTGGCGCTGTTCTGGGGCTTTGGGCAATGGGCCGAGCGCGGCTTCGGCCATCTCAATCCCGGCTCCACCCTGCGCGCCATGATCCTGGCCATGACGGCCCTCGTCACCGGCTTCCAATTGATGATGAGCGGCTTTATGTCCTCCATGATCAATATTCCCATCTATGAGCGCCGCGTCGCCGATCCGGCGCCGCCCCTCCATACCGACCAGGCCTGACGTGATTTCCGATCCGCTGATTCTTCTCGCCCTTGCCGCCGTCGGCATGCTGGCCGGCTTTGTCGATGCCATAGCCGGCGGCGGCGGCATGATTGGCATTCCCGCGCTCCTGTCGGCCGGCCTGCCGCCCGTCGCGGCCCTCGCCACCAATAAGCTCCAGGGCGCGGTGGGCACCACCATGGCCACGCTCACCTATTGGCGCCGCGGCTTCATTCCGCTCAAAACGCTGATCCCCGCCATCGCGCTCACCTTTGCCGGCAGCCTCTGCGGCGCCCTGGTCGTCAAGCAGCTCGATACCAGCGTGCTGACCCTGGCCGTTCCTATCGCCCTGATCGGCATCGCGCTCTATTTCGTCTTTGCGCCAAACCTGTCCGACGCCGACAAGGCCGCCCGGCTCCCCTTTGCCCGCTTCGTGCCGCTCATGGGCCTGGTCCTGGGCTTTTACGATGGCATTTTCGGCCCCGGCACGGGTTCCTTCTTCACCATCGGCTTCGTCACGCTGTTCGGCCTCGGCCTCACGCGAGCCTCGGGCCACACCAAGGCGCTCAACCTGGTCTCGAACCTGGCCGCCCTGGTCATCTTCATCCCGGCCGGCGACGTCGTCTGGTCCGCCGCCATCGCCATGGCCATCGGCCAGCTTGCCGGCGGCTATATCGGCGCCCGCACCGGCATCCGCTACGGCGCCAAAATCATCCGCCCGGTCGTCGCCGTGGTGTCGATAGCGCTAGCGCTGAAACTGATCTTTTTCCGCTGAGATTAGGGCCCCGCGCTTAGGTCAAGTCACCCCCAAAGCTCCCCCATCCTCGGTGTCATCCCCGCGAAAGCGGGGACCTCTGTTTTCGGATTATGAAAAGGAAACAGAGGTTCCCGCTTTCGCGGGAATGACATCGTGGGTAAGCACGCATGGCGGCAAAACCCTATTCCAGCCCCGCACTCGCCCGCAGCGCAGCATTGATCCGCTCCTGCCAGCCCGGCCCATCCTCCTGGAAATGCTCCAGCACATCCCTGTCGAGCCGCAGCGACACCAATTCCTTGCCCGCCGGCGGCGTGTTGCTCTTGGGTGCGGCTTCCACGGGCTTGCTGGTCACCGCTTTGAACGCAGCCTCGGCGCGATCCAGCGCGCTGCCTGAGCGGCGGGTAGGGGGCTTGGTCATGGCAATGGGCTCCTTTGGCCTGGATATTTCACCACTGCCACCGACTTAGCAATCCAAGCTTGCGCCGGAATTGCCGCAAAGAAAAGGCGCGGTGTTTCCACCGCGCCTCCTGCAAAGTCCGTGACTGGGAAGTAACGAACCTCGTAGCTCTGGATAGGAGATGGATTAAAAATCCATGCCGCCCATGCCGCCCATGCCGCCGCCGGCCGGCATTGCCGGTGCAGCTTCCTTGGGGGCTTCCACGATCAGGGCTTCGGTGGTGATCAGGAGCGATGCAACCGAAGCGGCGTCCTGGAGGGCAGTGCGAACCACCTTCACCGGATCGATCACGCCCAGCTGGACGAGATCGCCATATTCACCCGTCGCGGCATTGTAGCCGAAGGTTGCCGAGCTGTTTTCCAGGATCTTGCCGACAACGACCGAGCCTTCGGCACCGGCATTGTTGGCGATCTGGCGCACGGGTTCCTGCAGGGCGCGGCGCACGATGGCGATACCGGCGGCCTGGTCGGCATTGATGCCCTTGACGGTAATGGCGTTCGAAGCGCGCAGCAGCGCAACGCCGCCGCCAGCCACGATGCCTTCTTCAACGGCAGCGCGGGTCGCGTTCAGCGCGTCGTCGACGCGGTCCTTGCGCTCCTTGACTTCGACTTCCGTCGAGCCGCCAACCTTGATCACGGCAACGCCACCGGCCAGCTTGGCCAGGCGTTCCTGCAGCTTCTCGCGGTCATAGTCCGAAGTGGTTTCTTCGATCTGTGCCTTGATCTGCCCAACGCGGCCCTGGATGTCTTCCTGGGTGCCGGCGCCATCGACGATGGTGGTGTTTTCCTTGGTGATTTCAACGCGCTTGGCAGTGCCCAGCATGTCGATGGTCACGTTCTCGAGCTTGATGCCGAGATCTTCCGAGATCACCTGGCCACCGGTCAGGATGGCGATGTCTTCCAGCATTGCCTTGCGGCGATCACCGAAGCCGGGAGCCTTGACGGCAGCAACCTTGAGGCCGCCACGCAGACGGTTGACGACGAGGGTCGCAAGAGCCTCACCTTCAATGTCTTCGGCAATGATCAGCAGCGGGCGCTGCGACTGAACCACCGATTCCAGGATCGGCAGGATAGCCTGGAGATTCGACAGCTTCTTTTCGTGCAGCAGGATCACCGGGTCCTCGAGGACAGCGGTCATCTTCTCGGCATTGGTCACGAAATAGGGCGACAGGTACCCGCGGTCGAACTGCATGCCTTCAACGACATCGAGTTCGGTCTCGGCGGTCTTGGCTTCCTCGACGGTGATCACACCCTCATTGCCGACCTTCTGCATGGCTTCGGCAATCATGTCGCCGATAGCGGTTTCGCCATTGGCCGAGATGGTGCCGACCTGGGCGACTTCCGAAGACGACTTGATCTTGGACGAAGCGGCCTTGAGCGAAGCAACGACTTCTTCCACGGCCAGATCGATACCGCGCTTGAGGTCCATCGGGTTGAAGCCGGCGGCAACAGCCTTGACGCCTTCGACAACGATGGCCTGACCCAGAACGGTCGCGGTGGTGGTGCCGTCGCCGGCAATGTCATTGGTCTTGGAAGCGACCGAACGCAGCAGCTGCGCGCCCAGGTTTTCGAACTTGTCTTCCAGTTCGATTTCCTTGGCGACGGTCACGCCGTCCTTGGTGATGCGCGGTGCGCCGAACGACTTCTCGATGACGACGTTGCGGCCCTTGGGACCAAGCGTCACCTTGACGGCATTGGCGAGAATGTTGACGCCGCGCAGCATCTTGTCGCGGGCATCGGTGGAGAATTTGACTTCTTTAGCGGCCATGTGAGGCGCTCCTTAAATTCGGACAAAAAGAAAGGGCAGCAGAAGGGCTTAGCCTTCGATGATGCCCATGATGTCGGATTCCTTCATGATCAGCAGGTCTTCGCCGTCGACCTTGACCTCGGTGCCGCTCCACTTGCCGAACAGCACGCGGTCGCCGGCCTTGACGTCGAGCGCCACAACCTTGCCGGCATCATCGCGGGCGCCGGGGCCCACGGAGACGATCACGCCCTCGGAGGGCTTTTCCTTGGCGGTGTCGGGGATGATGATCCCGCCTTTGGTCTTTTCTTCGCTGTCGAGGCGACGGACGACCACGCGGTCGTGCAGAGGACGGAAGCCCATGATTGCTCCTATGGCATCAATTTCAATGCAATATCGGGCCTGTTAGCACTCGATATCAAGGAGTGCTAACAGGGTGCAGCGGATATAGGAGGAGGCCTTTCCGGAGTCAAGGAAAACGCACCCCCGGACCGGTAAAGTTTGGCCTATCCCGGCACCATGAATTTTTGACGACATGGTTCGGGGACGCCTGTCATCCCAGTAGACCTCATGGTGAGCCTGTCGAACCACGAGGTCGTGGCACTCTATCTCCCCACCCACAATTCTCCCTCGGGCTCGACCCGAGGGCCACTCTCCGCTTGCACCAGCCCCAGCGTTCAACCCGGCAGGCCCTCGGGTCAGGCCCGAGGGAGAACTGCGGCTGTGCGAGGTGCGGCTGAGAACGATGGGGCGAACAAACCCAACCCCATTGCGACCCGGCCCCCGCCGCTATACCAGAGAGCCGGTTTCTCAAAAGGCACGCGTCCATGGCCAGCACCGACATGTCCCCCCGCAGCTCCGCCAATCCGGCCACCTGGGCGCTTATCCTCATCGGCATTGCCCTGGTGCTGCGCCTCTGGGGTGCCACCGCCATCGGCTTTGGCACCGGCGAGGCCTATTACGTCAGCAGCGCCCGCGAGCTGCATCTGAGCTATTTCGATCAGCCTCCGCTTTCGCTCTGGATCATCTGGGCCACTATGAAGCTCACCGGCTCGGAAGCCGTCTGGCTGCTGCGCCTGCCCTTCGTGCTCATGTTCGTGGTCACCTCCTGGCTGGTCTACCGGCTGGGCGAAAAGGTGCATTCGGGCTGGGCGGGCTTTTATGCCGTGCTGATCCTCAATGCCTCGGCCATCTTCTCCCTCTCGGTCGGCAGCTGGCTGCAGCCCGACGCGCCCATGATGCTGTTCTGGGCCGCCACCTGCCTGGCCCTTGTCGATATTTTCGTGGGGCAGGGCGGCGAACGCCCCTGGCGCAATTGGCTGCTGGCCGGCCTCTGGCTCGGCCTCACCCTGCTGTCCAAATATCACGGCGCCTTCATCGGCCTGGGCGCCGCCATCTTCATGCTAGCCAATGCCAATGCCCGCCGCTGGTTCTTCCACCCCGCGCCCTATGTTGCCGCGCTCCTGGCCCTCGTCATCTTCCTGCCCGTACCCATCTGGAACGCGCAGAACCATTGGGCCTCCTTCGCCTTCCAGGGCGGCCGCGCCTTGGTGGAAGAGGGCTGGAACTGGCCCCGCCTGATCCGCATGATTGTCGGCCAATTGCTCTATATCGTCCCCTGGCTGGCTTTGCCGGCCATCTGGGTCGGCCTGCGTGCAATTGTCTCCGGCCCCCGCGCCCAATATCCCGAGGGCTCCGCGCCCGGCGCCGCGGCACTCCTCGCCTATATCGGCGTGCCCCCGATGATCTTCTTCACCCTCGTCGCCCTCTGGTCCGATACCCAGTTCCATTTCCACTGGCAGGCGCCGGGCTATATGTCCCTCTTCATCATCCTCGCCGCCTCCACCGCCGTCATCGCCCGCCGCCACGCCTGGCTGATCCGCTCCTGGCTGGGCGCTACCGCCACCATCACCGTGCTGCTCATCGGCACCTTGCTCAGTCACGCCGCTACCGGCTGGGCGCGTCAGGCTTTCCCCGGCCAATGGGAAGACCCCACCGTGCCGCAAATGGCCTGGACCGAAGTGGGCGAAGCCCTCAATCGCCTCGATGCTTTCGCCAATCCCGATACCTTCGTCGGCAGCCTCAACTGGATCGACTGCGGGTATCTGGACGCCCAGACCGCCGGCCGCGCTCCGCTTCCCTGCATTGGCGAAGACCCGCGCAATATCGCCTTCAACGTCAACCTGGCCGACCTTGCCGGCCGCAGCGGCTATTTCGTCACCCGCGCCGCCGATCCGCAGCCCGCCATCGCCTATCTCGCCCCGCTCTTCGATAGCGTTTCGCTGGTCGAAAAGGTCGATATCCACCGCAATGGCCTGGTCGAAATCCCCGACCTGCAAATCCTCTCGGCCAGTAATTTCCACTTCGATGGCCCGGTCCCCAATGTCTCGGGCCGCAGCGTCTCCCTGCTCGAACTCCCCCGCACCGCCATCACCCGCGTCGAAGGCCAATTGACCGGCTCCGGCCCCGCCGAACTCTGGTTCGACAACACTCTGCTCGGCACCATCACCGCCAATGGCACCACGCTTTTCGCCTTCGACACCCCCGCCAGCTGGGACGTCGGCGCCCGCAATGTGAGTCTCGAAATCCGCGGCGCCGAAAGCGTCCAATTCGCCAGCGTCTCGATCACCCGGAAGTAGTTTCGCGAGGGATGGGGTAGGGTGGGGAGCCATCCCTCCCACAATGTCATTCCGGCGGAGGCCGGAATCCATGTCCGTGGCCATCCGCCTATATCCAGCGCCGGGATAGTCTTCAGCATGGATTCCGGCCTCCGCCGGAATGGCGCAGTGGGGAGGTTGCATCGCGCCTCCATCGCAACCCACACCAAGCCCCCGCGTTAGCCATAGGCAATCAGGAGACCACCCATGGCCCGCCAATGCCTCGACAAAGACATCACCATCAAGCCCGCCCAGGGCCGCGTCCACGTCATTTATGACGGCGCCGAGATCGCCAGCTCGCTCAATGCCCTCGAACTCGACGAGCCCGGCCAGCCCCTGCGCCTCTATTTTCCGCGCGAGGACGTGCAGCCCGGCATCCTCGAAGCCAGCGAAACCAAGACCACCTGCCCCTACAAGGGCGAGGCCTCCTACTACACGCTCAAGACCCTCACCGCGACCGGCCCCGACCTCGTCTGGTACTATCCCGACCCATGCCCCCTGGTCGAACCCATCCGCGACTACCTCGCCTTCGAAGGCGACCGCATCGAACACCAACGCAGCGACGTGTAGGTGGAATCCTGCCCTAATCTTTCAATTAACCACGGTGTCATTCCGGCGGAGGCCGGAATCCATGTCGTGGGTCCTCCCCACCCTGGATGTCGGGGGATAGCCTTCAGAATGGATCCCGGCCTCCGCCGGGGTGACATTGCGGGTGGGAGGCGCCGAGCCACACAAAATCCCTAAAAACCCCCTTTCCCCTTGGCCCCGCCTGCTGCATAAGACCGCCATGACCCAATTCACCGCACCCCTCGCCATCAAGCTGCGCCTCAAGGGCGGCAGCGGCCCCAATGCCAACTGGCACTGGGAGATTCACGACGCCAATGCCAAGGTCATCAAGACCGGCAGCGCTGTCGGCCCCGAGCACAAGGCTTTCGCCACCGCGCGCGTCGCCAAGGAAAAGCTAGAGCAGACCGCCGGCAACTAGCCGCGCCCAAAGCTGCCTCCGCAGCACGAGAGTTCCGTGACCCGTCCCGCCGCAGCCCGCGCCCCCTCAGCTCACGCCGGTGGCAATCATCCGCTGCGCGGCATCGGGCTCAAGGTCGCTTCGGTCTGCATTTTCGTCATCATGGCCACCTGCCTCAAGGCGGCCGAGGGTATTCCGGCCGGCCAACTGGTCTTCTATCGGTCGCTCTTTGCCATCATCCCGGTCATTGCCTGGTTGATGTGGAAGCGCCAGCTTCGCGTCGGCCTCAAGACGGCCAATCCCCTCGGCCATGTCCTGCGCGGCCTGATCGGCGTCGGCTCCATGGGCCTGGGCTTTTTCGGCCTCACCAAGCTGCCGCTGCCCGAATCCACCGCCATCGGCTATGCGTCGCCGCTGCTGCTGGTCATTCTGGGCGCATTGCTGCTCAAGGAGCGCGTCTTCATCTATCGCTGGACGGCGGTTATCGTCGGCCTTGCCGGCGTCGGCATCATGCTCTGGCCGCGCCTCACCCTTTTGACCCATCCCGAGGGCTTGGGCGCCGGCGAAACCATCGGCGTCCTCGCCGCCTTGGGCGCGGCTTTCCTCAGCGCCTTCGCCATGCTGCAGGTGCGCCGCCTGGTCCAGACCGAGCGCACCGAAACCATCGTGCTCTATTTCTTCGTCAGCGCCAGCTTCCTGTCGCTGCTGACATTGCCCTTCGGCTGGGTCTGGCCCAATCCGCAGCAAACCGTGCTGCTGGTCAGCGCCGGCATTGCCGGCGGCATAGCGCAAATCCTGCTCACCGCCTGCTACCGCTATGCCGACCTCTCGGTCATCGCCCCCTTCGAATATACGTCGCTGCTGTTGAGCCTGGTCATCGGCTACTTCATCTTCGGCGACGTGCCCACCCTGATGATGATCATCGGCGCCTCGATCGTCGTCTGTTCCGGCATTTTCGTGGTCCTGCGCGAACACTATCTCGGCCTCGACCGCATCCGCTCGCGTGAGGCGAATACGCCTTAGGCCAACCACGATGTCATTCCCGCGGCAGTGCGAGGCTCCGTTACTGTCGCAGTGTGACGAGGGATTTGGAAAGCCGGGATGCAGTCCCCTCCCCCTTGAGGGGAGGGCTAGGGTGGGGGTGTCGTAGCCTCCACAAATTCGATGCTGGTGGATGGCTCGACACCCCCACCCTCAATCCCTCTCCTCAAGGGGGAGGGAGGCAGATCGCGACCTGACTACCCCCTAAGCCGCCCCTGCCACAGCCATCTCCGCCCAACCCTGTCGCTTCCGATAGATCGTCGACGGGCTGATTTCCAGCGCCGCCGCGGCCAGCGAGACATTGCCGCCAAAGCTGGCAATGGCGTCTTCGATAATGCGCTGTTCCTGCTGCCACATTGGCAAAATCGCCGGCCGGCGACCCGGCGCCGGTTGCGCCACGGCCATGGTGCCGCGTGATTCCACATCGGCGGCGGCCAGCATCGCGGCGCTGATTTCCCCGCCGTCGAACATCACCACCAGCCGCCGCACCAGGTTTTGCAGCTGCCGCACATTGCCCTTCCATTCCGCCGCCGCCAGCACCGCCCCGGCCTCGCCGGAAAAGCCGGTAAAGCCCTTGTGCTCTTCCCGGCCATAACGCTCAAGGAAATGCCGCGCCAGCACCAGGATATCGGTCGGCCGCTGCCGCAGCGGCGGCAGGTGAATGGGCAGCACATGCAGTCGGTAGAACAGGTCCTCGCGGAATTTCTTCTCCGAAATCAGCTGCATCGGATTGCGATTGGTGGCGCAGATCACCCGCACATCCACCCGCCGCACGCTCGATTCGCCCACCCGGCTCAGCGTCCCAGTCTGCAGGAACCGCAGCAGCTTGCTCTGCAGCGACAGGTCCATTTCCCCGATTTCATCGAGAAATAGCGTGCCGCCATCGGCCAGCTCGGCCGCGCCCTTGCGGTCTTCATGGGCGCCGGTAAAGGCGCCCCGCGCCACGCCGAACAATTCGCTTTCCATCAGGTCGCGCGGGATAGCGGCGCAATTGATCGCTACCATGCGCTTGCCCGCGCGCGGCCCCTGGCCATGCAGCGCCTCGGCACACACATCCTTGCCCGTGCCGCTTTCCCCGGTAATGAACACCGGGGCCGACGAGGTCGCGATCCGCCCGATCTGCTCATAGACGAATTGCATGGCGCTCGAAGCGCCGATGAACCCGGCATAATCGGCTATCCGGCCCCCGCTATGGGCCTCGAGACTCAGCGCGCGGCCCTTGCCGTGCCGCTCGGCGAGTTCGCCGATCTTGGCGGCCAGCGCCGGCCCGGTAATGGGCTTGGCCATATAATCATGTGCCCCCGCCCGCATCGCACCCACCGCGGCCGAAACCGAACTGCCATCCGACAGCGCCAGCACCAAGGCGCCATTGGCCAGCCGGGTCAGCCGCGCCACGGCTTCCTCGCCGCGCTCGTCCAGATCCGAAAGGCTCGACAGATCCGCCAGCACGATATCGAAGCGCCCTTCGCGCAGCGCCTCGGCCGCCTGCCGTCCGGTGGCGGTCACGGTGATTCGCGGGGCAGTGACCAGATTTTGCGCCAGCCCCTCGGCAACCAACTGCGCGGCAAGGCCATCCTGCTCGACCAGCAGCAGACGGCCCTGCGACATGCTGTCGCTTCGAGTGTGCATCGCCATGCGGCCGGTCCTTGTCAAAGTCAAATCCGCCCGGCTTGCCCCGCCGCCATGGTGGGGGTTTCCGGTGTTGTGCCGATTGTTCGCCAACAGGGTAAATAAACCGTATGCGCGACGCGGTGTTTCGGTGCTTGATCGGCCGCCGCGCACACGATTAAGTCGTGAGCATGGAAGACCAATCCCGCATTGATATGTTTGAGCCCATTGGCCGGGGCGTAGCCCAGGCCGGGGTGCGCATTGCCAATGAGCGGGCGGTGCTCACCCTGGTCGCCACATCCCCCGGTCTTTCCAATGCCGATCTGGCCCGGCGCACGGGCCTTGGGCCGCAAACCACCTCGCGCATCGTGTCCGATCTGGAAGCCCGCTCCATGATCATGCGCGGTGAAGTGCTGCGCGGCCGGCGCGGCCAGCCCGCCACCCCGCTCTTCATCAATCCGCGCGGCGCCTATTGCATCGGCGTCGAGATCGGCTGGCGCCATCGCGAAGTCCTGCTTTACGACCTGGCCGGGCGGACCCTGGCCACGCTGCGCGCCAGCTACGATTATCCCGATGCCAATACAATCTTCGCCGAGGTCGCCGCCGATGTGCAAACGCTGCGCTCCGGCATGGCCCCCCAGGATTGCGGCCGGCTGGTCGGCATTGGCGTTGCCGCCCCCACCTTCATTCACGGCAGCATAGCCCGCATCGGCGCGCCGCCCGACCAGGTCGAGCTCTGGCGCCATATCGACATTGCCGGCCGCATCGCCGCCGCCACTGGCCTGCCGGCCCAATGGTTCAACGATGGCAGCGCTGCCTGCTGGGCCGAAATCCTCGCCCAGCCCATCCCGCGGCCGAGCATTTTCGCCTATCTGCATGTCGGCACCTTTGTCGGCGCCGGCATCGTGGTCAATGGCGCCCTCTGGGAAGCCCCCTCCGGCAATGCCGCTGATCTGGGCAGCATTGTCGTCGGCGGTCCCGATGGCGTGCCCACCTATGTGCATATGGTCGCTTCGCTCAACGCGCTCGACCATCGCCTCCGCGCCGCCGGCATGCGTCGTCCCCCGGGCTTCCCGCAGGATTGGGATTGGGACGCGCTCGAGCCGGTCGCCTCCGCCTGGCTCGATGAGGCGGGGAGGGCCCTGGCCACCGCCGTACTCAGCACCCGCGCCATGATCGATATCGAGCGCGCAGTCATCGATGGCGTCATTCCCCGCGCCATCCTGGCGCGCCTCCTCGAACGCACCACCCATCACCTCGCCCAGTTCCCCACCCTGGTGCGCCCCCGGCCACGGGTCGAACCGGGCCTGCAAGCCAGTTCCGCCGCCGCCACCGGCGCCGCCCAGCTCCTCCTCTTCCGCCGCTACTTCTCCCGTAGCTGGCATTTGCTGGTGACGTAAGAGCTCCCAAAACGGGAAGCCCCGATGCAGTCCCCTCCCCCTTGAGGGGAGGG
>DATMSY010000089.1:0-14343 GCA_035565135.1 Devosia sp.
CCAAATCGTTCTGCTGGGCTGTATTCGTCATCGCGGCTTCCGCTCTCTTGAATTGCTCTAAAACTGGGGAGAAGAGGCGTGGGGCGCCTCCTCCCAAAAGGCGGTTCGAGGCATAACAGGTTAGGATTGCCTGTCAATGACAGCCGATTTTGGCCTTTTGGCGGAGCGGTTGCATTGGCGGCATGGCTGGGGCAGGATTCGTCAGGGGCCCGATGAGCCGGAAAGGCATTGACGGCGATGAGTGATAATGAACTTGAAGACGGATTGACGGCCGCGACGGCGCGGTTCGACCGGGCCCTGGCGCGGCTCGATCAAAGCGTCAAAAATCTCGGCACACGAATGCGTCAGCACAATCGCATCGAGGTCGATACCCAACGCCTGGTGCAGGAGCGGGCGCGGCTGGCGACCGAACTCGACAAGGCCTCGGCGCGGGCCAAGCGGCTCGATGACAGTGCGCATGATGTGTCGCGGCGGCTGGTCGAGGCTATGGAAACGGTCCGCCACGTGCTGGCCAAGGCGGAGTAGGCCGATGCCCGAAGTCAATGTCGAGATCAATGGCCGCAAATACCGCATGGCCTGCGAAGAGGGCCAGCAGAAGCACCTGATCGGGCTGGCCGAGCGCTTCAACACCCAGGTCGAGGCGCTCAAGGGCGCGGTCGGGGAAATCGGTGACAATCGCCTGACGGTCATGGCCGGGATTGCCATTGTGGACGAACTGGCCGAGGCCGAACGCAAGATCAAGGCGCTCGAAACCGAGGTGACGGTGCTGACGCGCGCCGGCCAGGAAGTCGCCGCCGAATATGAGGCTCTCGAGCACAAATTCGCGGCCAAGCTGGGCGACGCCGCCCGGGCGCTCGAAGGGGCGGCGGTGGCACTGGACGAGACCGCGCCGCTCCCGCATGGCTAGTCGCCGTTCTTGCGCACCACGCAATTGCCGCCGGCCCTGAGCAGCGCCGTGCAGAGGCCTTGCGCCTCGGCGCGGGTCTGGCGTCCCACCATGGCCGAAAACCGGGTCTGATTGCCGAAATTGGGGTTGCGCGCCGTGATCAGCATCATGGCCTCGCTGCCCAGCACGTCGGGAAACCTCTCCTGCACCGCCTCGAAGCGCTGCGTGACGATCTGGCGTGAGGCATGCTGGAAAATCAGCACGCCCCAGGGTTGCCATCCCGCCGGCTCGGGGCCGAAATCGGGCATTGGGGTGGCGCTGGCCATATCGACACAGGCCGCGTGAAAATCGCGCTCGGGATGCAATGTGTAATCCACCGGCTCGCCCGCTTCCCCCAGCCAGTAATCGATCGGCCTGCCGGTAATGATCGAGACAAAGGCGCGGGTCTCGCGCGGCACGCCGCGCCCGATCGCGATGACGCCCGATATGCGGTTTTCCCCGGCATTATAGGCCGCCGCCGCCAGCCCCAGATTGCCATATTTGAGTTCAAGCTCGCGCAGATATTCGGCCGATTTGGCGAGCGCCGCGCTGGGATCGAACGGATCGCTGAGGCGCCGCAACCGGGCGGTGCCCGGCATGAACTGGGCTATGCCCTGCGCCCCGGCGGGGCTGATGGCGAAGGGATCAAAGCGGCTTTCCTGCCAGATCAGGCGGGCAAAAAACGCCTCCGGCAATTGCCAATGCCCGGCATAGGCGGAAATGGCGGTGCAGACATCGGCGACATAATCGGGCTCGGTGATGCAGATGTTCTGCTCCTGGCTCAGCGCGAAGCAGGACTGGATCGGCTCGTCGGTCTCGGGCGTTGCCGCGCGCGGCGCTATCAGGCCGGACAAGAGCGCCAGAACAACCAGTCCCCATCGCCTCATCGCCGCATACCTCCGGGTCTAGCGCATCCGGCTCTGCATATTGTCGGCCACGGCCTGTTCCAGATCCATCTGCTCGAGCATTTCGCGCACCACGCTATCGTCGAGTTCCATGGCATCGCGGGCGGCGATCAGGCGGTCGCGGCGGGCTGCCAGCATGGTCTGGCTCAGCGCCAGCATTTTTGCGCGGTCGAGGCTGTGGTCGGTATCGGCCAGTTTTTGGTTGCCCGGCAGGCGCCGGCGCATCATGTCGCCCAGCCGCTGGTCGGCCTCCGAACTATTGTCGCGCAGGTAATCGTCGAGTGCCGCATTGGCCGCTATGCGCGACAGCGTCCGCGCGAGCACGCGCTGCTGCTGTTCGTGTTCGGCATCATGGGGATCGGAGACATCGAGCCTTTTGATCAGCCAGGGCAGGGTGAGGCCCTGCAATAGCAGCGTGCCGATGGTGACCAGAAAAGCCAGCGCCAGGATGGCGTCGCGCCAGGGAAATTCTGCCCCGCTCACGGTCAGCAGCGGAATACCGGCAGCAGCGGCCAGCGTCACCACGCCCCGCATACCGTTCCAGGACAGAACCAGGTTTTCCTTCCAGCTGAAGGGGCGCATCAATTCAAACCTGCGGCCGGGCGGCGCCTTGATCCGGCTGATGCGCTTTTCAATGCCGCGATGCCGCCAACGCCCCAGGATCGCCGTGCCGTAAATCCAGGCGAAGCGGACGAGGATGGTGGCGAGCAGAATGAGCGCGGCGATGCCCAGCAGCGTCGGCAGCTCGAACCCGGCATCCTGGGCGTCGTCGATCACGAAGCGCAATTGCAGCCCGATATAGGCAAAGACAAAGGTTTCGAGCAGGGTATCGATGGTGCGCCAGAACTGGCGCTCCTGCATGCGCTCGGCATAGCCGACCGCCGCCGCATTATGGCCCAGCGAGAAGCCGGCGGCGACGACGGCGATAACGCCGGAGGCGTGGAGTTCTTCGGCAAGCAGATAGGCGGCGAAGGGCGTCAGCACCGAGACGACGGTGGCCAGTGAAGGATTGCTCAGCCGGACGCGGAAGGATTGCACGGCCCAGCCCAGCACCACGCCGACGATTACTCCCACAATGGCCGAATAGATGAAATAGAGCGTGAGATTGTCGATGAAGGCCGGCGTGCCGGCGACCGCCGCCACCGCAGCACCGAAGAGGGTCAGCGCCGCCGCGTCATTGATGAGGCTTTCTCCCTTGAGCACCGTCATCAACCCCGATGGCAGCCCTGCCTTGCGACCGATGGTGATGGCGGTGACCGCGTCGGGTGGCGCAATCACGGCCGCCAGCACCAGGGCGACCGGAAAGGTCATGCCCGGAATGGCCAAGGTGGCAATCCCCGCCACGGCAAAGGTCGTCGCCACCACCAGGAATACGCCCAGATTGACGATCGAGCCGAGCCGCTTGACGAAGCTGAAAAACGAGAAATCGGCAGCGGCCGAAAACAGCATGGGCGGCAGCACCAGGCCCAGAATGATTTCCGGCTCCAGTTCCAGCCGCGGCACGCCGGGAATGAACGAAGCCGCCAACCCCACCATGGCGACCAGCAAGGGCGGCTGGATATCGCGCCGCTCGGCAATGACCGTGACCGCAATGGCGGCGATGATGACGATGAGGATTTGAGCGATCATAAATTGGGCCTGGCAATAGCGCATCGATAGTGGTGTGGCCCGCGACGGGCGGCAAGGGGAAGCGCAGCAAAATCGCCAACATTGGCAAAGTTTGCCAAACTTGCTATCCTGGTCCGAAAGGAGACCAGCCATGGCCACGATGAATGTTTCGCTGCCCGACGCGATGAAGGAATGGGTCGAGGCCCAGGTGGAAACGGGCAAGTATGGCAATACGAGCGATTATGTGCGGGATCTGATCCGCCACGACCAGGAACTGATGAAAAGGAAAGCCGAGTTCGAAAGACTGATCGAAGAAGGCTTTTCCAGTGGCATCAGCGATTTGAGCGCCGAGGAAATCTTTGCCGAAGCCCGCCGGGAATTTCTGGCGAGCGACGATGCGGCTTAGATTTTCTGAACCCGCCCGACGCGATCTCAAAGCGATCTATTATCAAAGCGCCCGCCAGTTTGGCGTAGTGCAGGCCGACAGGTATCGCGACGGCATGCTGAATGCTTTGAAATTCATCGCCGAAAATCCATTGGCCGTCTCAGTGCGCGAAGGGCACAGCCGCCCGCTGCGGGTCTATTTCTATCAGTCGCACATGATTGTCTTCATCATCGAAGATGAAGCCGTGTGGGTCAGCCGAATTCTGCATCAATCACAGGATTGGAAGGCCCATCTCTAATTCCACCTTTGCACCGGCCGCGCGAAGCGCCTATATCTCATCTGCTGCCCGGTGCGTGATGGATAACAATATCCCCGGGGCCTTATCGATTCCTAAGGGAGCTGTCCCTGACTGGACCCGTGGGTTCGGACATACGGCGCCCACCTACGTTGTAGGTTCCCGGGATCGACTATCCCACGGCCAGGGTGGCACCTAGTTTCGAGTTCGAGCGGCGCCTATGGCAGACGACCACATCGAAGATGCCAAGGCCGCGTTGCGCGACAAGGCGCGCTCGGCACGTGCGGCGGTGACCGCCGATATCCGCGCCGATGCGGGTGCCATTGCCGCCAGCGCGTTCTTCGATGCTTTCCCGCTCGAGCCCGATTGGATCGTCGCCGGCTATTGGCCGATCCGCGACGAGTTCGATTGCCGGCCCATCCTGGTGCGATTGATGGATTCGGGCCAGCCGGTCTGCCTGCCGGTGACCGAGGGCGACCAGCCCCTCACCATGCGGCTCTGGGGGGATGGCGAAGCACTTTACCCTTCCGGTTTCGGCACGCTTGCCCCCATCGAGACCGCCCCCATCGTTGAACCCGATATCGTGCTGATCCCGCTTTTGGGCTTTGACAGCACAGGCACCCGGCTGGGATATGGCAAGGGACATTACGACAGGACCATTGTGCGCATGAAAAAGAAGCCGCAACTGATCGGGCTGGCCTTTGCCGCACAGGAATTTCCACTGCTGCCGCGCGAGGCGCATGACATTCCGCTCGATGCGATCATCACCGAAACCGGCATTCGCCATTTCGGCGCCGGCCAATGAAGTTCCTGTTTCTGGGAGATGTGGTCGGCCGGTCGGGCCGGGAGGCGGTCGCCGAGCGCCTGCCGGGCATTATCGAGCGCCATGGCTTTGATTTCGTCGTGGTCAACGGCGAGAATGCCAGCCATGGCCGCGGCCTGACGGAGCCCCATTTCAACGGCATTCGCGATGCCGGCGCCGATATCGTGACCTTGGGCGACCACGCCTTCGACCAGCGCGACACGCTGAGCTATATCGAGCGAGAAACCACCCTTCTGCGGCCCATCAATATGCCGGGGGGCACGCCGGGGCGCGGCGCCATGTTCGTCGAGGGGCGCAATGGCCACCGGGTCTTGGTCATCAATGCCTTGGGGCGGGTGTTCATGGGCCCGGTGGATGATCCCTTCCGGGCGGTTGAGGCAGCCGTGGCGGCCTGTCCGCTGGGCGAGCAGGCCGATGCGATCATCGTCGATTTCCACACCGAGGCGACTTCGGAAATCCAGGGCATGGGCTTTTTCCTCGATGGCAAGGTCAGCCTTGTCGTGGGCACCCATACCCATATTCCCACTGCCGATCACCGCATCCTGAGGGGCGGTACGGCGCTGATGGCCGATGCCGGCATGTGCGGGGATTTCGATTCCATTATCGGTGTCGAGGCGGACGAGCCGCTCAACCGGTTCCTCACGGGCATCCCCAATGGCCGGTTCACCCCGGCCGAGGGCGAGGCCACCTTGTGCGGCATAGCGGTGGAGACCGATCCGCGCACGGGCCTTGCGCGCAAGGCGCTGCCGGTGCGGATTGGCGGGGTATTGGGGCAGGCCGAGCCGGACTTCGGTTAGCGAAGCAGTCTTGCACGGCGCTTTATTTTTGGGCGGCCTGCCCCTATAAGCGGGCCAAATTCAAGTTATGACCGTTTCCGAGGTTTCGAATGGCAGGCCATTCCCACGCCAAAAACATCATGCACCGCAAAGGCAAGTCCGACGCGGTGCGCTCCAAGATCTTCTCCAAGCTGGCGCGCGAAATCACCGTTGCAGCCAAGCTCGGCATGCCCGACCCGGCCTTCAATGCCCGGCTGCGCCTGGCGGTCACCAATGCCCGCGCCCAGTCCATGCCCAAGGACAATATCGACCGCGCCATCAAGAAGGCGATCGGCAGCGATGGCGAGAACTATGATGAAATCCGCTATGAAGGCTATGGCCCGGGCGGCGTTGCCATCATCGTCGAGGCGCTGACCGACAATCGCAATCGCACCGCCTCCAATGTCCGCTCCTATTTCTCCAAGAATGGCGGGGCGATGGGGGAAACCAATTCGGTTGGCTTCATGTTCGACCGCATTGGCGAGATCACCTATCCGATCGCCGCCGGCACCGAGGACAAGGTGATGGAAGCGGCCATCGAGGCGGGCGCCGACGACGTCGAGAGCGACGAAGAGGGCCACTATATCTACACCTCCTTCGAGGGCATGGTGGAAGTCGCGGCGGCGCTGGAAAAGGTGCTGGGCGAGGCTGAATCGGTCAAGGCGATCTGGGAGCCCCAGAACAAGACGCCGATCGACGCCGAAAAGGGCAGCACCCTGATGAAGCTGATCAATACGCTCGAAGAAGATGACGATGTGCAGAACGTCTATTCGAACTTCGAGATGAGCGAAGAGGACATGGCAAAGCTCGCCAGCTGAGGCCGTCCGGTTGCATTCAAGGCGGTGCTGCGGCGCCGCCTTTTTTTATGCGCTTATCTTGAGATCGAGCACCGGATGGTCGCTGACATGGGCGATGGTCACGCGATTGCGCCCGGTCTGCTTGGCGCCGTAGAGGCGCTGGTCGGCAATATGGAATAGCTCGGAAAAGCTGGTGGGCTGGTCGAATACCGCCCCGCCCACGCTGACTGACAGCGGCCGGGACCGGCCATGGGGCAGGAACACGGCCAGGTTGACCGAGCGGCGGATGCGCTCGGCAATGACCTCGGCGCCGCGCATGTCGGCGCCCGGCAGGTAAACGCCGAATTCCTCGCCGCCCATGCGCCCGACAATGTCGCCGCTGCGCAGGACGGCGCGGATCGAGCGGGCGATGATGGTCAGCGCCTCGTCGCCCGCATCATGGCCGAAGAGATCGTTGATCGCCTTGAAATTGTCGGCGTCGATCATCAGCAGCGCACCGCTGGGGTTCTTCTGCTCCTTGGCCAATTGGGTCGCGACCTTGGCGGTAAAGGCGCCGCGATTGAGGCAGTCGGTGAGGCTATCGGTGCGCGCGACAAGGCCAAGCCGCCGGTTGGTTATCGCCAGGCCCCGCAGGCGCAGGCTGACATAGCCGAAGAGCGGCAATCCCAGAATGATCGGCAATATCGTGGCGCTGGCGAGCGAGCGATGCAGCGCCTGCGTTCCCAGATCGTCGAAAAACAGCGCGTTGAACGTGACTGAGACCATTATGCAGGCCAGGGTGCCGAACAGGGTCGAGCGGGCCACGCCGGACCAGCTCTGCAGGGCGGTCAAAGTCTTGGGAGGCAACATGAGGAACTCGCTAATGGGAGAAATCAAGCGCTGAAGATCGGGGTGGGCTGGTTACATCATGGTCTCCGGTTCAGGCCGCTTGCATCATGGCGACGCGGTCGCGTCCGGTGTTTTTGGCGTCATAGAGCCGCTGATCGGCAAGGCGGTAGAGATCGGCAAAGCGGGCCCGGTTCACATAGGCTGCGCCGCCAATGCTGACCGAGAGTGGGCAGGGTGTGCCGTCCGGAGCAAAGGCGATTGCGCCCACCGCCATGCGAACCCGTTCGGCCGCCAGGTCGGCCGTTTCCAGGCTCGCCTCGGCGAGGAAAATGCCGAATTCCTCGCCCCCGAGCCGCCCCACTAGGTCATGCCGGCCGACTGCGCCGCGAATGGCCTGGGCCATCAGGCGCAGGGCTTCGTCGCCAATGTGGTGGCCGAAGGTGTCGTTGACGCGCTTGAAATCGTCGGCATCCACGATCAGCAGCGCGCCGCCATCGCCCGGGCGCTGGTTGCGGCGGTCGAGATAGGCGGCGACCTTGCCGGTAAAGGCGCCGCGGTTGAGACAGCCCGTCAGCCAATCCACGGTCGCCATATGGGCGAGCTGCTCATTGGCGAAGCGCAATTGCTCATGCTTGAGCGCCAGGAAGAACGTCATCGGGCCGCCCAGGATGATCGGCATGATCACCGAGACGGCCAGCCCCTGCACATTCACACCGTTCGAGGAGACTTCCATCATGACATTGGTCAGGATGACGGAAATGACGATTGAAACGGCGACGATCCCTCCGGTTACACGATAGACGTGAGCCCAAGCCCGTTTGGGGAGGCTCCTGCGCAGTCCGGTCATCTGGTTCGTCCTTGCATTCCCGCAGATCAAGGTAGGAGCGGCCGCTGAACATGGTCTTGTCGGCTTGGGTACAATTTTATCGTTTCGTGGTTTTCCACCGGCTTGTGTTGCCTTTTTGTTCACATTCGGCTTGGTAAGTTGCCGCAGCCACACTAAGGATGTGCCTATGAATGCGAGCGTACGAATCATCGGCATAGATCCCGGCCTGCGCCGCTGTGGCTGGGGCGTGATCGAAACGCAGGGCAATCGGCTGAGTTTTGTGGCCGCCGGCACGCTGACGCCGCCCACCGAGGGCGCGCTGGCCGACCGGCTTGCCAGGCTTTTTGCCGGGCTGGGCGAGGTGCTCGACCGGTTTGATCCACATGAGGCGGCGGTGGAAGAAACTTTCGTCAATCAGGGCGCGCGCTCGGCGCTGATCCTGGGACAGGCGCGGGGCGTGGCCCTGCTGACCCCGGCGGCGCGCGGCGTGCCGGTTGCCGAATATGCCGCCAATCTGGTCAAGAAATCGGTGGTGGGCACGGGTCATGCGGAAAAAGGGCAGGTGGAACTGATGGTGCGAACCCTCATGCCGGCGGCGCAGTTCAAGGGCGCCGATGCGGCCGACGCCCTGGCCATTGCCATCTGCCACGCCCATCATCGCGTGGCGGCGCAGCGGCTGAGGGCGCTGGCATGATCGGCAAGCTCAAGGGGCTGGTCGACAGCATCGGCGACGATTTCGCGCTGATCGATGTCGGCGGGGTCTGCTACGAAATCTTCTGCTCGAGCCGCACGCTGCAAGCCTTGCCGCGCGTGGGTGAGGCCACAATCGTCTTCATCGAAACCTTCGTGCGCGAGGACATGATCCGGCTCTATGGCTTTGCCACCGAGACCGAGAAAGCCTGGTTTCACCTGCTGATGACCGTGCAAGGTGTGGGCGCCCGCGTAGCGCTGGGCATCTTGTCGGCCCTTTCGCCATCGGAAATCTCGAGCGCCATTGCGCTCCAGGACAAAGCCATGATCGGCCGGGCCAATGGCGTGGGGCCGAAACTGGCCGTGCGCATCGTCACCGAACTCAAGGGCAAGGTGCCAACCGGCCCCGGGATCGATGCCGGAACGCTGGGCCTGCAGACCGCATTGGGCGAGGGCCGGGCCGCGGGCAATGTGGCCGATGCGGTTTCCGCGCTTACCAATCTGGGCTATTCGAGCGCCCAGGCCTCGGCCGCCCTCGCCCGCATCGTGGCGCAGGAAGGGGACACCATGTCCACCGAAAGACTGATCCGGCTGGGACTGCGGGAGCTGAGTAGTTGATTCCTTGCGAGAGGAGTGATTCCTTACTATATTGAAAAGTAAGGAATTTGGAGGCGAGCATGAATGAGCACCCAAAAATCTCGGCTCGGTCCAAAATGACCAGCAAAGGCCAGACCACCGTTCCCAAGGAAGTTCGCTCGCTCCTCAAGTTGAAGGAGGGCACCTTGATGGAGTGGATCGTCAACGAACAGGATGGGACAGCGGTGGTAAAGCCCAAGACGCTGCGCGCAGCCGACCTGGCTGGTTTTCTGGGCAAGCCGCCTAACGGTCGTCATGTCACGATCGAGGAAATGGACGACGCCATTGGCGAAGCCGTCGCTGCGCGTTTCAAGCGGTCAGTTGGGGAATGATTGGCGTCGATACCAATATTCTGGCCAGACTGTTTGTTGATGACGATGATGGACAGAGGGAACTTGCCAGCCGGTTCTTCGCCGACCGGACGCCAACCGATCCGGCCTTTGTCAGCCTGGTGGTCATCGCGGAGTTGGCGTGGCTGCTCAGACGAACCTATGATTACCCGCACCAGGCAATTCTGGAAGCGGTCATGGCGCTGCTCGACAGCGCGGATTTTGTCGTCGAGGCTCGGGACGTTGTTCTCGCCGCTGTCGATATCGCCGCCAATCATCGCTTTGGTCTGGCAGATGTGCTCATCGCCCAGATCGCCCTACGGGCCGGTTGTGCCGCGACCGTGACATTCGATAAAACGGCGGCCAAACGCATACCGGGAATGGAATTGCTCGCGTGACCGATCTGACTTCCCCCGCTGCCGGGCGCGACGATCCGCTGGACGTTTCCCTGCGCCCGTCCGGCTTTTCCGAATTTGTCGGGCAGGCGGCGGCGCGGGCCAATCTTGAAGTGTTCATCCAGGCCGCCAAGCAGCGCGGCGCGGCGCTTGACCATGTGCTGTTCGTCGGCCCCCCCGGCCTCGGCAAGACCACGCTGGCGCAGATCATTTCGCGCGAGCTGGGCGTTGGTTTCCGCGCCACCTCCGGCCCGGTCATCGCCAAGGCGGGCGATCTGGCGGCGCTGCTGACCAATCTGGAAGACCGCGATGTGCTGTTCATCGACGAAATCCACCGGCTCAATCCGGCCATCGAGGAAATCCTCTATCCTGCGATGGAGGATTTCCAGCTCGACCTGATCATCGGGGAGGGCCCGGCCGCCCGCTCGGTGCGGATCGATCTTGCCAAATTCACCCTGGTTGGCGCCACCACACGTGCGGGTCTTCTGACCACGCCGCTGCGCGACCGCTTCGGCATTCCCGTGCGGCTCAATTTCTATACGCCCGAGGAGCTGGTGCAGATCGTGACGCGCGGTGCGCGGCTCCTGGGCATGCCCATGGCCGCCGATGGCGCGCTCGAAATCGCCCGCCGCTCGCGTGGCACGCCGCGCATTGCGGGGCGCCTCTTGCGCCGGGTCACCGATTTCGCGCTGGTCGACGGCGCCGCCGAAATCGACCGCAAGCTGGCCGACAAGGCCCTGCTGCGGCTCGATGTCGATGCGCGCGGGCTCGATCAGCTCGACCGGCGCTATCTCACCACCATTGCCGATTTCTACAATGGCGGCCCGGTGGGCGTCGAAACCATTTCGGCGGCGCTGAGCGAGCCGCGCGATGCCATCGAGGAAATCGTCGAGCCCTATCTGATCCAGCAGGGCTTTATCCAGCGCACGCCGCGCGGCCGCATGCTCACCGGGCTCGCCTTCCAGCATATGGGCAAGGCGGTGCCGCAGGGCTTTATCGGCATGCAGGCAAGCCTCTTCGAGGAGCCGGAGGAGTGAGCCGGGCCATTGGGCTCACCTGCGGGCTGTCGTGACCCTGCACATCACCCATTATGCGCCAAAGCTGCCCCATTGGCCGGACGACATGCCATTACGCATCGCCGTGCTCACCGATGTGCATGCTTCGGTGCCCTGGACCGGCGCGGCGCAATTGGCCGGGTTCTGCCGGCAGGCTAATGGCACGGCGCCCGATATCATCCTGCTGCTGGGCGATTATGCCTCGGGGCCGCGCCTCTCCCGCGATCTGATGCCTGCGCATTGGGCCGAGCAACTCGGCGCGCTCTCGGCGCCCCTGGGCGTCCACGCCATTCTGGGCAATCACGATTATGACGGCTATAGCCGCGCCGATATCGCGCGGGCGCCGACCGCGGCCGAAACGGCTTTGGTGGCGGCCGGCATCCCGGTCTATGTCAACCGCGCCGTCCGTATCGAGCATGGCGGGCGCGGTTTCTGGCTGGCCGGGCTGGGCGATCAATATGCCTTTGCGCCGCGGCGGGCCCGGCGCTTCGAGCGGATACATGGCCTGGATGACCTGGCCGGCACGCTGGCCCAGGTCAGCACCGATGAGCCGGTGCTGCTGCTGGCCCATGAGCCCGATGTCTTCCCCGACGTCCCGGACCGGGTGGCGCTGACGCTATCGGGCCATACCCATGGCGGGCAGGTGCGGCTTTTCGGCAAGACGCCGGTGGTGCCCTCGCGCTATGGCAGCCGCTATGCCTATGGCCACATCGTGGAAGAAAACCGCCATCTGATCGTCTCGTCAGGCCTGGGCTTTTCCGGCTGGCCGATCCGCTTCGGCACAAAATCGGAGATCGTGGTGATCGATCTGGGCAAGGAGCGCGCGGCATGACCCGGCACCATTTCCCCGTCCGCATCTATTACGAAGACACCGATTTTTCGGGCAATGTCTATCACGCGGCCTATCTCAAATTCTTCGAGCGCGGGCGCACCGAATTCCTGCGTGACCAGGGCGTGCATCATTCCGAACTGGCGGCGCAGGGCATTGCCTTTGCCGTGCGCACAATGGATATCCATTTCGATGGGGCCGCCCATATCGACGATCTCCTCACGGTAACGACCGAGGTCGCGGCGATTACTGGTGCACGATTGACACTCACCCAGGCAATTTTACGTGATCAGACCGTGCTGACCCGGGCTAATGTGGTGGTCGTCGCCATCAAAACCGCAGGCGGAGCGGCCCGGATGCCGCGCGAAATCCTCGCCCGCTTTGCCGCCAAGGCCTAGCGAGGGCGGGCGAGAGCGCTTTTGCCGACTCTCTTTGTTAACCACTCCTTGACCATAATTGCGGCAAAGGGACGCTGATCCCGTTCGCCGAGCCGCAAAGCCCGGCAAATGGGGCATTTCTCTTAATTTTGACAGATTTCGACGCCATCGGCTTGGGCTGTGGGTCGGGCATGTAGACCGGGCCGAAAAGGATCACTTCATGGAAGCCATGGATGCTGTGGGGGCGGTTGCCCCGCACGCTGACTTGTCCATCTGGGGACTGTTCTGGGCTGCGGACTGGATCGTCAAGGCCGTCATGCTCGGCCTGCTGGGTGCCTCGATCTGGTGCTGGGCGATCATCGTCGACAAGACCATTACCTATCGCCGCACGCAGGCCGAGATGAACCGCTTCGAGCGCGTTTTCTGGTCCGGCCAGTCGCTGGAAGAGCTCTATCAACAGCAATCGGAGAAGACGAGCGGGGGCATGGGCGCGGTGTTCGTTGCGGCCATGAAAGAGTGGAAGCGCAGCCACGAGCAGAATGCGGCCAGCTTCGTGGGCATGCAGCAGCGGCTCGACAAGGTGCTCGACGTCGCCATTGCGCGCGAGAGCGAGACGCTGGAAAAGCGCCTGGGCTTTCTCGCCACGGTCGGCTCGGCCGGCCCGTTCATCGGCCTCTTCGGTACGGTCTGGGGCATCATGAATGCCTTTACCGCCATTGCCGCCTCGTCCAATACCAATCTGGCCGTGGTGGCCGGGCCGATCGCCGAAGCTTTGTTCGCCACCGCCATTGGCCTGGTCGCGGCCATTCCGGCGGTTATCGCCTATAACAAGCTCTCGGCCGATGCCGGCAAGATGATCGGCCGGCTGGAGGGCTTTGCCGACGAATTCTCCACCATTCTCAGCCGCCAGCTCGAAGCACGGAGCCGCTAGCATGGGCATGGGTGTAGCATCGGGCGGTGGAGGCGGGGGCGGTAGCCGCCGCCGTCGGCGCCGCAGCCGCGGTGTCATGAGTGAAATCAATATCACCCCTATGGTGGACGTGATGCTGGTGCTGCTCATCATCTTCATGGTGGCCGCCCCGATGATGACATCGGGCGTGCCGATCGATCTGCCCAAGACCGCGGCCGCCGAGCTTTCGAGCCAGACCCAGCCGATCACCGTTGCAGTGACGCCCGAAGGCACCATCTATGTCGGCGACGACGTGGTGGCGGAGGGTGACCTCATCAATACAGTGACCGCCCTGGCGGTGAACGGCACGGAAGACCGCATTTTCCTGCGCGGCGATACCACGGCCAATTATGGCTCGGTCATGCGCGTCATGGGGCTGCTGTCGGCCGCCGGTTTCACCAAGATCGGCCTTATCACCCAGCAGCAGGACCAATAGGCCCCGCCCCATGCGCATCGGCCTCACCGTCTCGATCGTCGCCCATATCGCGGTTCTGACCATCGGCCTCATCAATCTGGGGCTGGCGGAGCCCATGGTGACTGTCGAAAACGCGATTGCGGTCGATCTGGTGCCGGTCAGCGATTTCAACAATGTGCGCATGGGTTCGCTCGATAGCGAAGTGGTCGATACCCAGACCCCCGCCATTGCCGAATCCGATCAGCCGGCCGAATTGGCTCAGCCCACCGGCAATACCGAGCAGAATCAGGAAACCCCATCGGAGGCCAATCGGCCGACGCCCATGCCGGTGACCAATAGCGCCCCGGCCCCCGAATCGACGCCCCCTCCGCCTGAACCGGAACCGACGCCGCCCGAACCGGCGCCGCAGCCCCAGCCTGCGCCTGAACCCGAGCCGGCGCCTACCCCGCCCGCACCGCAAC
>DATMSY010000090.1:0-4466 GCA_035565135.1 Devosia sp.
CAACCAGCCGGTCCAGCGGACCGTTCGACCGCCCAGACAGAACCGCATCGGCAAAACCCAACTGACCCGTCTGCTTGATCGACATCGCAAAACTCCCGACCACGACAGGGAATCACAATGACAGAATTATGCAACAGGCCCCTCAAGGGGGAGGGAACACATTGGGGCTCTCGACCGGCGGATGCCAACGCCCCTCACACCAGCGGCAGCTCATAGCTCCGTTTGATCGTCTCCATGGGCACGTCGGTCTTGACGCTCTGCACGCTGGGGATGCGGGTGAGGTAATCGGCCTGGAAGCGCCAATAGGCGTGCAGGTCCGCCGTCACCACGCGCATGATGGCGTCGCATTCCCCGGTGGTGAGGTAGCATTCGACCACTTCGGGGAATTTGCGCACGGTTTCGGCGAATTGGGCGGTAATGGTGGAATCCTGGGTCTTGAACCAGACGCGGACAAAGACCGTCAGCCCCACGCCCGCCTTGGGCCCGTTGAGCACGGCGACATATTGCTCGATGACGCCGGACTCCTCCAAAATCTTGACCCGGCGCAGGCAGGGGGAGGGGGAGAGGCCCACTTCATTGGCGAGTTCCACATTGCTCATGCGGGCATTGCGTTGCAGCGCCTTGAGGATGCGGCGGTCGATGGCATCGAGCGAAACTGGTATTTTTGGTCTCCTTACGGTGCCAAATTGGCAGATTATGCCAGATAATGACCGAAGAGTGACGTAATCGCAAGATTGTTGCGCCGGGTCTGGTGTATTACTTTGCGCCGATAGCAAGGGACTTATCATGGCAAAAGACATCAAAAAGGTCGTGCTGGCCTATTCGGGCGGCCTCGATACCTCGATCATCCTCAAATGGCTGCAGGAGACCTATAATTGCGAGGTGGTGACCTTCACCGCCGACCTGGGCCAGGGCGAAGAGCTCGAGCCGGCGCGCAAGAAGGCCGAAATGTTCGGCATTAAGGATATCCGCATCGAGGACCTGCGCGAGGAATTCGTGCGCGACTTCGTCTTCCCCATGTTCCGCGCCAATACGGTCTATGAGGGCCAGTATCTGCTGGGCACCTCGATTGCCCGGCCGCTGATCGCCAAGCGCCTGGTGCAGATTGCGCAGGAAACCGGGGCCGATGCCATTTCCCATGGCGCGACCGGCAAGGGCAATGACCAGGTGCGGTTCGAATTGACCGCCAATGCGCTCGACCCCTCGATCAAGGTCATCGCGCCCTGGCGCGAATGGGATTTGCAGAGCCGCACGGCGCTGCTCAGCTATGCCGAGAAGAACCAGATTCCGATCGCCAAGGACAAGCGCGGCGAGGCCCCGTTCTCGGTCGATGCCAATCTGCTCCATACCTCGTCCGAAGGCATGGTGCTGGAAGACCCGGCCGTGCCGGCGCCCGATTATGTGGCCCAGCGCACCGTCGATCCGGAAAAGGCGCCCGACCAGGCCGAGATCATCACCATCGGCTATGAAAAGGGCGATCCGGTCTCGATCAATGGCGAAAAGCTCTCGCCCGCCGCGCTGCTCACCAAGCTCAATGAATTGGGTGGCAAGCATGGCGTGGGCCGGCTCGATCTGGTCGAGAACCGCTTCGTCGGCATGAAATCGCGCGGGCTCTACGAGACCCCGGGCGGCACCATAATGCTGGTGGCCCATCGCGGCATCGAATCGATCACGCTCGATCGTGGTGAAGCCCATCTCAAGGATGAGCTGATGCCCAAATATGCCGAGCTGATCTATAATGGCTTCTGGTATGCGCCCGAGCGCGAAATGCTGCAGGCGCTGATCGACAAGAGCCAGCAATTCGTCACCGGCGAAGTCACGGTCAAGCTCTATAAGGGCAGCGCCAGCGTCATCGCCCGCACCTCGCCCTATTCGCTCTATTCGATGGACCTCGTGACCTTCGAGGAAGGCTCGGGCTCCTACGACCATCACGATGCCGAAGGCTTCATCAAGCTCAATGGCCTGCGGCTCAAGACCTATGCCGCCCGTAACCAGAAGGCCGGCAAATAATGCGCGAACCGCCGGGCCTTTGGGGGCCCGGCGGACGTTCTTAATGGCTCGTTAATGGGAAATCTCTAGCTTTCCCGCCAGCGTCGATGCAGGGGCAGTCGAGCGGGGGAGTTATCGGCTGGTGCGGGCAGAAGACGCGGGCAGCTTGAGCGAGATGGCCGAGGCGCTGCTGCTCGATGCGGCCCTCGAAAACATCCCCTATGGCTTTTGCGTCTGGTCGCCGCAGTTCCGCCTCGTGATGTGGAACAAGAACTGGCGCGATCTCTACGGCTTCCGGCTCGACCAGGTGCGGCGGGGCATGAGTCTGGAAGAAGTCGTCGAGCTTTCCGCACGGCTGGGCAATCACCCCGAACAGGGCGCGCAGGGCTTTTACGAGGCCTATACGGCCGAGCTGCTCGGCAATCGCGGCGGGGCCCGCTACAAGAGCCAGGAAGTGGTGCATGGCGGGCGGATCATCGAAACCGCTCACGTCTATTCCGATGCCCTGGGCTGGGTGGTGACGCATGAAGACGTCACCGACGAGATTGCCCGCACCGAAATCGTCGCCAAGCGCAAGCTCGAGCTGGAGCGGCAGAACATCCGGCTCGATGCGGCGGTCAACAATATCTCCCAGGGCCTCTGCATGTTCGATCCCAAGGGCCGGCTCGTCATCTGCAACCAGCCCTATATCAAGATCTACAACCTGCCCGAGCGGTTGCATAAGCCGGGCACCCAGCTCGAAGACATTCTGGGGCATCTGTTCGATGTGGGCATGAGCTCCTCGGGCACGCGGGAGGAGTATATTGTCTGGCGGCGCGAGGTGATCGCGCGGCGCGAATATGGCAAGACCGTGCATGAGCTCAATGGCCGCGTCATCCTGATGCAGCATCATCCGATGAAGGATGGCGGGTGGGTCTCGACCCATGAGGACATTACCGAGCAGCGCCAGAACGAGGCCCGCATCCGCCACCTGGCGCGGCATGATGCGCTGACCGACCTGCCCAATCGCATCGAATTTCTCGAACAGATGGCCAAGACCGAGGCGGGACTGGGCCGTGGGGAAATGGCCGCCGTGCTCTATCTCGACCTCGACCACTTCAAGGCGGTCAATGACACGCTGGGCCACGCGGTGGGCGACGAGGTGATCAAGCAGGCTTCGGCAAGGCTCTGGGGCACGACGCGGGAAACCGATCTCCTGGCCCGGCTCGGCGGCGACGAATTCGCCATCCTGATGCGGCCGGTGGACAATGCGGGGGATGCCGCCAAGGTGGCCGACCGCATCATCAAGGCGATTTCGGCGCCCATGAGCATTGCCGGCCAGCAGATCGAGATCGGGGTCAGCGTCGGCATTGCGCTAGGGCCGGGCGATGGCATCAAGACCGATACATTGGTCAAGAATGCGGACCTGGCGCTCTATAAAGCCAAGAGCGAGGGGCGCTCGACCTATCACTTCTTTGAAGCGGGCATGGATGCGGCGCTCCAGCAACGCCGCTCGATCGAAGCGGGATTGCGGCTGGCCCTGCAGCGGCAGGAATTGCGGCTGGTCTATCAGCCGCTTTTGGGCCTCACGGAAAACCGGGTCACCTGCGTCGAGGCCCTGCTGCGCTGGGACCATGACGACCGCACCATTTCGCCGGTCGAATTCATTCCCATTGCCGAGGAAACCGGGCTGATCGTGCCCATTGGCGAATGGGTTCTGCGCGAGGCCTGCCGGACCGCCGCGACCTGGCCGGGTGAGGTGCGCGTGGCGGTTAATCTGTCGCCCATCCAGTTCAAGAGCCGGGACCTGGTGGGCCTGGTCAAATCGGCGCTGAGCGAAGCCCGCCTGCCGGCGACGCGGCTCGAGCTCGAAATCACCGAATCGCTGCTCCTGGCCGAGAGCGAAAGCGTGCTCAAGGCGCTGCATGAGCTGCGCGCCATGGGCGTGCGCATTTCCATGGACGATTTCGGCACCGGCTATTCCTCGCTCTCCTATCTGCGCTCTTTCCCCTTCGACAAGATCAAGATCGACCGCTCCTTCATGGCCGACCTCACCAGCCGGCAGGACAGCCAGGCCATTATCCGCGCGGTGATCGGGCTGGGCCAGTCGCTGGGCATGTCCACCACGGCCGAGGGCGTGGAAACCGAGGAGCAATTGGCCATGGTCCGCGCCGAGGGCTGTTCGGAAGTGCAGGGATTTTTGTTCTCACCCCCGCTGCCACCCGCGGCTCTGGCCAGTCTGCTGCGGGGCGAGGTCAAGGTCGTGACACCAGCCGCGCGCAAGGCGGGTTAGGTTTTTCGAACTTCCCATTTCGGACCACCCATATTGCCCCCATCACCGGCTCTCCCTCGGGCTCGACCCGAGGGCCATTCGCCGCTTGTGCCGGATTGAGAGCGGCCCTCGGGTCGAGCCCGAGGGAGAGCCGGTGATGGGGGTAATATGATGCTTCGGCCGACCGGCCTAACCCGCCTTGCGCGCGGCTGGTGTCACGACCTTG
>DATMSY010000091.1:0-12089 GCA_035565135.1 Devosia sp.
GGGATCGCGGCCGGCGCCCGAACAGGCAGCCCCGGTCGAAGCTCAGGCGGCAAAGCCGGCGAGCAACGAGGACGCAAGGCCGCAACGTGGTCGCAACCGCCGTCCGGCCGAATCCAGGGCGGATGAATCTGGCATCGATCCGAGCTCGCCTTTCGGCAATGACGGCCCGATACCGGCGTTTCTGTTGCGCTCCACCCGGACGGCGACCTGAGCTGGTTAAGCGGTTGACTAGGCCGGTGCCCAAGAAAAAGCCGGCCTAGCGGTTGTACTTAGAGGAAGAGGGACTGTATCTATCTGCATAGATTCGGTTTTCTTGGGGACGCGAGAGCCGGATGGGGGTAACGGAGCGCGAGGGAAGCGGTGTCCGGAACAGAATTCAAACGGGCGCTAGGCTATGCCAACGCGGCTTTCGAGCTGCTCAAGCGGAGCGGGATTCCGCCCTATCCGCAATTCTATGAGCTGCTTTACACCTATGCCACGGGCGTCAATCCGTCGTTGAACAACCGGATCAATGCGATTTTCCGCGAGGGGCACTCGCCCTCGGTCGATCTGGCGGAAGCACTCTACAACGAATTCCTGAAATCGGACGTCAATGATCGCATCAGCGATGTGTCCGAGCGCATGCATGCGCGCATCGAAGCGGTGCATGACGCTATCGACACGGCGATGACGACGGCCAATGCCTATTCCGGCTCGCTGCAGGCGGCCAGCGGCCATCTGGAACAGGATATCACCGTCGAAAGCCTCAAATCGCTGGCCGACCGGCTGCTGCTGGAAACCCGCGTCATGCAGGAGACCAATCAGGCGCTGGAGCAGAAGCTCGAGGCTTCGCGCGATGACATCGCGGCGCTGCAACGCGATCTCGACGATGTGCGGCGCGAGTCCATGCTGGACCCGCTGACCAAGATCGCCAATCGCAAGAGCTTTGACGAGGGGCTGGAGGCCGCGGTCGCCGAGGCCAATATTGGCGATCAGCCGCTTTGCCTGATGATCGCTGATATCGATCACTTCAAGACCTTCAACGACACCTATGGCCACCAGACGGGTGACCAGGTGCTGCGGCTGGTCGCCATGACGATCCGGTCCAATATCAAGGGCAAGGACCTGGCGGCGCGCTATGGCGGGGAGGAATTCGTCGCCATCCTGCCCTCTACGGACCTTGATGGGGCGGTTATCGTCGCCGAAAATGTGCGCAAGGCCATCCAGGCCAAGGAATTGCTCAAGCGTTCGACCAATGAAAAGCTGGGCCGGATCACCGCGTCATTCGGCGTGGCGGCGTTTCGGGCGGGCGATACGCCGTCATCCCTATTGGAACGCGCCGACCGCTGCCTTTATGCGGCCAAGCATGCCGGCCGCAACAGGGTGGTCAGCGAGACCGACCTGGTCGAAACGCTGGCCCCCCGCGACGGCATATCGGCCGCCTGAAATCAGGTCGCGGGGACGAGCTTGACGCCCAGGCCGGCCAGCATGTCCCAATATTGCGGATAGGTTTTGCCGGTACAGGCGGGGTCGAGGATGGTTATCCCGCTCAGTTTCAGCCCGGCAAGGGCAAAGCTCATGGCGATGCGGTGATCGTGATAGGTCTCGATACGCGAGAGCGCCTTCCGCCCGGCCAGCTTTTTGGGCAGGTCGGGGTCGGACGCGACCAGCAGATCATCGCCCTCCTCCGTTCCAAGGCCCGGCAGGATGCGGTTCAGTTCGTTGGCCACGGCGCGGATGCGGTCGGTTTCCTTGACGCGCAGATTGGCGACGCCGACGAAGCGCACCGGGTGATTGTTGAAGGCGGCGAGGACTGCGATGGTCGGCACCGCATCCTGCATCTGCGAGCCATCGATGACGGCGGGCATATTCGGGAATTGCGCGATGATGGCCTGTGCGGCGGCGTCGGGCTGGGTGAAGGCCCCGGCGGCGACGCCGAGATCGATCTTGCCGCCAGTGAGCGCGGCTGCGCCCCAGAGATAGGTGGCAGCCGAGGCGTCGGGCTCGACCAGCAGGTCGGCGGCCTGGTAGCCGGTGGGCTGGACGAGCCAGGAGCCGGCATCGAGCTGCTCGACCGTGGCGCCGAAGCTGCGCATGGCGGCCAGGGTCAGATCGACATAGCCGCGGGCGCCGATATCGCTGCCGGTCAGGGCCACTGTGATCGGGCCATCGCCCAGCGGCGCGGCCATCAGCAGGGCCGAGACATATTGGCTGGAAAGGCCGCCATCGATCTCGACGCGACCTTCCCCGAAGCTGCCCTTGCCGCGAATGGTAACCGGCGGGCAACCGGTGGGGCTGGTGGCGTCGATACCGAGGGATTGCAACGCGGTCACCAATGGGCCGATCGGGCGCAGGCGCATCTCTTCGTCGCCATCGACGATGACTTCGCCATCAACCGTGGCGACGGCAGCGGTGAGGAAACGGGTGGCCGTGCCGGCATTGCCAAGAAAGAGCGGGCCATCGGGCTGTTGCAGGCGCCCGGTGCTGGTCACCACGAAGCTGGTTTCGTCGGGCTCTTCGACCGTTACGCCCATCTGCCGCAGGGCGGCGGCCATCAGCACCGTGTCCTTGCTCTTGAGGGCTCCGGACAGGCGGCTCGTGCCATTGGCCAGAGCAGCCAGCAGCAGAGCGCGATTGGTGATGGATTTGGAGCCCGGAGGCGAAACCCGGCCGACCAGCGGATGATCGGGCGGGATGATGGTGAGAGCCGCAGGCAGGCGGGTCATGGGCATACTCTAAAGGCTGGAGCCGAATTGCTCCTGCCTGTTAGGGCAAATAAGGGCCAGGCGCAACGGGACGTTCAGGCAACGGCGCGGGCGTCGGCAATGGCCTTGAGATCGGCAGCCTTGAGCGTGACGCTCTCGCCGCAACCGCAGGCGCCGGTCTGGTTCGGATTGGTGAAGGTGAAGCCGGCGCTCATCTTGGATTGTTCAAAATCCATCACCGTGCCGAGCAGGAACATGGTGGCCTTGGGATCGACATAGACATCGACGCCCTTGTCGGTGACATGGTCGTCACCCTTCACCGGCTCGGTGACATAATCCATGGTGTAGGCCACGCCGGCACAGCCGGAATTCTTGATGCCGACGCGCAGGCCGATGACCGGCTTGTCGGAATCCTCGATGATTTCGGTGATGCGCTCGGCGGCGGCATCGGTCAGCGACATGATCTTGAAGGCCATGGAGCCATATCCTTCTAGTAATTCGGCCAGACGCCGCGGGTGATCAATTCGACCACCAGCCGATCCGGATCGCGGAAATAGATGCTGCGGCCACCCTGCGGCCAGGCAACTTCGCTCTCCACCTCTATATTTAGACCTTCAAGGTAGATTTTCCAATCCTCGAAGGTTTCGGCAGTTATGCCAAAGGCGAAATGCTGTTCCCCGGCGCCGTCATGGGGCGGGATGAAACCGCCACCGACGGGAATTGGCTTCAGCGTGGCGCCGCGGCGGAAGAGAATCAGCACCTGCCCGTCCGCGACCTTGAGCGGCTGGATGCGCTCATCGCCGCCCATGGGTTCGAAGCCGAAAATCCTGACATAAAAGTCGCGGCTGCGCACCACGTCGGAGACGTAGAGGCAGGTTTCCACCAGGCCTTGCAGAGGAGGACGGTTCATCTTACCACCAGTTGAGGGCGACCTGGGCTTCTTCGCTCATGCGCGAGGCATCCCAGGGGGGATCGAACACCATGTTCACCTCGACATCCTGGATGCCTTCGACGGCGCGCGCAGCATTTTCGACCCAGCCGGGCATTTCGCCGGCCACGGGGCAACCGGGCGCGGTGAGCGTCATGTCGATGGTGAGCTTGCGATCGTCATCGAGATCGACCTTGTAGATCAGGCCCAGCTCGTAGATATCGACCGGGATTTCCGGATCGTAGACGGTCTTGAGGGCACCGATCAGGTCGGTGGTGATGCGTTCCACCTCAGCCTCCGGCAAGCCGCCGGACACGTTGGGCGTGATGCGGGGCTCGGGAATGGTCGGGGCCGGAGCGATTTCTGGTTCGTCAGTCATAGCGATACCAATCAGGCAAAGAATTTCTGGGCGCGTTCGATGCCGTCCACCAGCGCGTCCACGTCGTCCTTGCCGTTATATAGGGCGAAGGAGGCGCGGCAGGTAGAGGTGACACCGAAACGTTTGAGCAATGGCATGGCGCAATGGGTGCCGGCGCGCACGGCAATGCCGTAACGGTCGAGAATGGTGGCCATGTCGTGGGCGTGAGCGCCCTTGACCTCGAATGAGAAAATGCCGCCCTTGCCGGGCGCCGTGCCGATCAGGCGCAGCGAATTGATGCGGCTCAGCCGTTCATGGGCATAGGCGGCCACATCGGCTTCATGGGCGGCAATGGCGTCGCGGCCGAGATCCTCCATGTATTTGATGGCCGCGCCCAGCCCGATGGCCTGGACGATGGGCGGGGTGCCGGCTTCGAAACGATGCGGCGGTTCGTTGTAGGTTACCGTTTCCATGGTCACCACATCGATCATTTCGCCGCCGCCCTGATAGGGCTGCATCTCGGCCAGCAGGTCGTATTTGCCATAGAGCACGCCGATGCCGGTGGGGCCGTAGAGCTTGTGGCCGGTCATGACGTAGAAATCGGCGTCGAGATCGCGCACGTCCACCTTGGTGTGGACCGCGCCCTGGCTGCCATCGATCAGCACGGGAATGTTTTTCGCGTGTGCGATGGCGATCAATTCCTTGATCGGGGTGACGGTGCCCAGCACGTTGCTCATATGGGTAACCGCAACGATACGGGTGCGGTCGGTCAGGGCTGCTTCAAAGGCATCGATATCGAAGCTGCCATCGTCACGGACATCGACCCATTTGATCACTGCGCCCTTGCGTTCGCGGTGGAAATGCCAGGGCACGATATTGGAGTGGTGCTCCATGATCGTGGTGACGATCTCGTCCCCTGCCCCGATGCGCGGACCCGCGAAGGAGGAAGCGACCAGGTTGATCGCCTCGGTGGCCGAGCGGGTGAAGATGATTTCTTCGGGCCGGGCGGCATTGAGGAAATGCTGCACGGCGTGGCGGCCGCCCTCATAGGCTTCCGTGGCGCGATTGGCCAGCGTGTGCAGGCCCCGATGGACGTTGGCGTATTCGTGGCGGAAGGCATAGTCCATCCGGTCCAGCACGTGCACCGGCTTCTGGGCCGATGCGCCGCTATCGAGATAGACCAGCCGATTGCCGTGGATCTGTTCCGACAGGATCGGAAAATCGGCGCGGACTTTTTCGAGATCGAAGGTCATTGGTTCTCTTCCTTACCTCTCCCTCTGGGGGAGAGGTCGACCGTCTTCGGTCGGGTGAGGGGGCCTTCCCCCTGCACCGTGTCTAGAAGGCCCCCTCGCCCGGCGCTATGCGCCGACCTCTCCCCCAAAGGGAGAGGTGAAGAGATTTACTTCCCTGCCAGTAGCCAGCCGTCGACGACTTCGTGCAGGGCTTCGGCCAGCGCTTCATCTTCGACGGAGTCGATGAGTTCCTCGATAAAGCCGCGGACCAGCATGGTTTCGGCTTCGGCCTTGGGAATGCCGCGGCTGACGAGGTAGAAAAGGCTGTCCTCGTCGAGCTTGCCGCAGGTCGAACCATGGCCGCAGACGACGTCGTCGGCATAGATTTCGAGTTCCGGCTTGCTGAGGATTTCAGCCTCGTCGGAGAGCATGAGCCCCTGGCTCATCAGCTTGGCGTCGGTCTTCTGGGCATCGCGGGCGACGACCAGCCGGCCCTGGACGATGGCCTTGCCATGGCCGCGGGCAATCGACTTGAACAGCGGCTGGCTGGTGGTGTGCGGCACGGCGTGGCTGGCATCCATGGTGATGTCGCTGTGCTGGCCGTCCGACACCAGATTGAGGCCGGTAATGTCGCCATGGGCGCCGGCGCCCTCATAGCGCGGGAAGAGCTGGGTGCGGCTAAGGCCGGCGCCGAGATGGATCACCAGGGTGCGAAGCTTGGCGCCCTCGCCCACATGATATTCGTTGGTGGCGAAATGCGAGGTTGCACGGCCGGAGAGATCGACCGTGATGTGGGTGACCACGGCATCCTTGCCGAGCGCCAGATAGGTGGCGTGATTGTTGACATGCGCGGCGTCCGAGCCCGAGAAGGTCTCGAGAATAGTTGCCGACGCGCCATCGGCCACGAAGATCTTGACCGAGTCGGCGACGTGGGCGGCTTCGCCCTCGCTGCGATGGTCGATCTGGATCACCGGGTCGACGCTGTTTTCCAGCGTCAGGGTCAGGCTGTTCTTGGCAAGCGCGGTGTTGAGGTGCACCAGCACGTCGTCACGGGTGGAAAGGGCCGAGCCCTCCGCCGAGCCGACAATGATGCCCGCGGGAGCCGTGCTGCCGGTCTGCACCACGCCATTGGCGATCATCAGCTGGTAGGCGCCAGGAACGCGCAGCGCCGGGGCGCTGGCCTGGTTGGCGGCCTGGGCCAGCGGGGGCACGGCCTTCAGCAGCATCTTGAGGTCAGTATAGTGATAGCTCTCGACGCGGCGGGTCGGCAGGCCGGCGACGGTGATGCGTTCGGCATCTGCCGTGGCGCCGACGCTCTTGAGCTGCGCGATCAGGGTTTCTTCGGCTGCATTGAGCCGGACGGGCATGGTCTGGCGCATGATCAAGCCGCCGTCGCGTCGAAGTCGGCATAGCCCTTGGCTTCGAGCTGCAATGCGAGGTCCTTGTCGCCGCTTTCCACGATCCGGCCATCGGAGAACACATGCACCACGTCGGGCACGATGTGGTTCAGCAGGCGCTGGTAGTGGGTGATGACCAGCATGGAGCGATTGTCGGCCCGCAGGGCGTTGACGCCCTTGGAGACGACTTGGAGCGCATCGATATCGAGGCCGGAATCGGTTTCGTCGAGCACGCAGAGAGCGGGCTTGAGTAGCGCCATCTGCAGGATTTCGGCGCGCTTCTTCTCGCCGCCCGAGAAGCCGACATTGAGCGGGCGCTTGAGCATATCGGCATCGATATTGAGCTGGGAGCCCGCCTCCTTGACCGCGCGCATGAAATCGGGCGTCGACAACTCGCCCTCGCCACGCGCCTTGCGCTGGGCATTGAGAGCGGCCTTGAGGAAGGTCATGGTGGCGACGCCGGGGATTTCGATCGGATACTGGAAGGCCAGGAAGATGCCTGCCACGGCGCGCTCGGACGGCTCCATCTCAAGGACGTTTTCGCCATTGAGCAGGATTTCGCCCTCGGTGACCTCATAATCTTCCTTGCCGGCCAGCACATAGCTCAGCGTCGACTTGCCCGAGCCATTGCGGCCCATGATGGCATGGACCTGGCCGGCGGGAATGGTGAGGTTCACACCCTTGAGGATTTCGCGCTCCTCGATGCGGGCATGCAGGTTACGGATTTCGAGAATTGGGGTGGTCATTTTGGTCTCCAAATTCGGTGCCCTTGTCGCTTTAGCGCCAGTAGAGCGATGATCTTTCAGTAGACCTCATCCTGAGCTTGTCGAAGGACGAGGTCGTGGCAAGATTTGTGATCCCGACCTCGTGGTTCGACAGGCTCACCATGAGGTCTCAGGGGGCGAGGCTAGCCGACGCTCCCTTCGAGGCTGATCGAGATCAGCTTCTGGGTTTCGACCATGAATTCCATGGGCAGATGCTGCAGCACGTCGCGCACGAAGCCGTTGACGATCAGCGCCACGGCTTCTTCCTCGTTGAGGCCGCGCTGCTGGCAATAGAACATCTGGTCATCGGAAATCTTGGACGTGGTCGCCTCGTGCTCGAACACGGCCGTGCCGTTGCGGCTCTCGATATAGGGAACCGTGTGGGCACCGCATTTGTCGCCGATCAGCAGGCTGTCGCACTGGGTGAAGTTGCGGGCATTCTTGGCCTTGGCATGCGCCGAGACCTGGCCGCGATAGGTATTGTCCGAGAAGCCGGCGGCGATACCCTTGGCGATGATCCGGCTGGACGTGTTCTTGCCCAGATGCAGCATCTTGGTGCCGCTATCGACCTGCTGGTGACCGTTGGAAATGGCGATGGAATAGAACTCGCCACGCGAGCCGTCGCCGCGCAGGATGCAGCTGGGATATTTCCAGGTGATGGCCGAACCGGTTTCCACCTGGGTCCAGGAGATCTTGGAATTGTTGCCGCGGCAATCGCCACGCTTGGTGACGAAGTTGTAGATGCCGCCCTTGCCGTCCTTGTCGCCGGGATACCAGTTCTGGACGGTGGAATATTTGATTTCGGCATTTTCGAGCGCGACCAGCTCGACGACGGCAGCATGGAGCTGGTTTTCGTCGCGCGAGGGAGCGGTGCAGCCTTCGAGATAGCTCACATAGCTGTCATCGTCGGCGATGATCAGCGTGCGTTCGAACTGGCCGGTCTTCTTCTCGTTGATGCGGAAATAGGTCGATAGCTCCATGGGGCACCGCACGCCCTTGGGGATGTAGACGAAGGAGCCGTCGGTGAAGACGGCGCTGTTCAGCGTCGCATAGTAATTGTCGGAAACCGGCACGACCGAGGCCAGGTATTTCTGCACCAGCTCGGGATATTCGCGGATGGCTTCGGAAATCGAGCAGAAGATGATGCCATGCTTGGCCAGCTCGTTGCGGAAGGTGGTGACCACCGAAACGGAGTCGAAAACCGCGTCGACCGCGACATTGCCGCTGAAGGGCGTGCCGGTGGGCTCGCCCGCGCCTTCGACGCCGGCCAGGATGGCCTGTTCCTTGAGCGGAATGCCCAGCTTTTCATAGGTCCGGAGCAGCTCGGGATCGACTTCATCGAGGCTTTTGGGGCCCTTGAAGGATTTTGGGGCCGCATAATAGCTGATCGCCTGGAAGTCGATCTTGGGATAGTGGACCTTGGCCCAGGTCGGCTCGACCATGGTCTCCCAGCGGCGGAAGGCTTCCAGCCGCCAGTTGAGCATCCATTCGGGCTCTTCCTTCTTGGCCGAGATCAGGCGGACGACATCCTCGTTGAGGCCGATAGGCGCGACATCGGATTCGATATCGGTCTCGAAACCGTATTTGTACTTGTCGACGTCGAGCGCCAGCACCGACTCGACCGTTTCCCGGTCGATATTTTCCTTGAGCGTCGGGATATCGTAATCAGCCATGTGGCTTCTCCTGTCTGCCCCTCGGCGAGTTAAGGTCGCCGCGAGCCGTCTAAATAAACTCTGGTGCGGCCTAGGCCGCCTGTCCCTGCCGGGCCCGGTGGCGCGACAGGATGGATTGGTAACCGGCGAGGAACGCATCGACGTCCTCTGCCGTGGAGGACCAGCCGAGGCTGATCCGCAAGGCGCATTCGGCCAGCTCGGGCGCTACGCCCATGGCGGCCAAGACGTGGCTCGGGCCGACCTTGCCCGATGAACAGGCCGAACCCGAGGAAACCGATAGCCCCGCCAGGTCCAGTCCCATCATGGCCGTGGTGTTCTTGATGCCCGGCACGGCGAAATTGGTCACATTGCCAAGCCGCTCGCCGCCGAAGATCACCACATCATCGGCCATGGCCTTCAGGCCGGTTTCTAGCCGGTCGATCAGATCGCGCACGTTTGCTGCGCCATAGCGGCCCGCAAAGGCCGCGGCAGCAGCGCCGAAGGCGGCGATCAGGCCGGCAGGCTCGGTGCCGCCCCTACGCCCCTGCTCCTGGCCACCGCCGGGAATAAGGCGGACGGTATCGGCATGGCCCTTCACCAGAAGCGCGCCGACGCCGGCCGGCGCGCCGATCTTGTGGCCGCTGATAGCCATCATATCGGGTGCCGAAGCGGCAAATTCGAGGGGCAGCTTGCCAAAGGCCTGGACGGCGTCGATGAAAAGCGTGTGACGGGTGGGGCCGACAAGGGCATTGATGCGGCCGATCGGCTGCACGACGCCGGTTTCATTGTTCACCCAGTGGAAGGCCACGAGGAAGGTGCGGCCATTGGCGTCGGCATCGGCCAGCAGCGCGCTCAGTTGATCGAGATCAATGCTGCCATCGGCCAAAAGACCAATAGTGCGGACCGGAAGACCGGTTGCCTCGGCCGCCTTGGCGACCGCCGCGTGTTCGCCGGCGCTGATGACGATGGCGTCGCTGCCGAAGATTCTGGCGCCGCCGACAATGGCCTGGGTGATCGCTTCGGTGGCCGAGCCGGTGAAGACGACTTGCTTGTGCTCGGCGCCAGCGAGGGCCGCCACCTGCGCCCGGGCCGTATCGATGGCGTGGCGCAGGGCGCGGCCATGGCCGTGGACCGAGGATGGATTGCCCGTCAGCTCGAGCGCGGCAAGCAGCGCCGCCCGCGCTTCCGGCAGAAGCGGCGCGGAAGCATTATGATCGAGATAGATCGCCGCTCGCGTCATCGAATTTCCGTGGCGCATGCGCGCCGCTCATGGCTTCCATGCCCGGCACGGGGCGCCGATGTGCCGCCGAATCCAAACACTTCTTGAAATTTGCCGCCCAACTTCATTACAAGGGGCGCTCTCACAGGCCGCTCTGCGGCCAAAAACCAAGTTTCGAATAATTCTAAACTGGATTTTTCGACCCATGTTTTAGGCAGCAAGGCGCGCTTAGTCAAGCCGCAGAGCCGTCAAACCGAAGGTTGAAAAGACCCACGCCAACAGAGCCGAATGGCCGGAAGAACAAGACCATGCCAGAAGTGATTTTCAACGGGCCCGAGGGCCGTCTGGAAGGCCGCTACCAGCCGGGCAAGGAGCCAAACGCTCCCATTGCCATCGTGTTGCATCCCCACCCGCAGTTCGGCGGGACGATGAACAACCAGATCGTCTACAATCTCTTCTATATGTTTGCCGAACGCGGCTTTGCCGTGCTGCGCTTCAATTCGCGCGGCGTCGGCCGCAGCCAGGGCATGTTCGACCACGGCATTGGCGAACTCAGCGACGCCGCCGCGGCGCTGGATTGGTTGCAGATCATCAATCGCGAAAGCCGCGGCTGCTGGATCGCCGGCTTCTCCTTCGGCGCCTGGATCGGCATGCAGCTTTTGATGCGCCGCCCGGAAGTCGAGGGGTTCATTTCCGTCGCTCCGCCGGAAAATCTCTATGACTTCTCGTTCCTGGCCCCCTGCCCCTCGTCCGGCCTGATCATTCATGGCGACAAGGACCGTGTGGCTCCGCCCACCTCGGTGCAGAAGCTGGTGGACAAGCTCAAGACCCAGAAGGGCATCACCATCGAGCAGCAGATCGTGGATGGCGCCAACCACTTCTTCGAAGGCAAGATCGACGAATTGACCACCCGCTGCGCCGACTATCTCGACCGTCGCCGGCAGGAGATCGCCGCCGGCGGCGGGCGCTAGTTTCGAGCGCACACACCGCGATCAAGTTCCACCCACGGTGTCATTCCCGCGAAAGCGGGAACCTCCGTTTCTCTTTCGGTGGCCCTTAAACAGAGGTTCCCGCTTTCGCGGGAATGACCCTGTGGTGGGGCCTTTGGATCGCACCAGATGACCAAGTTCAAATCCGATTTCCTGCGCGTGCTCGATGAGCGCGGCTTCATTCACCAGATTTCCGATCCCGAAGGGCTCGATGCCCTGGCCCTCAAGGGTCCGATCACCGGCTATGTCGGCTATGACGCCACGGCGACCTCGATCCATATCGGCAATCTGATCACCGTCACCATGCTCTACTGGCTGCAGGAAACCGGCCACAAGGCGATCAGCCTGATGGGCGGCGGCACCTCGATGGTGGGCGATCCCTCGTTCCGCGATGATCAGCGCAAGCTCCTGACCGTCGAGCAGATCGAGACCAATATTGCCAGCATCAAGAAGGTCTACAGCAATATTCTGAACTATGAGGGCTCCAATCCGGCCATCATGGTGAACAATGCCGATTGGCTGCTCAAGCTCAACTATGTCGAATTCCTGCGCGATGTGGGCCGGCATTTCTCGGTCAATCGCATGCTCAGCTTCGACTCGGTCAAGCTGCGGCTCGACCGGGAGCAGTCGCTGAGCTTCCTCGAATTCAACTACATGATCATGCAGGGCTACGACTTCACCGAGCTGAACCGGCGCTATGGCACCGTGTTGCAGATGGGCGGGTCGGATCAGTGGGGCAATATCATCAACGGTGTCGACCTCAACCACCGCATGGGTGGTGAGCAGCTTTATGCGCTGACGACCCCGCTACTGACCAAGGCATCGGGCGAGAAGATGGGCAAGTCGGCCTCCGGCGCCGTCTGGCT
>DATMSY010000092.1:0-49866 GCA_035565135.1 Devosia sp.
GCTGCGCCGTGACGCCCAGTCCCAACTGGTCTATAAGCACGCCATCTCGACGATCATGCCGGGCGCGCCGATCCAGCTGTTCGATCCAGAACAGAACCACGACGACTAACGAGCTTATATGAGCGATTTTCACGACGACGAGGCCGTCCAAAAGGGCGGCCCGCAGGCGTTTATCGATCGGCGGACCCAGCCGACCAGGGCCGGATTGATTTGTCCCGATGTCCGCGGGCACTTTTCCCAGCACAGCATCGAAGCACGCAAGGCCGAGTTCGAAGGCCTGGCCGGGGCTATCCGGCTAGACATCATCTTCTCCGAAGTCGTCAAGGTCCGCGAAATCAAGCCGGCGACCTTTATCGGCGGCGGGCATGTCGAAACGCTGGCCGAGCGGGTCAAGGAAGAGGGGATCGACCTGTTGCTGGTTGATGCCGCGCTCAATCCGATCCAGCAGCGCAATCTGGAAAAGGAAACCGGCACCAAGGTGCTGGACCGCACCGGGCTCATCCTCGAAATCTTCGGCGAGCGTGCCGCGACACGCGAAGGCGTGCTGCAGGTCGAGCTTGCCCATCTCAATTACCAGAAAAGCCGCCTGGTGCGCTCATGGACCCACCTTGAGCGCCAGCGCGGCAGTGGCGGCATGGGCTTTATGGGTGGCCCTGGCGAAACGCAGATCGAAAGCGATCGGCGCCAGCTCACCGACCGCATCGTGCTGCTCGAAGAACGCCTGGAAAAGGTCAAGAAGACCCGCGCCCAGCAGCGCCGGCAGCGCGACGACACGCCATTCCCGATCGTGGCTCTTGTTGGCTATACCAATGCTGGAAAGTCGAGCCTGTTCAATACATTGACCGGGGCAGGGGTGTTCGCCGAGGATTTGCTTTTCGCGACCCTCGATACAACCGTCCGCAGGCTGGAACTGCCGCATGGGCGTGAGGTCATCCTGAGCGACACGGTGGGCTTCGTGGCGGATCTGCCGACCGATCTGGTCGCGGCCTTCCGAGCAACACTGGAAGAAGTCGTCGATGCCGACGTGATTCTGCATGCCCGCGACGTGGCCAATCCCGACCATCTGGCGCAGGCGCTTGATGTGCTCAAGGTGCTGGGCGATCTCGGCGTGTCGGCGGAAACGACACCGATCATCGAGGTCTGGAACAAGATCGACCTGCTGGAGACGGTCGACGGTTCGCCGGATGAGGCGCTTGCCGCTGTCAGCCCAGCGGGCAAAGTCGCTGCCGTTGTACCGGTTTCTGCCAAGACGGGGCAGGGGCTGGACGCGCTCAAGCTGGCGATAGAAGCCGCCCTGGCTGATAAGAGCCGCACCTATCATGTGCATGTGCCGCACAGCGCCGGCAGCGATATCGGCTGGTTGCATTCGCATGCCGAGATCATCTCGCGAGATGAAGCGACCGAAAAAGGCTCCGGCTTCGTCGTACGCGTAGAACCGCGTCACAAGGCGGCGTTCCTCGAGCGCTTCAATGGCCGGATCGAGGGTTCGGACGCTTAGCGGGACGCCTTGTCGGCCTTGCGGATCTCGTTCCAATAGCCATCCAACCGCTCGAGCCCGGCATCGCTGGGCTCGATACCATCTTCGCGGCACCTAGCCTCGACATAATGAAAGCGTCGCGTGAATTTGAGATTGGCATCACGCAGCGCCGCTTCGGCATCGACGCCGGCGTGGCGAGCCAGATTGACCACCGCAAACAGGAGATCGCCGATTTCCTCATGCGTGGCGGCCTGGTTTCCGGCCGCCACAGCATCGTCGACCTCGGTCAATTCCTCTGCCGCCTTCTCCCGCACCGAGGCGTAGTCCGGCCAGTCGAACCCCACCTTGGCGGCTCGCTTGGTGAGCTTTTCCGCCCGCGCCAGAGCGGGCAGGGGTGTTGGGACGTCATCAAGCACGGAGGGGGTGGTTTCGCCCTTTCGTTCCGCCTTGGCCGCGCGCTCCTGCGCCTTGATGGCCTCCCAACGGCCCTTGGCCGCATCGGAATCACTGGCATCCACATCGCCGAAAACATGCGGATGCCGGCGGATCAGTTTTTCGGTGATGCCGTAGATCACGTCGCCAATGTCGAACTGCCCAGCCTCGCTGGCCATCTGCGCGTGATAGATCGGCTGCAGCAGCAGATCGCCCAGTTCCTCGCGCAGATCGGAAAAATCTTGCCGCTCGACGGCGTCGGCAACCTCATAGGCTTCCTCGATCGTATAGTGACGGATGGAGGAGAAATCCTGTTCGAGATCCCATGGACAGCCGCCAACGGGATTGCGCAGCGCAGCCATGATCTCGATGAGGCGGGAAATGTCGCGGGAGGGCTGCATGGCGATGCTCGGAGCTGGGAATCGGAAGCAGAGCTTAGAACTTGCCGATCTCGCTGCGAACCGTCTGAATGAAGCCGTTCAGCTGCTCCGGCGTGCAATTGTTCATGTCGTAGAGCGCCAGATATTTCGGCAGCGTGCGGAATGTCGCCCAGCCCCAACGCCGCGCTATGCGCCGGGGTGGATCGCCCATGATCATGGTGCGGAAGCGGTTGCCGCCGTAGGTGGTGACGAAGGCCGCTTTCTTGATGTTCTTGAGATTGGGCTCCAGCTTGCCGCGGTCGCCCCCGCCTTCTATCACAAAAGCTACACCCGGCAGGAAGATGCGATCAAAATACCCTTTGAGAATAGCGGGATAACCGTAGTTCCAGACAGGATGCACGAAGACGATCGCATCGGCTGCACGGAGGCGGTCGACGTAGGGTTTTACGGCCGGCGTCAGGTTGCTGGGGACCTCATGGTAGTTGAGGCGTTCTTCCCGGCTCAGCACGGCATCGAACCGTTCGTCGTAGAGATTGAGGGCATCGACCTCATGCCCATTGTCGGTCAGTTCGGCCACCACGGCATCGAACAGGGCGCGATTGAAGCTGGTTTCCACCGGGTGGGCATGGATGACATGGACGCGCATCAGGCCGCGCTCACCGGATTGAGCCCGTCGAACAGCCAGACCTTTCCAGCATTGAAATCGAAGTTGGGGTCGTCCCAGGCGATCATCTTGCCGGGATTGAGCATGCCCCTTGGGTCGGCCTCGCGCTTGAAATCAAGCTGCTTCTGATCGGTCCGCTTCATGCCGCCCTCCTCGAGCGTGTAGCGATGCGGATTGAATACCGTGCAGCCGTTGTCTTCGTGAATGCGAATGATCTCGTTGAGCCGCTCTTCCGTCGTGTAGCGTACCAGCGGCAGGCCGCCATACATGACTACGCCATCCTGCCGGCCGACCTCGATATGCATGGGCAATTCGTCGCCGAGGATCGAGATGATTTTTTCGATATGGGCCACGGTGGGATAGCGGGTCTGGAGATAGGTGATCGTCGGATCGACCTTGAGCGCGCGCAGCGTCGTGTGGTTCCAGGCCAGCTCGTAAATTGGTGGCAGGCGCTTGCGCTCTTCCTCGCTGGCCAGGTCCGAGCGGTACAGCATTTCGCCCTTGTGATGGGCGATGAATAGGGTCATTGCCTCGGCCGCGACAGGCGCCACCATCAGCAGCACGACGGATTGTCCGTCGCGGATATAGGGCTTGTGGCGGTTGAAGTAATCCTGGGGGATAGGCGCCGCGCAGGGCGCAACTTCCTTGACCAGCAATCCATCCTGCAGCGCGACTGCGCCGCCAAAGCGGCAGGCATCGATGAAATCGTCGAAGCCGACCATCATGCCGATCCAGTCATGGGCCTGGGTCAGCGGCATCTCCGCTTCGACGATAATGCCATTGGTGCCATAGGCGTGGGCGACCTTGAGCACGTCTTCGCCCACCAGATCGAGTTCGCGGGGCGTTTGCTCGCAGGTGATGACCTTGACGCCCAGAATGCTGCCGAGATTGCGCAGCCCGCCCCAGCGCACCGAGCCGACGCCGCCGGAGCCGCCGGCAATAAAGCCGCCAAGACTGGCCATGCGATAGGTAGAGGGGTGGAAGCGCAATTCGCCGTCCACGGCGGCCCGCGTCTGGTGGTCAATCTGTTCCAATACCGCGCCGGCCTGTGCCCGGACGCGATCTTTCTTGATGTCCAGAACCTTATCCATGTTCATCAGATTGAGCATGGCGCCGCCCGATAGCGGCATGGCCTGGCCGTAATTGCCCGTGCCGGCCCCGCGCGGCGTGATGGCGACACCATGGCGGAAGGCGGCAGCGAGGACGGTTTTCACCTCCTCATTGGAGCGTGGCGACACGACGATTTCGGCGGTCACGTGGTCGAGCTTGGCCTTGAGCACGGGGGAATACCAGTAATGGTCGCGGCTGCGCTGCTGTACGATACGGGGATGATCTTCGACCGGGATATCGCCAAGGTCTGCGCGGAAATCTGAAATGCTCATGCTGGTCGTCCCATCAGGTCGTCGAGTTCACGGTAATCGGGCAGGGCGGTGTCTATCGCCGCGCCTCCCCGCAATACGGTGCGGTCGGTCTGCGGCCGCGCCATCAGTTCGGTCCAGTTGCGGGCGCGGAACAGGAGCAGTTCGGCCGGCGCCCCGGCGCTGATTGTCCCCGAATAGTTGAAACCACCGATCGCCGCGGGGTCGGCGCTGACCGATCGGACCCAGCTGAAGGCATCATCTTGCGGGTGATCGAAATGGAGGATGCGCGCCCCTTCGCGCAGCACCTCGAAACCATCCAGGTCGCCATAGGCGTAGAACGGGTCGCGCGTATTATCCGAAGCCATGGCAACGGGCACGCCGGCGGCCTTGAGCTCGTTGAGCAGCGTAACACCTCGCCAGCGCGGCGTCCTTACGCCGTCGATATTGCGGCGGTCTTGTAGGTACATGTTGCAGATCGGCAGCGAAACGACGGCGATGCCGGCCCGCGCCACACGCTCGATCGTTGCCATGGCGGTCGCTTCGGGCTGGATTGCGATGGCGCAGCAATGGCCGGCGGTGACTTTGCCGGTAAAGCCGGTCTCGATCACCGCCTCGGCTAGGCAGTGAAGGGCATCGGCGGCGGGGTCTCCCGTCTCGTCGATATGCAGATCGATATCGAGGCCGAAATCGCCCGCCGTTTCCAGCAGCGCCCGCATAATGGCGGGGTTGTCCGGATGAGCGCCGGTCGAGCCGCCCAGCAGGCCTTTGGCGGCCTTGGTGCGGGTGGCGACTGCGCGCAGGTTGTCGCGGTCGAGAATATCGTCGGGGCCAATCAGCGAGACGGCCTGCACTTCGATGCGGCCGGCCCAATCTGCGCGCATGGCCTCGAGGATATCCCAGGAAATTTCGTGCTGCGGCGGGGCGCTGTCGATATGGGTCCGGATGGCCGCCGTGCCGTGCGCCCAGGCGCAACGCAGGGCGAAATCCATGCGGCGCTCGACGTCGGAAGCCGACCAGCTGGCCCGTCGATCCTCGCCGACGGCCATCAGCGCGCCGAGCCAGGTGCCGTCCGGGTTCTGTTTCCGCGGCCAGATATGGCCCTTGTCGAGATGGGTATGCATATCCACAAAGGCGGGCAGGACGAGCCCATGGTCGAGATCGATGCGTGAAGCGTCCGTTGGGCCACCAGTCGCCGCAGCGATGGCGGTGACTATGCCATCGGCAATGTCGATGTCGACCAGGCGCAAGGCGCCGGAGGCCGGTTCGCCCATTACAGCGGCAGGCACATTGGCATTGGCGAGCGTATAGCGGCCAGTCGAGGGTATCGCGATGGTCAAACTCAATTCTCCCGCTTGATCGCGCTCTCGTGCCAGCGATGCAGCGTCAGCCAGGAGATAAACGAAGTCAGCCCGAAAATGGCAATGCCGGTGCCGCAGAGCATCAGCAGGGCAACGAAGAGGCGCGGCAGGTTGAGCCGGTACTGGCTTTCCAGCAGCCGAAAGGCTAGGCCCGCGCCCTGGCCGGCGGAACCGGCCGCGAATTCCGCCACCACGGCCGCGATCAGCGAAAGGCCGCCGCCAATCCTGAGGCCTGCCATGAAATAGGGCATGGAGGCCGGGATCTTGAGGTAGATCAGGGTCTGCCAGGACGATGCGCCGTAAAGCTCGAACAGATTGAGCAGGTTATGATCGACGCTCTTCAGGCCCTGCGCCATGTTGGAGAGGATGGGGAAGAAGGCCACGATGAAGGCGCAGATGAGCAGGGCCGTCTGCGTGTCCGGGGCATAAATCAGCAGCAGCGGCGCGATGGCGATCATCGGGGTCACCTGCAGGATCACCGCGAAGGGAAACAGCGCCAGTTCGAGAATGCGCGATTGCACCAGTAGGATTGCCAGCCCTACGCCGCCGATCAGCGCCAGGGCTAGGGCCATGAAGGTGATCTTGAGGGTGACGAGCAGGGCAGGCCAAAGCGTGCCTGAATCGGTGAACAGGGCGATAGCGACATCGACCGGGCCCGGCAGGAGATATTTGGGTATGCCATTGACCGTCACGAGGATGTGCCAGAGCAGGATGGCCGAGACCAGCGCCAGAAGCGGCACGGCCACGCGGATGATCTTTTCGTTTCGCGTGGTGCGCGGCAGCAGGGCGGCTACTGCGCTGTCGGTCCCGGCCTCGGCGGGGGCGATGGTCTTGATCTGGTTCATGATGCGATCTCCGCGGCATGGATGGCGCGCTGCAGGGCATCGGAAACCGTCTGGCAGGTCTGCCGGTACCCTTCCGAGGTGCGGTAATCGTGGTCGCGCATGGCGGGCTGGGCAATCTGCATATCGGTGAAGACCTGGCCGGGCCGCGCCCGCATCACCACGATGCGGCTTGAGAGATAGGCAGACTCGTAGACCGAATGGGTCACGAAGATCACCGTCATGCCGAACTGGCTCCAGAGCCGCAAAACGTCGTCATTGAGCTTTTGGCGCGTGATCTCGTCCAGCGCCGCGAAGGGCTCGTCCATCAGCAATAGCCTGGGCCGCGTGACCATCGCGCGGGCGATGGAAACTCGCATGCGCATGCCGCCCGAGAGTTCGCGCGGATAGGCCTTGGCGAAATCGGCCAGGCCGACGCTGACCAGCCCTTCCATGATGCGGTCTTGAGCCTCAGCCTTGGAGACACCCCGGAGCTTGAGCGGCAGGTGCACATTGTCGAAGACAGTGGCCCAGGGCATCAGCGTCGGGTCCTGGAAGACAAAGCCGACATCGCCCTCGGGCAGGCCCTTGGCGTTGATCTTGGACGAGGGCCAATCGATGGTGCCGGAGCTTGGCGCGCCCAGCCCGGCAATGATGCGCAAGGCCGTCGACTTGCCGCAGCCGGAGGGGCCGAGCAGCGAGATGAATTCGCCGCCCTTCACATCCAGGGACATGTCCTTGAGCGCCAGAGTGCCGTTGGAGAACACTTTGGTGACGTTGCGCATCGAGACGATGGCGCGGGCAGTTTCAACCTCGGGGAGGCGGGCGGCGGCAGCTATATCGGTCAATATCGGAAACCCGGATTAGGGTCAAAACGGCACGGGCGGGATTGCCCGTGCCGATCGTCGGCGTCCTACTCGGCCTTGGCCAGCTCCAGGCCAACGCCCTTGCAGACGAATTCGGTCGAGAACGATTTGGAGATATCGACACCGGCTTCGTAGACGCCCGCTTTGACCATCATGTCATAGAAGGCCTGCCAGCGTTCGGCCGTCATGCAGCCAATGCCCTCAGTTTCAGCCTCGCCGGAAACGACCACGCCATATTCCTTGAGCTTGGCCAGCGAGAAGGCGAGCTGACCATCGGTCATCTCGGGATTGTCCTTCTTGATCAGCTCGTTGGCGGCGCTGTTGTCGCCATAGAGATAGTTGTACCAGCCGATAATGGAGGCATCGACGAAGCGCTGAACCAGGTCGGGATTTTTGTCCACGATCTCCTGCCGCGTTTCGATGGCGGTGGAGTAGGGGTCATAACCGAAATCGGCGAGCAGGTAGATTTTCGGTGCCCAGCCGGTCTGGCGTTCGATCTCGTATGGCTCGGACGTCAAATAGCCCTGCTGAACGGCCAGCGGATCGGCAATGAACGGAGCCGGGTTGAAGGTGTAGGGCTCGTATTTGTCGTCGGAGAACCCCTCCATCGTCGACTTCATCCACGGCCAGAAGCCGCTGAAGAGACTATCCTTGCCCAGGATCATCTTGCTGGCGCCGGTCAGGCTCGCCAGATCGGTGAAGGGTGCATCGGGATGAGCCAGCAGCACCTGAGGGTCCTTCTGGAATATCGCTGCGACGGTGACGACCGGGATGCCACGCGAGACCGAGTCGATGGTGCCCATGCCGCCCATGTAGAAATCGAGCTGGCCGGCGACGAGCAATTGGCCATTGGGCGCCTGCGGCCCGCCTTGGCGGATCGTCACGTCCAGACCGTATTTCGCGTAAGTGCCATCGGCCACGGCCTGGTAATAGCCACCATGTTCGGCCTGGGCGAGCCAATTGGTGCCGAAAGTGACCTTGTCCTGCGCCGCTGCGGCGGCGGTCAGAAGTCCCAGGATCAGGACCGATGATGAGGCGAGTTTGGTGAAATCGTGCATCTTGCGCTCCCCGGCATGACTGACAGCAGCCACGACCAAATTTTGTGCGACCATGTCGCTTGCGCAATTGTTGTCCTTCTCTTGCCGTGTTGTGAAGTCAAAAAATGGGCAGCAATACAAAATGCCTGCCATGCATGCAGATTGTGCAATTTTGGGCTAGGCAAGCGCTTTACTCGTCGCTAGCATCCCGACCTCAAGGAAATACCCCACCATGGCGACACCGCTTTCTCCCACCCAGATTCACCCGCCTTTCGCGCCCTATAGCCATGGCATTGTCGTGCCTGCCGGGCAGCGCCTGGTGTTTTGTTCGGGGCAGTTGGGCATCGGGGCCGACAAGGTAGTGCCGCTCGATTGCGCGGAGCAGGCGCGAATCTGTTTCGACAATATTGCTGCCATTCTTGGCGAGGCCGGCATGACGCTGGCCAATATCATCCGCATCAACGCCTATGTGACCGGTAGGGAGCATCTGCCGGGCTATATGGGGGTGCGGAACGCCTTGTTTGCCGAACCTTATCCGGCTTCCACCCTGATGATCGTCTCGGGCTTTGCCCGGCCGGAATTCGTGGTCGAAATCGAAGCCATTGCCGCCGGCCCGGCGTGAGGAAATTTTCATGACTCGCAAAATCTGGTGGACCGACTTTTCTGCGTCCGACTTCAGCGATCTCGACCCGGTAAAGACCATTGCGGTGCTGCCGATAGCTGCGGTGGAGCAGCATGGGCCGCATCTGCCGGTGGGCACCGACACCATCATCAACCAATCCATGATGGAACTGCTCGCCGAGCGCGCACCGGCCGAGTTGGACATCCGCATCCTGCCGGTTCAGGCCGTGGGTAAATCCAACGAGCATATCTGGGCCAGAGGCACGCTCAGCCACAAGGCGACCAATCTGATCGATGCCTGGACGCAAATCGGGCTGGAAGTGGCGCGGGCAGGGGTGCGCAAGATCATCTTCGTCAATTCCCATGGCGGCAATGAAGAGATCATGGGCATCGTTGCCCGCGAGCTGCGGGTGCAGACAGGCATGCTGGCCGTCAAGAGCGGCTGGCGCTTTACGCCTGCCGGTCTGTTGAGCGACCTGGAGCGCCGTCATGGCATCCATGGCGGAGACGCGGAAACCTCACTGATCCTGCATTTCCGGCCCGACCTCGTCGATATGGCGCGCGCCGAAAACTTCGTTTCAATCGCTGCGCGCGATGAGGCCGAATTCAAATATCTCCGGCCCACCGGGGCTTTCGGCCATACCTATGCGTGGATCGCCTCCGACATCAATCCGAGTGGAGCAGTCGGCGACGCCTCGCTGGCGACGGCCGAAAAGGGCAGGGAGATCGCCGAGCACAATGTCGCCGGCATGCTTGAGGTTCTCGCCGAGATCGAGCGGATGCCGCTGCCGGGGCAGCGCTAGCCGACTGCTTCGTCGCAAACGATGACGGCAATGCCGCTATCGTGCAGGGCGTGCCTGGTATCGGCCTGCTCGGGCAGGCGGTCGGTCACCAGATAGCTGAACTGCGAGAAGGCAGCCACGCGAACGGCGGCCGATCGCTCCCATTTGCTGACATCTGCCGCCAGATAGCGCGTCCGTGAATTCCGGATGATGGCATTGGTGATCTGCGCATCGCCATAGCTGAAATCCAGCGCCCCGCTGACCGGATGAAGACCGCCGGCACCCACGACCGAGTGGGTGGCATGAAATTTTTCGAAATAGAGGCTGGCCTCCGGGCCGACCAGGTCGCGGTCGTTCGGGCGCCAGACACCACCGGTAAGATGCAGCTCGATCCCGGGCACATTGCCCAGAATAAGCGCCACATCCACATTATTGGTGACGACGGTCAGCCCGGTGTGATTGCGCAGGGCCTCGGCGGTGAACTGCACCGTGGTCCCGATCCCCAGAAAGACCGTCGAGCCATCCGGAATGTCCTGCGCAATGCGCGCCGCGATGAGGCGTTTGGCCGGGCCGTGCAGCCTGGCGCGCGCATTGACGGGTGTGTTCTGCGGCATGACAGGCAGATCGACGCCACCATGTAGGCGCCTCGCTAGTCCCAGCGAGCAGAGGAAGTTGATATCCCGCCTGATGCTCTGGGTCGTCAGGCCATAGTCGCGCGCCAGCATGTCGATCTGCTGCACGCCGCGTGCGCCGATTCGCGCGAGAATGTCGTTCTGCCGTTCGGAAAGCCGCGGGTCAGACATCATTGAACTCGGATGGAAATGGTTGGGGGACCGTCGCGCAGAGCCCTAGTCTGTACGACGGCCGGTTTCCTTGTTGAAGGGGTGCAGATCGGTATTGCTGACATAGAGTTTGACCGTCGCGCCTTCGGTAGCCGCGGTCCGTGCCGGAACTGCGGCAACGATCAACTGTCCGCTGCCTTCGAGCCGCATATGCAAATGGCTCTCGCCGCCGATCGGCTCGTAGAGCTCGACCGTTGCGTCCAGGGCGATGTGGGGGGCGTCCGGCCGGGCCAGGTGGATGGTATCGGGCCTGATGCCGACGAGATCGGTGTTTGCCGGCAGCTCAAGGGCCCCTTTGCTCTGCAAATAGGCCAGATCGATCAGGTTCATCGGTGGCGAGCCGATGAAGCCGGCCACGAACAGGGTTGCGGGCCGTTCATATAGCGCTATGGGCGCGCCGACCTGCTCGATGCGGCCGGCATTCATCACCACGAGCCGATCGGCCAGGGTCATGGCCTCGAGCTGATCATGGGTCACATAGACGCTGGTGGTGGCGAGGCTCCGCTGCAGCCGCTTGATTTCGATACGCATCTGCCCGCGCAGCTTGGCATCGAGATTGGACAAGGGCTCGTCGAAGAGGAAGGCCTTGGGCTGGCGCACAATGGCGCGCCCCATGGCCACGCGCTGACGCTGGCCGCCCGACAATTGCCGTGGCCGGCGCTCGAGGAAGGGTTCGATTTCAAGAATCCGGGCCGCTTCGCTGACACGGCGGTCGATCTCGTCCCGCGGGGTGCCGCGATTCTTGAGGCCATATTCGAGATTGCCGCGCACCGTCATATGCGGATAGAGCGCGTAATTCTGGAACACCATGGCGATATCGCGCTCGGCCGGCTCCTTGGCATTCACCACGGTGCCGCCGATCGAGATCGTCCCATCGGTGATCGCCTCAAGCCCCGCAATCATGCGCAACAGCGTGGATTTTCCGCAGCCGGACGGGCCAACCAACACAACGAGTTCGCCATCGGGAATGGCCAGGTCGAGGCTATGGATTGCTGTGACGCCGCCGGCATAGACCTTTTTAACGCCTGAAATGTCGATGCTTGCCATGGTGCTTATTTCTCGGTTTCGACCAGGCCTTTGACGAAAAGGCGCTGCATCAGGATGACGACAAGAACGGGGGGCAGCATGGCCAGCATCACGGCGGCCATGACAAAGTTCCATTGCGGCTCGGAATCAGCCGTGGCGGCCAGCCGCTTGATACCCATGACGACCGTGTAATAGCGGCTGTCAGTGGTCACCAGCAGCGGCCACAGGTACTGCACCCAGCCATAGATGAAGAGGATCACGAAGAGCGCCGCGATATTGGTGCGGCTCAAGGGCAGTAGGATATCGCGGAAGAACTTCATCGGGCCGGCGCCATCGACACGCGCGGCCTCCATCAGCTCGTCCGGTACGGTGAGGAAGAACTGGCGGAAGAGGAAAGTCGCGGTCGCCGAAGCAATCAGGGGAATGATGAGGCCCGGATAGGAATTGAGCATCCCCAGGTCTGACACGACCTTGAAGGTGGGAATGATGCGCACCTCGACCGGCAGCATCAGCGTGATGAAGATGATCCAGAAGGCCAATAGCCGGAACGGGAACTTGAAGAACACGATGGCATAGGCCGACAGGATCGAGATGATGATCTTGCCCACGGCGATCAGGATGGCCATCACCAGCGAATTGAGCAGCATGATCGAGAGGGGCGGGGCCCCGGCGCTCGATATGCCCTCGTTGAGCATGAAGCTGTAATTCTCGATCATATGCGGCCCCGGCAGCAGGGGGACAAGACCGCGCATGAAGTCGCCCGGACCATGGGTCGAGGCGATGAAGGCCAGATAGACCGGGAACACCACGATCACCACGCCCAGGATGAGGACGAGGTGGGTGAGAAATGCCAGAAAGGGTCTGTTTTCAACCATTTGCGCCGCTCCCTTAATACTGCACGCGCCGCTCGACGAAGCGGAACTGGATTGCGGTGAGGGCGATGACGATCAGCATCAGCACAACCGACTGCGCAGAAGACGAGCCGATATTGAGGCCCAGGAAACCGTCCGAATAGACCTTGTACACCAGGATATTGGTGGCCTGGGCCGGTCCGCCCTGGGTGGTCGCATCGATAATGCCGAACGTGTCGAACATGGCGTAATTGATGTTGACGATGAGCAGGAAAAACGTGGTCGGCGAGAGCAGCGGAAAGACGATCGTCCAGAACCGCTTGAAGGGCCCGGCGCCATCTATGGCGGCCGCCTCGATCAGCGATTGCGGCACCGATTGCAGCCCGGCCACGAAGAACAGGAAGTTATACGATATCTGCTTCCAGCTGGCCGCGATGATGACCAGGATCATGGCATCGACGCCGTCGACACGATGGTTCCAGCTGACGCCGAGTGCCCGCAGCATATAGGGGGCGATGCCGATCGTGGGGTTGAACATGAACCACCACAGAATACCCACCACGACCGGCGCCACGGCATAGGGCCAGACCAGGAGCGTCGTATAGAGCCGGTTGGTCCGCAGCACGCGATTGACCGCTACCGCAAGCAGCAGCGACAGGCACATCGAAAGCACGGTGACGCTGGTGGCGAATACCGCCGTCCTGCCCAGCGAGCCGATATAGCTCGCTTCGGCAAACAGCCGCCGGTAGTTTTCGAACCAGACAAAGGTGGTCTTGAAGCCGAATGGATCTTCGCGCTCGAAAGAGGATTTGACCGCCTGCAATGCCGGCCAGATGAAAAAGATCAAGGTCACTGCGAGCTGCGGGACCAGCAGCACATAGGGAAGGACCTTATTGGGGAAAATAGTTCGCTTGGCCTGCATGCTCCGCCTCGTTCACGCCGTGCCTGATGCACGGTTGCCCCACCCTGGAAAGGGTGAGGCGGGGTTTAGGGATCGGTGGAGCGCCGCTTACTGGTTGGCCGCCTCGAAATCGCGCAGGATCTGGTTGCCGCGCTCGACTGCGGTGTCCAGAGCCTCCTGGGCGGTCTTGGAGCCGGCCAGCATGGCTTCGAACTCTTCATCCACCACGGCGCGGGCCTGGGTCAGGTTGCCGAAACGAACACCCTTGGAATTGGCAGTCGGCGTACCGCGGGTGATCTGCTGGATGGCGATGTCGGAGCCGGGATTCTGGGCGTAGTAGTCTTGCGACTGACCAAGCTCGTAGGCGGCATTGGTAATCGGCAGGTAACCGGTCGCCTGGTGCCAGGCGGCCTGCACTTCGGGCTGGCTCAGATAGGTGTAGAACTGGGCCACGCCCTTGTAGACCGCAGGGTCCTTGCCATTGAGGGTCCAGAGGGTCGCGCCGCCGATGATTGAGTTCTTCGGATCGGTGGTTACGTCGTCATAATAGGGCAGGGGTGCGAAACCAACTTCGAAATCCTTGGAATTGGCGATGACGCCGGCACGTGATGCCGAGGAGTTCATGTAGATGGCGCATTCCTGCGCGTAGAACTTCGGCGGAGCATCGGCGCCGCCACCAGGGCCGCCATACTGGAATAGACCGTCGTCGGCCCATTTCTTGAGGTTATCCCAGTGCTTGACCTGCACCGGACCATTGAACGTGAACTCGGTACCCAGACCGCCAAAGCCGTTTTCTAGCGTGCCATAGGGCTGGTCGTGGATGGCCGAGAGGTTTTCGGTCTGCACCCAGGTGATCCAGCCGCTGGTGAAGCCGCATGAGGCGGCGCCCGATTCCATGATAGTGCGGCTCATGGTCTCCAGTTCGGCCCAGGTCTTGGGCGGGGTCTCGGGATCAAGCCCGGCTTTTTCGAACACGTCCTTGTTGTAATACATGATCGGGGTGGACGAATTGAACGGCATGGAGAGGATGTTGCCCTCGGTGTCCGAATAATAGCCCGTTACCGGCGCCAGGAAGCCCGACGGATCCCAGGGTTCGCCATTGTCGGCCATCAACTGATAGACGGGGTAGACGGCGCCCTTGGCGGCCATCATCGTGCCGGTGCCCACTTCAAAGACCTGCACGATCGCAGGCTGTTCATTGGCGCGGAACGCGGCAATGGCAGCGGTCAGGGTTTCGGGGTAGGTGCCTTTATAGGTCGGAACGACCTTGTATTCGGTCTGGCTGTCATTGAAGCCCTGGGCGATTTCTTCGAGCTTCTTGCCAAGCTCGGCATCCATGGCATGCCACCAGGCGATTTCAGTCTGGGCCGAGGCGGCAGGCGCATAGGCGAGGGCGGCGACTACGCCCGTCGACAACAGCAGCGCAAATTTCTTCATGGGGTCGTTCCTCCTGTTTTTTAGCAAAGGATCTCCGTCCTCGCTTGCTAGTCGTAGCAACGAGATGTTCATTTGGCAAAGAGATGATTTCAAATGAACATGGCGTGACGGAATAATGGGCGAAGCGCGACCAAGGGTTTAGAAAATCCCCAGCCGCATCGGCTGCCTACGATGTTCATATGAAAGGCATATGACAGTGATTTGAGCCGCTACAGGGAGCGACTAGATCATCGCTTGCGCGCTACGATATAGGGCAGGCTTTCCTTGCCCTTGCTCGCGTGGCTTTCGGTGGCAACAATCTCAAAGCCGGCGTCGACCATTCGCTGCGTCAGTGCCTCAGCCCTGAAGGCGTTGGCATGAGGCGCTTGACCGATTGCGTGCATCGCCGGCAACAGAACCAGCCGTATGAGTGGGTTCATGTCGCCCAGGCAGGGGGTCTTGGAGATAAACAGACCGCCGCTTTCAAGCAGGGCATTGATATGCCGAAGCGTAGCGGGCAGGTCACGCACCAGATGCAGATAATTGAACCCCAGCACGGCGCCGATGGGCAGTTCAGTCGCAAGCTCTTCCGCGACGGCCACGCGGAAGGCGAGCCCGGGGACAGGGGCCTTGGCGTGCTTTTCCTCGGCAATGGCGATCATTTCAGACGAAATATCGGTGGCGAGATAATTCCGCACATTCTGCGCCAAAAGCAGCGCAGTCGATCCCGTACCGCAACCCAGTTCCAGCACCCGATCATCGGGTCTCAAAAAATCACGGGTTCGGGCAAGCGTCCGCTCATATCCGACCTGATCGGCAACCGGCGCCGCAGCATATCGCCGGGAGGTCCGATCCCAGAAGCGGGCGTCGTTCGCGGTGCTCATGTGCACGGCTCCTTATGGGTAGGGCCAATCCTGGCGATTGGGGGCACAGCGATCGTGCCTGCAAAAGCCGCGTCTTGTCATCGGATTTGTCGGATTTCGGGCGGACAGAGAGATCGCCTTTCTCCACATCCATAATTCGCATAATATATATTATGGAACTATCTGAGGCGCGAAAACCCAGGTTTTCCGGCCGATCTCCGTTCCCCTAGAGGTTGAGAATGCGGCCTGCCATGACGTCGATCTGCATGCCGTCGAATGCCGGCGTGACGTTGTCGGGCGTCGTTGCATCGGTGGCTTGGTAGTCGAGATCGATATGCATGTTGGTCAGCACTGCCTGCTGCGGCGCGAATTTGCCGATCAACTCCAGCGTCTCCGGCAGGCTCAGATGGCTGGGATGCGGCGTGGGTCGCAAGGCGTCGATCACCCAGAGCGAAAGTCCGGTTATCGCCTCGTGCGATTGCGCGGGAAACCCCGACAGGTCGCAGCAATAGGCAAAGTCGGCAATGCGGAAGCCCAGCGAGGTGATATCGCCATGGGTCTGCTCGAATGCGCGCACGGCAATGGTGCCGCCCGGCCCGTCGACAAGAATTTCGGACCCGGCCTCGATCTCATGGGCATTGAGGATTGGCGGATAGGAGCTCCCGGGCGGCGCGGTGAAGCAATAGCCGAAGGCCTCACGAATGCGGGCGCCGGTTGCTTCGGTGAAATAGACGTCGACCAGCCGCCGGTTGTGCAGAGCCAGAACCCGCAGATCGTCTATGCCATGGGTGTGATCGGCATGCTCGTGCGTGTAGAACACGGCTTCGACGCGGTCCACTTCGGCCTCGAGCAGTTGCTCGCGCAGATCGCAGCCGGTGTCGATGAGTACTCGGGTCGGCTCATCGCTGCCTTCGCTCCAACCCTCGACCAGCAATGAACAGCGGCGGCGACGGTTGCGTGGCTCGGCCGGATCGCAATCGCCCCAGACATTGCCGATGCGCGGCACGCCGCCCGATGAGCCGCATCCCAGGATCGTCGCGATGATCCGTTGTGCGGCCGGCATCTAGGCGCTCAGGCCGGTTTTCGAGAAAAGCCTGGCAAAGTTCGCCGTGGTCTGCTGACCGAGCGTCGCCAGGTCTATGCCGCGCACTTCAGCCAGTTTTTCGGCCGTATGCCGCACGAAGGACGGTTCATTGGACTCGCCGCGATGCGGAATGGGCGCCAGATATGGAGCGTCGGTCTCGACAAGATAGCGGTCGGCCGGAACGATCTTGGCCACCTCGCGAATTTCCTCGGCATTGCGGAAGGTTATGATGCCGGAAAATGAGATATAGCCGCCCAGGGCAAGCGCCCGCTTTGCCAGGTCGGCCCCGGCGGTGAAGCAATGCAAAACGAAGGGGAAAGCCCCCTGCCCGCTTTCTTCCTCCAGAATCGCGGCCATGTCATCATCGGCCGAGCGACTGTGGATAACCAGTGGAAGACCTGTGGATCGGGCCGCCGCGATATGCCGGCGCAGACCCGTCGCCTGCGCCTCGCGCGGGGCATTGTCGTAGAAGTAATCGAGCCCCGCCTCGCCGATCGCAACGCAGCGCGGATGGGCCGAAAGCCTGATCAGATCATCGGCCTGGATATGCAATTCCTGATCCGCATTATGCGGATGCGTGCCGACCGAGCACCAGACGTTCGGGAAACGTTCCGCGATGGCCGCATATGTGGAAAAGTTATCCACACGTGTGGAAATCGTGACCATGCCCGTCACGCCAGCCGCCGCCGCACGGGCCACCACGCCGTCGATATCGCCGGCGAGTGCGTCGAAGTCGAGATGGCAATGGCTGTCGATCAGCATGATCAGGAGGCCTTGCGTTCTAGCCGCGCGAAAACGCCCTGTGGCACCGGCAAAGCCGCGCCGCTCTGCAGCCCATTGGCCAGTCTCGCCGCTGCCAGAGTACGAGCCTCGGCCGGAACGGCCAATTGATCGAGAATTGCATTGGCCGACTGGGGCACGAAGGCGAGCAGCGGAATGGTCAGCCTGCGAACTACATCCGCCGTCAGGTAAAGCACTGAACCCATGCGGACCGGATCGGTTTTCTTGAGTGCCCACGGCTCCTGGGCCGCAAAGTAGTTATTGGCGGCGCTCAATGCCGTAATGATAGCGCCGGCCGCCTCGTGCACCAATTGGGCATCCATGGCATTTTGCGCCTCGGCCAGCGCGGCATCGACCTGGGCCACAATGGCATCGTCGTCCGGCGTCGTTCCGGCATAGTCCGGTACCAGCCCGTCGCAGTTCTTGTTGATCATTGACAGCGAGCGCTGGGCCAGATTGCCCAGATTGTTGGCGAGATCGGCATTGACGCGATTGACCAGCTTGTCACGGCTATAGTCGCCGTCCTGGCCAAAGGAGACCTCGCGCAGCAGGAAATAGCGGAGCTGATCGACGCCAAATTCCTCAGCAAGTTCAAACGGATCGACCACATTGCCAAGCGACTTGCTCATCTTCTGGCCATCAACGGTCAGGAAGCCATGGGCAAATACGCGATGCTGCACCTCGATACCGGCGCTCATCAGGAAAGCGGGCCAATAGACGGTGTGGAAGCGGATGATATCCTTGCCTACGACATGCAGATCCGCTGGCCAGAATTTCTTGAATAACGTGCTTTGTTCGTCAGGGAAGCCCAGGCCGCTGATGTAATTGGTCAGGGCATCGACCCACACATACATCACGTGACCCGGTGCGCCTGGCACCGGAACGCCCCAGTCGAAGGTGGTGCGCGAGATCGACAGGTCGTTCAGGCCACTTTTGACGAACGAAATGATCTCATTGCGCCGCTCCTTGGGCGCGATGAAATCCGGATTGCTCTCATAGAGGTCCAGCAGCTTCTGCTGATAGGCCGACAGACGGAAGAAATAGGTCGGCTCCTCAACCCAGTTCACCTCGGCGCCGGAGGGGGCGAAGCGTTTGCCGTCCTTTTCCGTCAGCTCGTCCTCGTCGAAATAGGCCTCGTCACGCACCGAGTACCAACCCTTATAGGTGGACTGGAAAATGTCGCCATTATTGCTGGCGGCCATTTTGGACCAGATTGCCTGGCTAGCCTCGTAATGACGCGGCTCTGTAGTCCTGATGAAGTCGTCGTTGGAGATATCGAGCACTTCTGCCAGGCGGCGGAATTCCGCAGAGTTGCGATCGGCCAATTCACGCGGTGTCACACCCTGGGTCGCCGCCGTTTGCACCATTTTGATGCCGTGCTCGTCGGTTCCGGTCAGGAAATAGACCTCGCGCCCTTCCAGACGCTTCCAGCGCGCGATGGCGTCGGTGGCGATCATCTCATAGGCGTGCCCGATATGGGGCGCTCCATTGGGGTAGGAGATCGCTGTGGTGACGTAGAAGGGCTTTGCGGTCATCGGGGCTCGGCGGAAACTGGAACAGTCAGTGAAACGTGCTTTCTGATCGCATCGAAAATGGCGGCCAGCGTCTGTTTCATGTCCAGATTGATGCTGTCAGCCTCGGCAAGCAGGGCGTGTGCCTTGTCCCATAGGTCGTTGGCGGAGGCAAGCCGCATGCGGGCGCCGGGTTGCATGGCCGCGTTGCGCGCTTCGTCGGCTATCCAGTCGTCCAGCATTTCGCGGGCAAACGAGAGTTCGGTGCCTTGCGCATCGGCGCCCAGGGCGTCGGCCAGTTGCAGGCCCACGCCGGCCGGGTGGCGCAGCGGATCGGCGAGCCAGGCCTGAAGCGCGCCAAGCGCAGAATCGGCCTCCAATGCCAGCGTTTCAAACGCCCGCCGTGGTCGCCCGCCGGATAGTGTGACGGCACGCTGCAGCGCCGTGTCGTCGATGGGGCTCCCCCCCTCCATCAACACCGCGGCAACGTCGGCATCGGCAATCGGCCGCAGCGCCAGATTGTGGCAGCGCGATTTGATGGTTGGCAACAATTGTCCCGGCCGGTGCGACACCAGCAGAAATGTCGTATCGGCCGGCGGCTCCTCGAGCGTCTTGAGCAGCGCATTGGCGGCCGAGGGATTGCAGTCGTCGATACTGTCGATGATGGCGACGCGATGCCCCGCCCTGCCCCTTGTGTGATGCAGGGAATCGCGGACTTCGCGCACATCCTCGACCCGGATCACGGTGTAATAGCCCTTACCGTCCTTGGGGCGCCGGCGCAGCAGGAAGAGGTTGGGGTGGGACATTGCCGCCACCTGCTCTTCGACCCGCGCGGCATCCTCGTCGCCGGTGGCCGTCAGGATGGCCGCGGCGATCTCGAAGGCGAATGTAGCCTTGCCTATTCCCTGCGGCCCATGCAGCAGAATGGCGCCCGGCAGCCGGCGCTCGGCAATATTGCCGAAGATGGCACGGCGCGCCGCCTCGTGCCCGCGCGCCCGCTGGCGCCGCTCGGGCAGCGGCACATTATCCAGGGCATCGGGATCGCTCATGCCTGCGAACCGCGCAGCAGCTCGGGAAAGCGCTGGCAAACCGCATCCCAGATCGCTGCCTCCAAAGTGTCTTCGCCCTGCTCTGCCGAGATCACCACACAGCGGTCGGGGTTATTGCGGGCAATTGCCAGGAAGCCGTCCCGCAGCCGCTTGTGCCAGTCGAGTTCTTCCTTTTCGAAGCGGTCGCCGGTCTGGGCCAGCCCATCCTCGACGGCGCGCAGGGCCACGCGCTTGAACGCGGCCTCGGGGTCCATATCCAGGATAATGGTCAAATCCGGGGTATGGCCGTCCAGCGCCAGCGTTTCAAGGCCGCGGATCAGCTTGTCATCTACCCCGCCGGTCAGACCCTGATAGGCGCGGGTGGAATCGTGGAAGCGGTCCGAAATCACCCAGGTGCCGGCCTGCAGGTTGGGCTCGATGAGTTGCGTGACATGGTCCAGCCGGGCCGCCGCGAACAGAACCGCCTCTGCCCCGGCGCCCCAGCTCTCCGAGCGTCCCTGCAAAATGAACGAGCGGATCGCTTCGGCGCGCGGCGTGCCGCCCGGCTCGCGGGTGCGGATGGCTTCGATCGATAGCCGATGCAGGTTGGCGAGCAGGCGCTTGACCTGCGTCGATTTTCCCACGCCTTCGCCACCCTCGAAGGTGATGAATCGGGCCCGATTGGTTTTTGGCGCTTCCAGCATCGGCCAGCCTTATCCCAGTCTCATAGCCAGCCAAAGGCCAGCTGCTTCAGCGCATCGGTGGCGCGGCGCACGATATCGCCCTGCTCGACCGTTTCGGCGGCAAACAGCGGCGCGGTCTGCACCAGCTGGTCGTCGCAGAACACGCGCAATTCCGCAACCTTGTCGCCGGCATTAACTGGGGGCATTAGCGGTCCGGTATAGATCACCGATGCACCAAGGCATTTGCGCGAGCCGCGCGGCAGGTAGAGCGCGATTTCCCCATTCCCGACAAGACCCACGCTGCCGCTGGTACCGCCATAGACATTGGCGTAGGCCACGACGGCACCATCGGCATAGGCCGCCACGCGCTCGAAGGCCCGTGCACCCCAGGTGATGAGTTTTCGGCCCTCTTCGGTCCGCTCCGCCATGGATTTGAGGCCATGCACCACGGCAATGAGGCGACGGCCGCCATCGTCGGTGGAAATCACCGAGCCGTAACCGGCGGCCTCGGTATGGCCGGTCTTGAGCCCGTCGACCCCAATACCCAGCTCGACGAGAGAGTTGCGGTTGGCCTGCTTGATGCCGTTCCACTCCATCTCCGGCTCGGAGAAGTAGTGGTAATATTCGGGGAAATCATGGATCAGGTAGCGGGCCAGATCGGCCAGATCCCGGGCCGTTACATGCATATTGGGGTCCGGCAGGCCGGTGGAATTGGTGAAGACGGAATCCTCCAGCCCGATATCTTCGGCCAGCTCATTCATCATCGCGGCGAAGCTGGTTTCCGAGCCGGCAATGCCCTCGGCCAGCACGATGGCCGCGTCGTTGCCGGACTGAATAATCACTGACCTGACAAGGTTTTCGACGCTGATCTTGGAGTTGAGCTCCGCAAACATGGTGGAGCCGCCGGAGGCCGCGCCGCCGGTGCGCCAGGCATGTTCGGAGACGAAGAATTCGTCGCTCATCCGGACCCGCCCTGCCCGTACTTCGTTGAAGACGACGGCGATGGTCATGAGCTTGGCCATGCTGGCCGGCTCCATCGGCAGATCGGCGTCCTTCTGGAAGATGACGGTGCCGGATTCGGCGTCCATCAGGATGGCGAATTTGGCCTTGGTATCGAAATTGGCCTGCGCGAAAGCCGGCGCCGTCAGCGCCAGCAGGATTGCAAGAATCTGCGCTATCAGTTTCACGAACCAGGCATCCCCTCGGTTGCGGCCGCAGCCATAGGGATAGCCGCGCCGGCCCTGTAAACTAATAGATATTTATGTCGTTGAGGCCAAGTTTTCGCGCCAGCTCGATAGCATCTTCGCGAGCGACGCCGGGCTTGAGATAAGTCAGCGTCAGCCGGGTCGCCGGCTTGCCGTTGACCGAAACCTGCTCTTCCCGAACCGAGCCGATAACGGCAAATTGTTCAGCCAAAGCAATGGCATTAGCCTGGTCGGCGAAGACGCCGAGGCCCAGCTTGATGGTGCGCGCATCGGCATCCACCGTGCTCGCCCAGGCCTGCAGGTCGGGGGACTTGGCGGCCATGGCATTGACGGCGGCGAAGGCGGTGCCGATGGCCTGGTCCTGCTGCTGCGGGGTGGTGTCGGAATAGGAGAAGAGGTTGCCGAAGAAATTGCCGGCCATGTCGGCTAAACTATTGGTATTGTCGGCATATCTGGTGCCGCCGGTGATCGGCGGACCATTATAGCTCGCCAGCAAAGCGCGGGTGTCGTCGCCTTCGAGCGGGGCCTTGCCGACATATTCGACCGCCACCTGGGCCGAGCCATTGTTGACATAGCCCAGCATCTCGGCGGCGCGGTGCGACAGGTCCATGATGCGGCCCGGCAGGTAGGGGCCGCGATCGTTGACCCGAACGATAATGGAGCGGCCATTCTCCTGATTGGTCACCCGGACATAGGATGGCAGGGGCAAGGTCGGGTGGGCGCCGGTGATGGCATTGGCCGAGAATATCTCGCCATTGGCGGTGCGGCGGCCATGGAAATCGGAGCCATACCAGGAAGCGTTGCCGACGGCCCGATAGTTCGGATCCTCTTGCGGCACATAGGTTTTTCCGCGCACCGTATAGGGCTGACCGACCTGGTAGCGCCCTCCCCCCTTGGGGGGATTGGGATTGTTGGTGACGCGGGGAGAAACCCCGACCCCAAACTCCTTGGAGGTGAAGGCGCCGCGCTTGACCGTGGCGCCGAGGCCCCCGGTATAGCAGGCGGCGAGTGCCGGGGCGATCAGGGCGCCGAGGGCCACGAGGCGGATGGCTTGGCGCCAAGGGGTCATCGTCACGGTACGCAAACTCTTACGCTGGTCACACGAATACGCACAGATCATAACCCGATCCGGCGCTGTCACGCGCAGAGAACAGTTTTCTGGTTTCAGCGAGGTTAAAGGGAACAGACTGTTAGCATTGAGCGTAGCATTTGACGCGAATTGGTGAAGGATGTGAGACAGCATTCCTGTCCTTGCGCCAGGCGGGATATAAAGATATCTTTATGTCACCGGAAATACTGACCGAGCCGAGGTATGGCGATGAGCCAGCATGATGACGCCCACATTCCCGACTGGAACGAGGTCCGCTCCGCGCTGACCCAGGCTGCGCGCGAACGCATCCTGATTCTGGACGGCGCCATGGGCACCATGATCCAGCGCCTCAAACTCACCGAAGAGAATTTCCGCGGCGAGAGGTTCAAGGACTGGACGCTGCCGCTGCAGGGTAACAACGACCTGCTGGTTATAACCGAGCCGCAGATGATCGAGGATATCCACTACCAGTATTTCATGGCTGGTGCCGATATCGCCGAGACCAATACCTTTTCGGCCACGTCGGTGGCGCAGGCCGACTATGCCTGCGAAAGCGCGGTCTATGACATCAACTACCAGGGCGTGATCGTCGCCCGCCGGGCGGCAAGGCGCGCCGAGGCCGAGGACGGCAAGCGCCGCTTCGTCGCCGGCGCATTGGGGCCGACCAACAAGACCTCGTCCATGTCCACGGACGTCAACAGTCCCGGCCACCGCGCCATCACCTTTGACGAACTGGTCGTGGCTTATGGCGAAGCGATCCGGGGCCTGGTCGATGCCGGCGCCGACCTGCTGCTGTTCGAGACCATCACCGACACGCTGAACACCAAGGCCGGCATCTTTGCCGCCCAGAAGCTGTTCAACGAGCGCGGCATCGATGTGCCGATCATGATTTCGGGCACCATCACCGACCTTTCCGGCCGCACCCTGTCCGGCCAGACGCCGACGGCGTTCTGGTATTCGGTGCGCCATGCCAATCCGCTGACCATCGGGCTCAATTGCGCGCTGGGCGCCAATGCCATGCGCGCGCATCTGGGCGAATTGTCCGATGTGGCCGATACGTTTATCTGCGCCTATCCCAATGCCGGCCTGCCCAATGCCTTTGGCCAGTATGACGAGACGCCCGAATTCATGGCCGAGCAGATCGAGGGCTTCGCCGCCTCGGGCTATGTCAATATCGTGGGCGGCTGCTGTGGCTCGACGCCGGACCATATCCGCGCCATTGCCCAGGCCGTCGGCAAGCACAAGCCGCGCGTGGTGCCGGAGGCCGATCGGCTGCTACGCCTCTCGGGCCTCGAGCCCTTTACGCTGACCAGCGACATTCCCTTCGTCAATGTCGGCGAGCGCACCAACGTTACCGGCTCGGCTCGCTTCCGCAAGCTGATCACCGCCGGCGACTATACCGCCGCGCTCGATGTCGCGCGTGACCAGGTGGCCAATGGCGCCCAGGTCATCGACATCAACATGGATGAGGGCCTGATCGACAGTAAGCAGGTGATGATCGAATTCCTCAACCTGCTGGCCGCCGAACCCGACATCGCCAAGGTACCGCTGATGATCGACTCTTCCAAATGGGAGGTGATCGAAGCGGGGCTCAAATGCGTGCAGGGCAAGGCGCTGGTCAATTCCATCTCGATGAAGGAAGGCGAAGAGGCATTCCTGCATCATGCCCGGCTGGTGCGCGCCTATGGCGCGGCCGTGGTGGTGATGGCGTTTGACGAACAGGGCCAGGCCGACACGCTGGAGCGCAAGGTCGAAATCTGCACCCGCGCCTATAAGCTCTTGACCGAGGAAGTCGGCTTCCCGCCCGAAGACATCGTGTTCGACCCCAATGTCTTCGCGGTCGCTACCGGCATCGAGGAGCACAATGGCTATGGCGTCGCCTTCCTCGAGGCGACCAAGATCATCACCGACACCCTGCCCCATGTGCATATTTCGGGCGGTATCTCCAATCTCAGCTTCTCGTTCCGCGGCAATGAGCCCGTGCGCGAGGCCATGCATTCGGTATTCCTCTACTATGCCATCCAGAATGGCATGGACATGGGCATCGTCAATGCAGGGCAGCTGGCGGTCTATGAGAGCATCGACCCCGAATTGCGCGACGCCTGCGAGGACGTGATCCTCAACCGGCGGCCCGACGCCACCGACCGCCTGCTGGAGCTGGCCGAGCGCTATCGCGGCACGGCCGGCAAGGAAGCGGCAGGCAAGGATCTAAGCTGGCGCGATAGGCCCGTGGCCGAGCGCATCGCCCATGCCCTGGTCAACGGCATTACCGAATATATCGACATCGACACCGAGGAAGCCCGGCTGGCGGCCGAACGGCCGCTGCATGTCATCGAAGGCCCGCTGATGGCGGCGATGAATATCGTGGGGGACCTGTTCGGCTCGGGCAAGATGTTCCTGCCGCAGGTGGTGAAATCGGCCCGGGTGATGAAGCAGGCCGTGGCCCTGCTGCTGCCCTATATGGAAGAAGAAAAGCGCCTCAATGGCGGCGATCAGCGCCAGAGCGCCGGCAAGGTGCTGATGGCGACGGTCAAGGGCGACGTGCACGATATCGGCAAGAACATCGTGGGCGTCGTGCTGGCCTGCAATAATTACGAGATCATCGATCTGGGCGTCATGGTGCCCACGGCCAAGATTTTGCAGACGGCACGGGACGAGAAGGTCGACATTATCGGCCTTTCGGGTCTCATCACGCCGTCGCTGGACGAAATGGTGCATGTGGCGGCCGAAATGGAGCGCGAAGGCTTCGATATTCCCCTGCTGATTGGCGGGGCGACGACCAGCCGCGTGCATACCGCCGTCAAGATCCACCCGCGTTATGAGCGGGGCCAGGCTGTTTATGTCAATGACGCCAGCCGCGCCGTGGGCGTGGTGTCCAATCTGCTGTCTGATGACACCAAGGTGACGTTTATCGAGCAGGTGCGCGCCGAATATGCCAAGGCGGCCAATGCCCATTTGCGGGCCGAGGAAGAAAAGCAGCGCCTGCCGCTGGCCAAGGCGCGTGAGAATGCGTTCAAGCCGGACTGGACGGGCTATACGCCGCCCAAGCCGAGCTTTTTGGGCACGCGCGTGTTCGACGATTATGATCTCGAAACGCTGGCGAAATATATCGACTGGACGCCCTTCTTCCAGACCTGGGAGCTCAAGGGGCGCTACCCCGCCATTCTGCAGGATGAAAAGCAGGGTGAGGCGGCGCGGCAGCTGTTTGCCGACGCGCAGAAAATGCTCGAACAGATCATTGCCGAGAAGTGGTTCCATCCCCGCGCCGTGGTCGGCTTCTGGCCGGCCAATGCGGTGGGCGACGATATCCGGCTCTATGAGGATGAAGGCCGGGCTGACGAGCTGGCCACGCTGTTCACGCTGCGCCAGCAACTCTCCAAGCGCGACGGCAAGCCCAATATGGCGCTGAGCGATTTCGTGGCGCCGGTTGGCACGCCCGATTATCTCGGGGCTTTCGTGGTGACGGCGGGGCTTGAGGAAGTGGCTATTGCCGAGCGCTTCGAGGCGAAGAACGACGATTATTCGTCCATTCTGGTGAAGGCCCTGGCGGATCGCTTTGCCGAGGCCTTTGCCGAAGCCATGCATGAGCGGGTGCGCCGGGAATTCTGGGGCTATGGCGCCAGCGAAACCTTTACGCCCGAGGAATTGGCGGGCGAGCCCTATCAGGGCATCCGCCCTGCCCCGGGCTATCCGGCGCAACCCGATCACACGGAAAAGACGACGCTGTTCCGCCTGCTCGATGCTGAAAAGAATGCCGGGGTGACGCTGACGGAAAGCTACGCCATGTGGCCGGGCTCGTCGGTCTCGGGGCTCTATTTCAGCCATCCCGATTCCTATTATTTCGGCGTGGCCAAGGTGGAGCGCGACCAGGTGCTCGATTATGCGCAGCGCAAGGGGATGGGTGTGGAAGAGGTCGAGCGGTGGCTGGGGCCGATCCTCAACTATATTCCGGGGCCGTCTATCGTGGCGGCGGAGTGATGATATGCCCCCTCTGCTGAACTTTCAGTCGACACCCTCCCCCTTGCGGGGAGGGATCAAGGGAGGGGGGCGGCTGGCCCACATATATTGTGGCTCCCAACACCCCCTCCCAACCTCCCCCGTCAAGGGGGAGGTGCCGTGCGGTGGTTGCGGCGGGACAGCGTGACATGGCACGCATTGAACCCATTCCGGTCACCGTCGTCACCGAGCCGCGCCTAATGCCGCTCGACGCCGATACGGCCCTGTTGCGCCTGCCCGCCAATAGCGGGCATGGCCATGCCGATGGCGATTATTGCATTGCCTGCGCGGGGCGGAGCGATGTGCGGACCATGTTGTTTGATCTGCTGGAGGGGGCCAAGCAGGGCCTGCGGCCGGCGTTCAAGCGCGTGGTGGTGGATGCGAGTGCAGTGGCCAATAAGGGGCAGGTCGTGGCGGCGCTGACGGGGAAGCTGCCGGCGCAGGCGATGCGGGATCATACGGTGGCGCGGTTGTTTTATCTGGTGGGGTGAGTGCGACCACGGGTCACTAAACATTCCGCCTCCACGGTGTCATTCCGGCGCAGGCCGGAATCCATGCTGAAGGCTATCCTGGCACAGCGAATGCGGCGAGTTCACAGAATGGATTCCGGCCTGCGCCGGAATGACACCGTGAGTGTAGATAGAGCGGTGCTAAGGATCGAGCCCTACCCCTCGAACCGCACCAGCGGCGTATCTAGCCGGAGATAGAGCGGGTGTTTGGGGCTGCCATCGCCATTGGTGCCGAAGCACCAGAGCTCGATGCCATCGGCTTTGAGCGCCTCGACGATCGCCTTGCCGGAGGCGGCCAGGGCCTTGTTGAGTTTGCCGTGGCAGAGGACGACGAAATCGGCGTCGGCCGCGGCCGCACGGATGGCCGGCAAGTTGGCGTCCGACACCGCGACTACGCCCGGCGCTAGCAGCATTTTGGGATCGGTGGCGCGGTAATCGCCGACATTGGCCTTGACCATGGCCGCATAGCCTTCGCGCTGGGCAAAGGTCCATTCGCGGGCGCAGGTGGGGTCGTTGACAGTGGCGTCGGCCGTGCTCGGGTTCATGCCGATGAAAAGGATGTAGCGGCCGGGGAAGGTGTCCCCGGTCCAGCGGCGCATGAGCTGGCGATAGCGGCCGTCGGCGCTGAATGTGGCGTCGCCCTTGACGCCTGCCATCAGTGGTAGGCGCACCTTGCCGCCGGGGTCGTGGCCGGCTCCGTTATTCATGCGGTGAGATCGCTCGGCGGGACCAGGCCGTTGATCAGCGAGGCCGTGGTGATGGTATTGGCGAGCAGGCACGCAATGGTCATCGGGCCGACGCCGCCCGGAACCGGGGTGATGGCGCCGGCAATTTCCTTGGCCTCGGCAAAGGCGACATCGCCCACCAGCCGCGTCTTGCCTTCGCCGCGCTCGGGCGCGGGAATGCGGTTGATGCCGACATCGATGACCGTGGCGCCGGGCTTGATCCAGTCGCCCTTGATCATTTCGGGCCGGCCGACGGCGGCCACGACGATATCGGCCCGGCGCACGACTTCGGCCAGGTCCTGGGTCTTGGAATGGGCGACGGTGACGGTGCAGTTCTCGCGCAGCAGCAACTGCATCATCGGCTTGCCGACCAGATTGGAGCGACCGACGATGACGGCATTGAGCCCGGCCAGCGAGCCAAGCTGGTCGCGCAGCAGCATGAGGCACCCCAGCGGGGTGCAGGAGACGGGACCCGGCAGGCCGATCTGGACCTTGCCGACATTGGCCGGGGTGAAGCAATCGACATCCTTGGAGGGCGCGATGGCCTCGATCACCTTGATCGGATCGATCTGCTTTGGAACTGGCATTTGTACAAGGATACCATGGACTTGATCATCATTGTTGAGGCGGCGCACAAGCTCGAGCAGCTCGGCCTCGCTGGTATCCTCGGGCAGCTCGTACTTGAACGAGGCCATGCCGACCTCGGCGGTCTGCTTGGCCTTGCTGCTGACATAGACCTCGCTGGCGGGGTCATGGCCGACAATGACCACGGCCAGGCCAGGCGTGATGCCGTATTCGGCCTTGAGGCGGGCCACATGGCCGGCAATGCGGGTGCGCAGATTTTCCGCATAGCTTTTCCCGTCGATGATCTCCGCGGTCATGATGGCTCCTGGTGAAATGATGGCTGGGGCTGCACGCTTCGTTCACTGCAATAGGAAATGCCGCCCGCTTCGTCCATCCCCCGCAGTATCAACAGCTTGACGGCAGGTTCGTGCCGCAGCCATGCTGCATGCAGGCGCGAGACTCGACGCCATTTCGGCGTGCGCCTCAGGAGGGATGGGACCATGTTGAAACGTATTGTCGTCGCTATTCTGCTTTGCCTGACTACCTTTGCGCCAAACGGCGCCTTTGCCCAAGCTGAACCGCGCGTCGTCGTGCCCGATCACCCCGGCGGCGCGGCTTTTGGCGGCTGCTATCGCGTCAATACCAGGCTTTATGGGCCATATCGGCTGACATTCTGCCTGCAGCAGCGCGGTGTCTACCAGATCACCGGCGGCGGAATAACCTGCAATGGCCGGCTCGATTGGCGGGTGTCGGGCCGCGATATCAATGTGCAGCTGCGCCGCACCTCCTGCGGCAATGGTGTCGCCTGGAGCGCGGACCGCATGACCTGCCGCAGCGCGGGCCTATTGGGTGGCATTATCGGCTTTGTCGTCGTGCCGGGCATTCCCAATATCGGCTCGCTCCGCTGCACCTATTCGCCCAGCGTGCCGCAATACCGGCCGGTAACCTTCACCGCCCGCCGCTATAGCTGAGGCGCAAAATAAAAGGGCTGCGAGGCATTTCTGCCGTCGCAGCCCTATGGAATGCCTGCCTGCCGCGCTGTTGAGGGCTTGGGGGACAAGCGGCTTGCGCAACATTCCTCGTTCACCGGTTTTGCATGGGTCGCTTGCCGTGCCAGTGAACTGCTCATGAAGATGGTGTCGAAATGCGGCAAGAAAAGTGCCCTTCACTCGGTTGTGAAAGATTTTGTGTTTTGGCCCGCCGGTTGAAGCGCGGTCGAGAAGCTGTCATGCCAGAAGACTAGGCATTGCACGATAAAGCCCAGCGATTCCGCTAGACGGCTCGGCCCAATCCGGGGCCGGCAAACCAAGAGACAAGCATGACCACGATAACCCCGCCGCGCCTTGAAAAACAGTCCTTCACCGACCCCGAAAAAGCCTGGGCGCATTTGGCGGAGATTTATCGTCGCAATACCAGCTTCATCCGCGAGCATCTCAATGCGCTGGCCAAGGGTGTGGTGCCCGAGGGGCGGGTGCGGGCGTGCTATCCGCAGGTGGAAGTGCGCTCGACCAGTTTCGGCAAGGGCGAGAGCACCCTGCCCTATGGCTATCTGCATACCCCGGGGCTCTATCGCACCACGGTGACCGCGCCCGACCTGTTCCGCACCTATTTCCAGGAGCAGTTCACCGTCATCCTCAAGAACCATGGTGGCACGATCGATATCGGGGAATCCGATACCCCGATTCCGCTGCATTTTGCGGTCGCGGCCAATGAGCGGATCGATGGCGAGGCGCTCAATGCGCTCAATATTCCGCTGCGCGACCTGTTCGACGCGCCCGACCTGACCAATACGGACGACGAAATCGCCAATGGCACCTTTGTGCCGCCCAAGGGCGGGCCCTACCCGCTATCGGCCTTTACGGCGCCGCGGGTGGATTATTCGCTATTCCGGCTGAGCCATTATACCGGCACGGACGCGGCGCATTTCCAGAACTTCGTGATCTTCACCAATTACCAGTTCTACATCGACGAATTCTGCCGCGTGGCCAAGGAACATATGCGCAGCGGCCACGCCCATTATGAGAGCTTTATCGAACCGGGCAATGTGGTGACCGACAATGCGCTGCGCGGTGGGGCGGTCAATGGCATTGCCCCGGTTCGCTCGCCGCAAATGCCGGCCTATCACCTGACGGCGTCGCGCGGGCGCGGCATCACCATGGTCAATATCGGCGTCGGCCCCTCCAACGCCAAGACCATTACCGACCATATCGCCGTGCTGCGCCCGCATGCCTGGATCATGCTGGGGCATTGCGCGGGCCTGCGTAACTCGCAGGAACTGGGCGATTACGTGCTGGCCCATGCCTATGTGCGCGAGGACCATGTGCTGGATGCCGACCTGCCGGTTTCGGTGCCGATCCCGGCGCTGGCCGAAGTGCAGGTGGCGCTGGAACAGGCGGTGGAGGAAATCACCCAGACCGAGGGGCTCGAGACCAAGCGCATCATGCGCACGGGGACCGTGGCAACCTTCGACAACCGAAATTGGGAATTGCGCGACCAGGTGGAAATCACCCGGCAGCTCAGCCAGTCGCGCGCCGTGGCGCTGGATATGGAAAGCGCCACCATTGCCGCCAACGGCTTTCGCTTCCGCGTGCCCTACGGCACCCTGCTCTGCGTATCCGACAAACCGTTGCATGGGGAGCTCAAGCTCCCCGGCATGGCTTCGGATTTTTACCGGACGCAGGTTAACCGGCATCTGCAGATCGGACTGCGGGCGATGGAGATCCTGCGGGACCAGCCGGCGGAGCGATTGCATTCGCGGAAGTTACGCAGCTTTGCGGAGACGGCGTTTCAGTAGGGAAACGTCACCCACGGCGCCGCTTGCTCGATTTCCCTGTTCATCGTCATCACCCGGCTCGTCCGGGTGATCCATCTCTCAGCGCGTGCGGAAGCATGGATTGCCCGGACAAGCCGGGCAATGACGGCGGACCTGAGTTGGGAGAGCATGACAAAGGCCCCGGGATGACGCCATGAGTGGCCGGAAGAGTGAGCGTGCAAATGCCTCCGTCCCTCCTCCTCGCCGCGCTTCCCTCGGGCGTGACCCGAGGGCCGCTCTCAACGCAGCGCAAGCGGCGAATGGTCCTCGGGTCAAGCCCGAGGAAGAGCGGTGATTTTGGCAAGATAGTGCACGCCGCCCGCTTCCCCTGCGCCGGAATCCCGTGGCGTGCCGCGTACATCCAGCGCCGGGATGGTCTTCAGCATGGATTCCGGCCTGCGCCGGAATGACACCGTGGTTGGGACTATATCGTGCAAGCAAAAAGCCCGGCATTGCTGCCGGGCTTTTTTCGTTTGCGACCTTTTGTTCGGTCAGGCGTCGTTGCGGCTTAGCAGGGCTTTCCAGATGATGGCGCCTAAGGCCGCACCGATCAGCGGAGCGACGATGAAGAGCCAGACCTGACCCAGAGCGCCATTCTGCGCGAAGATGGCAGCGGCGATAGAGCGGGCCGGGTTGACCGACGTATTGGTCACCGGGATCGAGATCAGGTGGATCAGCGTCAGGCCCAGACCGATGGCGATCGGCGCAAAGCCGGCTGGTGCGAGCTTGGACGTGGAGCCCAGGATCACGATCAGGAAGAAGGCGGTGAGCACGATCTCGGCCACCAGGGCCGCAACCAGCCCATAACCGCCGGGCGACAATGCGTCATAGCCGTTGGAAGCAAAGCCACCAGCGGTAAAGCCGGCCGTGCCCGAAGCGATGACGAAGAGAACCGCCGCGCCAAGGATACCGCCGACCAATTGTGCGACCCAATAGGGCACCAGATCCTTGTATTCGAACTTGCCGGCAATCGCCAAACCAAGCGAAACGGCCGGGTTGAAGTGCCCGCCCGAAATATTGCCAACAGCATAGGCCATGGTCAAAACAGTCAAACCAAAGGCAAATGCGACGCCAAGATAACCAATACCAACATCGGGCACCCCTGCCGCAAGAACGGCTGCACCGCAGCCGCCAAAGACCAGCCAGAACGTACCAAATGCTTCAGCAGACAGTCGTTGAATCAATTTGAGCCCTCCTCATGATTCGACGTAAAGATCATACTCTCCAAAACGTTACCCGAAAACGCGCAAAAAAGAGCGCCGCCGGAATGCAACCGCGTCGGCCCCTGCTTGGGTGTTATTGGTTGCCAGCTAGCCCCGCCTAACAGAACGCAGATGTTTACTCGGCCTCGCGTCACCCGGCGCGGGCGTCCAGATCAAACATTGCCCAGGGAGATCGGCTTTTTGCGAGATCAGCTCGCTGTCACCATGACCTTGCCGACATGATGTCCGTCGCCCAGGCGGCGGAATGCTGCTGCGGCGTCCTGGAGGGAAAACGCGCTGTCGATGACGGGGCGGAGTTTGGTCGCAAGCTCGAGGCTGCCCTGGGGCGAAACCTTGTAGACCAGAACGCCGAGGGTCTTTTGGCGGCTGACAAGGGCACGCAGCGCCACGCCGATCAGGCCGCGAAAAGTGCCGCCGATGGCCACCAGGCGGCCAGCGGATTTCAGGCAGCGCAGATAATGTGCAGCGGGGCGATTGGCAACCATGTCGATAATCAAGTCATAGCGGTCGGGCGCGACTGAAAAATCTTCGGCCTGGTAATCGATAAAGGCGTCCGCGCCGAGAGCCAGGAGGGCTTCGCGCTTTTGAGCGCGATCAATGGCCACCACCTTGGCCCCGGCCGCCTTGGCGAGCTGGATGGCAAATGTACCCACGCCACCGCCAGCGCCGTTTATGGCGACGGTATGGGCGGGTCCGAGAGCGGGGAATTTGCGCAGGGCCTGGAAGGCAAGGCCCCCGGCCTGGGGAATGGCGGCTGCCTCGACGAAGGAGAGCCCTTCCGGGATGAGGGCAAGCGCGCTGGCGGGGGCGCAGACATAGTCGGCAAGGCCACCCCATTTGGCTTCGCTGAGATCGCCGAAGACCCTGGCGCCGATTTGCAATGCGGTGACGCCCTGCCCCAGGGCTTCGACGGTGCCGGCGATATCAGCGCCGAGGATTTTGTAGGGGGGCTTGAGCGGACCGATGACGCGACCCATGGGAGTGCCGGCAAGAAGGTCCCAATCCCAGGAATTGAGGGAGGCTCCATGCACGCGGACGAGAACTTCGCCCGGTTTGGGCTGCGGCCGGGGCAGCTGCTCCGGCCGCAAAACTTGTTCGGGCGGGCCATATCGTTCGAGAACCTGGGCCCGCATTAAGGTCATGGCGCCTAGCGGCCCTTGACCACCGAGAAGCCGGCATATTTGGCCGAGGCGCCCAGCTGCTCTTCGATGCGGATGAGCTGGTTGTACTTGGCGATACGGTCCGAGCGCGACAGCGAGCCGGTCTTGATCTGGCCGCAATTGAGCGCCACGGCGAGGTCGGAAATGGTCGTGTCCTCGGTTTCACCCGAACGGTGCGACATCACCGAGGTGTAGCTGGCGCGGTGGGCGGTATCGACGGCGTTCAGCGTCTCGGAGAGCGAACCGATCTGGTTGACCTTGACCAGGATGGAGTTGGCGACGCCCATCTTGATGCCGGACACAAGGCGCTCGGTATTGGTGACGAAAAGGTCGTCGCCCACCAGTTGCACCTTCTTGCCGATGGCGTCGGTCAGGGCCTTCCAGCCATCCCAATCGTCTTCGGCCATGCCGTCTTCGATGGTGATGATCGGGAAGCGGTTGGCGAGGTCTTCGAGAAAGCGCACGTTTTCTTCCGAGGAGAGCGACTTGCCCTCGCCGACCATCTCGTACTTGCCGTTCTTGTAATATTCGGTCGAAGCGCAATCGAGGCCGAGGAACACGTCCTCGCCGGGGCGGTAGCCGGCCTTTTCGATCGAGCGCATGATGAAGCCCAGCGCATCGTCGGCGGACTTGAGGTTCGGCGCAAAGCCGCCCTCGTCGCCCACATTGGTGTTGTGGCCTTCGGCCGAGAGGCCCTTCTTGAGGGTATGGAAGATTTCCGAACCGATACGAACGGCATCGGCCAGGCTCTCGGCGCCGGCGGGCAGGATCATGAATTCCTGCATGTCGATCGGGTTGTCGGCATGCTCGCCGCCATTGATGATGTTCATCATCGGCACCGGCAGGACATGGGCGTTGGGGCCGCCGATATAGCGGTAGAACGGCAATTCGCTCGATTCCGCGGCGGCCTTGGCCACGGCCAGCGATACGCCGAGAATGGCATTGGCGCCGAGCCTGGACTTGTTGGGGGTGCCGTCCAGCTCGATCATGGCCTTGTCGACGGCCAATTGGTCCAGCGCATCCATGCCCTGGATTTCGTCGAAAATGGCCGAATTGACGTTTTCGACAGCCTGCAGCACGCCCTTGCCGGAATATTTCTTGCCGCCGTCGCGGAGTTCCACGGCCTCATGGGCGCCGGTGGAAGCGCCGGAGGGAACCGCAGCGCGGCCGAAACTGCCATCGTCAAGCACCACATCCACTTCGACGGTCGGGTTACCGCGGCTGTCGTAGATCTGGCGGCCTTGGACGTGGATAATTGACGACATGGAAAAGCCCTCTCCCGTTGGGGTTTGCTCGATATGGCCGCTTTCCTAGACGCTCGATGTGACAAGGAAAAGGGGGGCGGCGCAAAATATCGCGCGGTGGGGTGCATTCGCCTTTCGTATTAGCCCGGAATGAAACAAAAAGGCCCGGCATTCCTGCCGGGCCTTCCAATTCGCCAAAGCCAGTGGCCTAGTCCGAGGTCTGGCGGATGAAGCCGAAGGCCAGCAGGGTGATGACTGCGGCCAGGATCATGTAATAGCCCACGGCGTGGAGGCCGAAATTGGTGGCGAGGTAGGTCGCCGCATAGGGGGCCAGGGAGGCGCCGAAAATGCCGCCGAGATTGAAGGTCAGCGAGGCGCCCGTGTAGCGGACGGCGGTGGGGAATGGCGCGGCGAGCGCGGTGCCCAGCGGACCATAGGTCAGGCCCATCAGCGCCAGGCCGATGCAGAGGAAGCCCAGCACGCCCACGACATTGCCCGAGCCGAAGAGCGGCGCGATCAGCAGGCCGAAAATGGCGATGGCGAGCGAGACGCCGACCATGACGCGGCGCATGCCGAAGCGATCGGCGAGCACGGCCGAAATGGGGATGAAGAGGCCGAAGAAGACCACGCCCACCATCTGCAGGATGAGGAATTCCTCGCGGCTATAGCCGAGTGCCGACGTGCCCCAGCTCAGCGAGAACACGGTCATCAGGTAGAACAGCACGAAGGTGGCAAGCGCGGCCATGGTGCCGAGCAGCAGGCTGAGCTTGTGGTGCTTGAACACATCGAGGAACGGCACTTCGACGCGCTCGGCCTTTTCGATGGCGCGGGCGAATTCGGGCGTCTCGGTGATCTTGAGGCGGATGAAGAGGCCGAAGAGGACCAAGAGCGCGCTGGCCAGGAACGGCACGCGCCAGCCCCAGCTCATGAAGGCCTCTTCGCCCATGAAATGAGCGAGCACGAGGAAGATCGTGGTGGCGAAGAAGAAGCCGACCGGCGCGCCCAGCTGCGGGAACATGCCATACCAGGCCTTCTTGCCCTCGGGCGCATTCTCGGTGGCGAGCAGCACGGCGCCGCCCCATTCGCCACCCAGGCCAAGCCCCTGCCCCAGCCGGCACAAAGCCAGCAGCAGCGGCGCGATGACGCCGATCTGGCCATAGGTCGGCAGCACACCGATCAATACGGTGGAAATGCCCATGGTCAGCAGCGCCGCCACCAGCGTGGCCTTGCGGCCGATCTTGTCGCCGAAATGGCCGAAGAACGCTGCACCGATCGGGCGCGCGAAAAAGGCAATGGCGAAGGTGGCGAGCGAGGACAGCAGCGCCGAGGTTTCGTCGCCCGCCGGGAAGAAGAGGTGCGGGAATACGATCACCGCGGCGGTGGCGTAGATGTAGAAGTCGAAAAATTCGATGGTGGTGCCGATCATGCTCGCGGCAAGGATGCGGCGGGCGGAATTGGTCGATGGCACGGGGGTGCCGCTGGCGGCGTCCGTGGCGATGGTCATGGCGATATCCTGGCGCGCTTTTCTGCAGGGCCAGCCACGCTGGCCGGCAGTTTCGCGGGCGCCCGAACGAAATCTGCCAGTCCGGAGGGAGGACCGGACTGGGGCGGTGTACCGTACGGTACGGTTCGTTTCAACCCCCTCAATATCAGGAGGATCGTGCGAGCCTGACAAAGTTGTATTTTACAACATTGACAACATGGACAAATAATCTAACCATAGCGGCATTGGTCTTGCCCGGGCGCCTTGAGGAGGGAGGTCGGGCCAGGGACCGGAGCGCGGCCGACACGCCGCATGCATCTGCGATGCCTGGGAGGATATGATGTCAACCATCAGCAGAAGAACCTTCATCACTGCCACTGCGGCGGCTACCGGCATGGGCCTGTTGCCGCGCTGGGCCTATGGGCAGGCCGTTCCTGAATCGGCATTTCTGCAGGCCGAGGTGGATGCGGGCACCCTGCCCCCGGTGGCCGAACGCCTGCCGGTCAACCCGCTTGTCGTGACCCCGCTGGAGCGCCCCGGACAACAGGGCGGCGATTGGCGCCATGCCCTGGTGGGCGGCGGCTCGCTCTCCATGCTGGTGCGCTATCAGGGCTATGAACCGCTGGTGCGCTTCGACCCCGAATGGAGCGGAGTGGTGGAGAATGTGGCCGAGAGCTATTCGGTCAATGCCGATGCCACCGAATATACGATCACGCTGCGCGAAGGGCACAAATGGTCGGACGGGGAGCCCTTTACCACCGACGACGTGCAATTCTGGTACGACGCCTATTTCACCGATGCCGAAACCAATCTGGGCGTGCAGGCCTTTTGGGAAGTCGGGGGCGAAAAGGCCGCGCTTGAGGTGGTCGACAAGCGCACGTTCAAGGTCAAATTCTCGGGGCCGAACGGCTTCTTCCTGCAAAACCTGGCCTGGGCGGACCAGGACCAGATCGTCCGCTGCCCCAAGCATTATCTCGAAAAATTCCACATCCGCTACAATCCGGACGCCGAAAGCCTGGCGCAGCAGGAAGGGTTGGGCAGCTGGATCGCCTTGTTCCAGCGCGAGATCGGGTTTGGCGACACCAATGTGTTCTACCAGAACCCGAACCGGCCGACGCTCAATGCCTGGGTCTTCACTTCGGCGCCGGGGCAGAGCACCGAACAGAGCGTGGCGACGCGCAATCCCTATTATTTCAAGGTCGATACCGAAGGCACCCAACTGCCCTATTTCGACCGCGTGGTCTACCAGATGGTGGCCGATCCCGAAGTCCTGCTGCTCAAGACGCTGCAGGGCGAGATCGACATGATGGACCAGTATATCGCGACGCCCGCCAATCGGCCGACGCTCTATGATGGCCAGCAGACGGGCAATTATTCCTTCTATACGCTCAAGGAAACCGCGGCCAATGTCATGGCCTTCCAGCTCAACCTCAATCATCTCGACGAGGTGAAGCGCACGCTGTTTGGCACCAAGGAATTCCGCCAGGCGCTGTCGCTGTCGATCGATCGCCAGGCGCTGATCGACGCGGTGTTCGTGGGCCAGGGCGCGCCACAGCAACCCTCCATCATCGAGGGCGATCCGCTCTATAATGAGCGCCTGGCCAAGCAGTTCATCGAATACGATCCCGATACGGCCAATACCATGCTGGATGCGATCATTCCGGAAAAGGATGGCGAAGGTTTCCGGCTGGATTCCCAGGGCCGCCGGGTCAGCATCATCTTCGAGATCGACCAGACCCGCACGACATTCCTCGACATGTTCGAGCTGGCCATTCCGATGTTCCAGGCGGTGGGCATCGATGCCCAGCTGCGGTCCATGGACCGCTCGCTCTGGGAAGAGCGGGTGCGCCAGGGTCGCGATTACGACGCCACGGCGCATCAGTTCGGCGCCAATTCGGGCCTGGCCGCCATGATGGACCCGCGCTATTTCGTACCCATCAGCCATTCCGGCTCGCCTTTCGCGCCGGGCTGGGCGCTCTGGTACACCCAGCCGGACAATCCCGCTGCCGATGTGCCGCCGCCCGAAGTTCAGGCGCAATACGAGCTCTACCGCAAGCTGCTGGGCACGGCCGATCCGGCGCAGCAGGCCGTGGTCATGGCGCAGATCCTGGAAAACGCCGCCGATCTCTTCTTCACCTTCGGCGTCAGCCTGCCTGCCGACGGCTACGGCATCGTCAAGAACGACATGGTCAATGTGCAAAAGACCATGCCCAATTCCTTCGGCTGGCCCACCCCGGCCCCGACCCGGCCCGAGCAGTATTTCAAGGCCTAGGGCCAGTCGACATTCAGCTGATGCTGGCCTGCAAATGGCAGTTTTCTGCGCTTCCGGTGCTCACGTACCCCAACGTACGCTGCGCTCCGGTTCTCGAAACCACCATTTTGAGTGAATGTCGATTGGCCCTGGTCCGCAGCCATAACCGACGCTTCCCAGACGCAGGCCCGCTGGCCTGCGTCCCCTGAAACGCGCATTGCGAGACCATGATGTTGCATCTCGACGCCAAAGCCACGCCCGATCTCAGAAGCTCCACCTGGTACAAATCCGCCACGCGCTGGACCCAGCTCACCCTGGTCGAGGACGATCCGATCCGGTTCGACCCGCAATACTGGATCGACATCTTCAAGCGGACGCATTCGAACGCAACATGTCTCAGCGCCGGGGGCTATATCGCCTATTACCCCAGCAAGATTCCCCACCACTATGTCAGCAAATTCCTGGGCGAGACCGACCCCTTCGGCCAGCTCGTCGATGGGGCGCGGCAATTGGGCATGCACGTCATGGCACGGGTCGATCCGCATGCCATCCACCAGGACGCCGCCGACGCGCATCCGGAATGGGTCATGGTCGACAAGGACGGCAATCGGATGCGGCACTGGGCCTTTCCCGATGTGTGGGTGACCTGCGCCTATTCGGACTACAATTTCAAATTCATGCCCGAGGTGCTGCGGGAAATCACCGCCTATTACGATATCGACGCGATCTTCGCCAATCGCTGGCAGGGTCACGGCATCTGCTATTGCGATGCCTGCAAGAGCAATTTCAAGGCGGCTTCGGGCCTTGAGCTGCCGCGCTCGAGCGATAGCGAGGACCCATCCTGGCGCGCCTGGAACGACTGGCGCCGCGATGTGCTGACGCGGCTCGTGGTGGAATGGGATGCGGTGATGAAGGCGATCAAGCCTCATACCAGCTTCATTCCCAATATGGGCGGCGTGTCGCTGATGGATTTCGACCAGGAGATCATCAAGACCTATTGCCCCTTTCTCTGCGTGGACGACCAGGGGCGGCGGGGCACCGAGCCAGTCTGGATGTCGGGACGCAATGGCAAGCGCATGCGCGCGACCTTCCCCGACCGGCCGGCGGTGCTGATCACCTCGATCGGGCCGGAAGAGGTCTATCGCTGGAAGGACAGCGTGACGCTGGGGCCGGAAATCGAGGCCTGGACCAATAGCGGCACGGTGCATGGCATGCTGCCCTGGTTCACCAAGTTCAATGGCGTGGTGCCGGACCAGCGCTGGGTGCAGCCGATTATCGACAGCTTTCATCTACAGGAAAAGCTCGAGCCGCTGGTTCTGAGCACGCAGCCGGAGGCCGAGATTGCCATTCTCGACCCCACGACCAGCCTGCGCCACCACGACATGTGGTCGCGCAAGGAAGCCGAAAGCCATGAGCTGGGCTTCTATCACGCCATGGTCGAGGCTCGCCTGCCCTTTGAAATGGTGTCGGATGCGCAGATGACGCCGGAGCGGCTCGACCGGTTCAAGGTGCTGGTGCTGTGCAATTCGACCTGCCTGTCGGACGAGCAGGCGGAGATGCTGAGGGGCTTTGTCGCCCGCGGCGGCTCGCTGGTGGCCGGGTTCGAGACCGGCACGCGTCGAGCCGACAATTCCCTGCGCGAAACGCCGGTTCTGGCGGATTTGCTGGGCTATCGCGTCACGAGCCCGGCGCGCGGTCCGGTCAAGAATACCTATGTGTCGCTCAATGGCGATCATCCGATCAATCGGGGTTTTGATGGCGCCGAACGCATTATCGGGGGCACCCATCTCATGGGTGTCGAGGCCCTGGACGGCGCCGAGCAGCCGTTCCTCTATGTGCCCGATTTCCCCGATCTGCCGATGGAGGAGGTTTATCCGCGCGAGGAACCGCGGGGGGCAGCGGTCATTGCGCGCCAGCATGTGGGCGGCGGGCGCAGCGTCTATATTCCGTGGAATATCGGCGCCACGTTCTGGCAGGTGCTGGCCGGGGACCATGGCCGGTTGATCGCCAATAGCCTGCGCTGGGCGCTGGGCAAGCAGCCGGATGTGGAGGTGGAGGCCAAGGGCGTCATCGACCTGGCCCTGCGCAAGAGCGAGGACAGGCTGGTCGTTCTGGTCAACAATTTGACCAATCCGATGATGATGAAAGGGCCGATCCGCGAGGTCTTCCCTATCGGCCCGGTTACCCTCTCCATTGCCATTCCCGAAGGTCGATCCGTCGATCAGGTAAGGCTGGGTTCGAGCGGGGAAAGCCTCAAGCACCAGAGCGGGGATGGGCGGGTCACCGTGACGCTGGCGGAGCTGGCAACGCTCGATGCCATCCAGGTGGACTGGAGCTGACACCATGCTCCAATACATCATCAAGCGCGTCCTCTACATGATCCCGACGCTGTTCGGGCTGTCGCTGATCGCCTTCATGATCATTCAGCTGCCGCCGGGCGATTATGTGACCTCGATGATCGCGGCCATGCAGGATTCGGGGGCCAATGTGGACCCCCGCCAGGTCGAGCGCCTGCGCGAAGCCTATGGCTTCAACGATCCGATCTGGCTGCAATATTTCAAATGGATCAGCGGCATCCTGCTGCGTGGGGACTTTGGCTATTCCTTCGAATGGAACCGGCCGGTGGCGGATCTGATCTGGGAGCGCATGGGCTCGACCCTGGCTATTTCCATCGCCTCGCTGCTGTTCGTCTGGGCCGTCTCGCTGCCGATCGGCATCTATTCGGCCATGCGCCGGCATTCGGTGGGCGATTACGTCTTCACCTTTATCGGCTTTATCGGGCTGGCCGTGCCCAATTTCATCCTGGCGCTGAGCCTGATGTATCTCAGCTATCGCTATTTCGGGCAAAGCGTGGGCGGCCTGTTCAGTCCGCAATATGTGGATGCGCCCTGGAGCTGGGGCAAATTCGTCGATCTGCTGCAGCATTTGTGGATTCCCATCATCGTGATCGGGACTTCGGGCACGGCCGCGATGATCCGCGTGCTGCGGGCCAATCTCAGCGACGAATTACGCAAGCCCTATGTGATCACCGCCAAGGCCAAGGGCCTGCCCGAGCATCGGGTGGTGATCAAATATCCGGTGCGCATCGCGCTCAATCCGTTCGTGTCGGCCATTGGCTGGGTGCTGCCGGAGCTGGTTTCGGGCGTCACCATTACCGCCATCGTGCTCAACCTGCCCACGGCCGGGCCGCTGCTGCTGCGGGCGCTGGTCAGCCAGGACATGTATCTGGCGGGCAGCTTTATCCTGCTCATGGGCGTGCTGACCCTTATCGGCATGCTGGTTTCTGACCTGCTGCTCGCCCTTCTCGATCCTCGAATCCGGTTTACCTGATGACAGTCCATACCTTCATCGATGGCGACCCCGAGACTGGGCCGGCCGTAACGCCCATCAAGGCCAGGCGCGACAACAGCCAATTGGCCGTAGCCGGACAGTGGAGCCTGATCTGGCACAAATTCGCCCGCAACAAGCTGGCGCTGGCCTCGGGCATCGTCATTATCGTCATGGCGCTGATCGGGCTGTTCGCCGAATTCCTGGCCCCTGCCCTGCCCGAGACATCCAAGCCGCAATTCACCAATGCGCCGCCCCAGCAATTGCGATTGTTCACCAGCAATGCGGATGGCAGCAGCAGCTTCCAGCCGCATGTGACGGGCTATACGATGGAGGTCGATCCGGCCTCGCTGCGGCGCAGCTATGTGCCGGACGAAAGCGTGGTTGTGCCGGTTGGGCTTTTCGTCAAGGGGCCGGCCTATAAGCTCTGGGGCCTGATCCCGGCTGATCGCCACCTGATCGGACCGCTCAAATCCACCGATACCATGTATCTGCTGGGCACCGACCGGCTGGGCCGCGACCTGCTGAGCCGGCTGATCCATGGCACGCGCATTTCCATGTCGATCGGGCTGATCGGGGTGTGCATCAGCCTCTGCCTGGGGGTTACGCTGGGGTCGCTGGCCGGGTTTTATGGCGGGGCGGTCGATGCGCTGATCGCTCGCGTGATCGAGGTGATCTCGTCCATGCCCACCATTCCGCTGTGGCTGGGGCTGGCGGCGGCAATCCCGCTGACCTGGTCGCCATTGACAGTCTATTTCGTCATAACATTGATCGTATCGCTGTTTGGCTGGACGGGCCTGGCGCGCGAGGTGCGCGGACGCTTCTTTGCCCTGCGCGGCGAGGATTTCGTGACGGCCGCCAAGCTGGACGGCTCAAACGAGCGCCGCGTCATCTTCCGGCATATCCTGCCCTCGCTGACCAGCCATATCCTGGCCGTGGTCACCCTGGCGCTACCCACCATGATCGTCGCGGAGACGGCGCTGAGCTTTCTCGGCATCGGGCTCAAGGCACCCATTGTGAGCTGGGGCGTGCTGCTGCAGGAGGCGCAGAATGTTCGCACCATCGCCAATGCGCCCTGGCAATTGATCTGGCCGGCCGGCGCCGTGGTGATCACCGTGCTCGCCTACAACTTCCTCGGAGACGGCATGCGCGATGCCGCTGACCCCTATGAAAGTTGATCTGATGCTCAATCCAGCGAGTGACGGCCTGGGAAATGGCGCGGCCCACGACGATATCGTGCTCGATGTGCAGGACCTCAGCCTCGATTTCCGCCTGCGGACCGAAGTGCTGCATGCCGCGCGCAATGTCAGTTTCAAGCTGCGGCGGGGCAAGACACTGTGCCTTGTTGGCGAGAGCGGATCGGGCAAGAGCGTCACCGCCCGCGCCCTGATGCACATTATCGACGGCAATGGCAGCATTGCCAGCGGTCGCATCCTGCTCGACGATCCCAAGGGGGCGATCGATATCGCGACGCTCGACGAACGCAGCCGGGACCTGCTGGCGATCCGCGGCGGCCGCATCGGGCTGATTTTTCAGGAGCCGATGAGTTCGCTCTCGCCGGTCCACACGATCGGCTCGCAAATCGTGGAGGCGTTGCGGCTGCATCGCAAGATGAGCAAGGCCGAGGCGCGGGCCGAAACGATCGAGCTGCTGCGGCAGGTCGAAATCCCCAATCCCGACAAGATGATCGACCGCTATACGTTTGAATTTTCCGGCGGCATGCGCCAGCGGGCGATGATCGCCATGGCGCTGGCGGCAAATCCGGAAATCCTGATCGCAGATGAGCCGACCACGGCGCTGGACGTGACCACGCAGGCCGAAATTCTCGACCTCATCAAGCGCCTGCAGGTGAGCCGCGGCATGGCCATGCTGCTGATCACTCATGATATGGGCGTGGTGGCCGAGGTGGCTGACGATGTGGCGGTGATGCATTACGGCCGGATCGTCGAATTCGGCAGCGTGGACGATATTTTCCACGACCCCAAGCATGCCTATACGCGGCGCCTGCTCAATTCCACGGTCAAGCTGGAACAGAACCGCCGCTCGTCCAGCCGGCAGGAGCGACCGGCGGCGGAGGTGCTGCTGTCGGCCCGCAATCTCAGCAAGGTCTATGGCGCATCCACGGCCTGGTTCGGTGGCAATAATTTTGCGATCAAGGCCGTCGACGATGTGAGCTTTGACCTCCATGCCGGGGAAAATCTCGGCATTGTGGGGGAAAGCGGCTCGGGCAAGACGACGCTGGGGCGCATGCTGTTGCGCATTGTCGAGCCCAGTTCGGGCACGGTGACCTTCAATGGGCAAGAGCGTCCGGTGGAGGTGACCGGGCTCTCCAAATCGCAATTGCGGGCGTTTCACCGGCAGGTGCGGCTGGTCTTCCAGGATCCCTTTGCCTCGCTCAATCCGCGCATGACGGTGCGCGACATTGTCGGCGATCCGCTGGTAGTTTCGGGCGGCATGAATGGCAAGGCCATCGACCAGCGGGTGTGCGAATTGCTGGAGCTGGTGGGGCTCGATCCGGCGACACGCGAGCGCTATCCGCATGCCTTTTCGGGTGGCCAGCGGCAGCGCATCGGCATTGCCCGGGCGCTGGCGCTCGACCCCAAGATCATCATTGCCGACGAGGCGACTGCGGCGCTGGACGTGTCGATCCGCAGCCAGGTGCTCGATCTGCTGCTCGACATTCAGAAGCGGCTGGGGCTGAGCTTCATCTTCATCTCGCACGACATTTCGGTGGTGCGCTATTTCTGTGACCGCGTCGGGGTGATGCATCGGGGCAAGCTGGTGGAAATCGGCCCGACCGAGGAGATCTGCACCGCGCCCAAAGAGGCGTATACGCAGAGCCTCATCTCCGCCGTGCCCAACCCCGATCCCCGTAACAAGCGCATGCTGCACCGCACGCGTTTCACAGGTTAAGAGGACTGTTTCGTGCCCAGGTTTGCCGCCAATCTATCGTTTCTATATCAGGACCTGCCCTTTCTCGAACGGATCGCACAGGCCGCCAAGGATGGCTTCGGGGCCGTCGAATATGTCTCGCCATACGAGCATGACAAGCAGGAGATCGCCGCCGCCCTCAAGCAAGCGGGTATTGTCCAGGCGCTGTTCAACCTGCCGGCCGGCAATTGGGCCGGTGGCGAGCGGGGCATAGGCTGCCTGCCCGATCGCGTCGATGAATTCCGGCTGGGGGTCGATACGGCTATCGACTATGCCAAGGCCCTCGATTGCCCGACGGTCAATTGCCTGGCAGGCCTGGCGCCGGCCGGCAGCGATCCCAATCACCTCGATTGGACCTTTGCCGACAATCTCGACTATGCCGCCACCAAGCTGGCGGATGCGGGGATCGCGCTGGTCATCGAGCCGATCAACCGGCGCGACATGCCGACCTTCCATCTGTCCACGACCGAGCATGCCGAGCGCATCATGGCCCGGGTGAAGTCGGATAATCTCAAGATCCAGTATGATTTTTATCACATGCAGATCATGCAGGGTGACCTGATCCCGACCTTCGAACGGCTCAAGGACCGGATCGGCCATGTGCAGATCGCCGACAATCCTGGCCGCAACGAGCCGGGCACGGGCGAGATCAATTACCCCTTCATCTTCGCGGCCCTCGACCGGCTCGGTTATGCTGGCTGGGTCGGCTGCGAATACAAGCCCAGCGCCGGCACGAGCCAGGGCCTGGGCTGGATGAATCCCTATCGCAAGGAGAACTAGGCCATGAAGATCGGCTTTATCGGACTGGGCGTCATGGGGCGCCCCATGGCCGCACATTTGATCGCCGCCGGGCATGACGTCGCGATCAATCGCGTCAAGCCAATCTCGCAACATCTCGTCGAGGCCGGCGCACGCGCCGCCGCAACGGCGCAGGACGCCGTCAAGGACGCTGAAGTCGTCATCCTCATACTGCCCGATACGCCCGATGTCGAAGCCATCTTGTTCGGGCAGGACGGCATTGCCGAGGCCATCGCGCCGGGCACGCTGGTCATCGACATGAGCTCGATTTCCCCGGTCTCGACCAAGGATTTCGCCGCGCGCATCAAGGCCAAGGGCGGCGACTATCTCGATGCCCCGGTTTCGGGTGGCGAAGTCGGCGCGAAAAATGCCGCCCTGACCATCATGGTCGGCGGCAGCGAGCAGGCCTTCGATCGGGCCAGGCCGCTGTTCGAGCTGATGGGCAAGAATATCAATCGCGTCGGCGAGGTCGGCGATGGCCAGACCGCCAAGGTCGCCAACCAGATCATTGTCGGGTTGACCATTCAGGCGGTGGCCGAAGCCCTGCTCTTTGCCACCCGCGCCGGCGCCGATCCGGTCAAGGTGCGCGAAGCGCTGATGGGCGGGTTCGCCGCGTCGCGGATTCTGGAAGTGCATGGCGAGCGCATGAACAACCGCACATTCGACCCCGGTTTCCGCATCCGCCTGCATCGCAAGGACCTGGCGCTGGCGCTCGATGCCGCCAAGAGCCTCGAACTGGCTTTGCCCAATACCGCGACGACCGCCCAATTGATGTCGGCCGCCCTGGCCCAGGGCGATGGCGACAAGGACCATTCCGGCCTGATCCGCACGCTCGAAGCGCTCTCGAGCGCTTCGGCCTAGGCGGCCATCAAGCATCCGAATTTTTCAATGGCGCCGCCGCGGCGCCATGCAGTCCCTTATTGTCTGGAGGAACAGGAATGCCGATCGATAGATTGCCCAAAGTGCCCTATGGCGCGGTGTATTTCCGCAAGTCCAATCCGCCCAAGCAGGATTGGGAACGCGACTATGGCATAGCCGCCGAAGACGGGCTCAATGTCTTCCGTCACTGGTTCATGTGGTCGGCGGTCGAACGGCGGCCGGGCTATTATGAATGGGACGAATTCGACCGGCAGCTCGAGCTGGCGGCCAGGAACGGCATGCTGACCATCATCGCGGAAATGAGCCAGACCACGCCGGACTGGGCCTATCGCAAATATGCCCATGCGCGGCAGATGCGCGCCAACGGGTCTTACCTGCCCGTTATCATGCATCCGAGCTGCGCGACCGGGGGCGGCGCGCATAATGGTGGCGGTACGGGTTCGCTGACGCTCAACTGCCCCGAGGTGCGCGAGGCGGCCGGCGCCTTCATCACGGCACTAGCCAAGCGCTACAAGGGCCATCCGGCCCTGCTCGGCTACGACATCTGGAACGAGGTCAACTACTCGCCCGAGGTGGATTATTCGGACTATACCAAGGCCGAATTCCGGCTCTGGCTGAAGGACAAATATGGCGATCTCGAAACGCTTAGCCGCGCCTGGTATCGCTATTCCTATGCCGAATGGGACGATATCGAGCCCCCGCACGATGTCTCGCCATATCCAGAAAATCTCGATTGGCTCGCGTTCAAGCGCGAGAATTTCTACGGCCAGATGCAGTGGCGCATCGACACTATCAGGGCGGTCGACCAGGATTGCCTGATCGCGGCCCATGGCGTTGCCGGCGGCATCCAGAACATGGCTGCCGGCGGCAGCGACGATTGGCTGGCGGCCTCGAAGGTCGAGGTCTATGGCGTCACCTGGGTGCCCAGCCGCCGCGGCTTCAAGCCCTGGCAGAACTTTTTCGGGCCGGACCTGACCCGCTCGGCCGCGCGGGGCAAGAAATGGTGGCATGCCGAACGCCCGGGCGGTCCGCTCTGGCTGCAGCCGCAGGTGCTGGGCCACGACAAGGAAGATGGCCGGGTGATGGAGCCCGAGGATGTGCGCCTGCTGACCATGACCTCCTTCGCCGCGGGCGCGACGGGGGTGATGAACCTGCGTTACCGGCCGCTGCTGGACGGGCCATTGTTCGGGGCCTTCGGCTCCTATGGCATGGATGGCAGCCGCACGCCGCGCTCGGACATGGCCAGCGCGATCGGCAAATGGGCCAATGACCCTGCCCAGCAGAGCCTGTTCGAGGCAAGGCCGGTGCAGGGCGATATCGGTATCCTGGTCATCCCCGAGGCGCAGGCCTGGGATTATCTGCTCAATCACAAGCATATGCCCGAGACCTATCGCGAGGCCATGTGGGGCGTCTATCGCGGCTTTTTCGACAATGGCATCCAGGCCGATTGGGTGCATATCGAGGATATTGCCAAGTACAAGACGCTCTATGCGCCCTACCCCATTTCGATGACCGCCGAGACCGCCAAGGCCATTGCCGCCTGGGTGGCGGCGGGCGGTACGCTGATCAGCGAAGCCACGCCAGGCTATTTCGGCGATCGCGGCAAGGTGGGCATGGTGCAGCCGCATAACGGGCTCGACGCCGTTTTCGGTGTCAGGGAACACGAGGTGGAGTTCATGCCCGATCTCGGCGACAGGATTGCCTTCGACTTCGATGGCAAGACGATCCGTGGCGGGGGCTTCCTGCAATCCTATGTGCTGCAAGGGGCGACTGAGCGCGGGCGCTTTGCCGATGGCAGGATCGCAATTGCTGAACATAAGCATGGCGCGGGCCGCACCCTATTGGTCGGCACGCATCCGGGCATTGGCTATTTCCAGAAGAGCGAAGCCAGTGGCAAGGCCTATTTCGCCGCTGTCCTCGACTGGGCGGGCAAGAAGCAGCGCGTTGCGATTTCGGACAATCGGCTGCAGGCTCGACTGCACGAGGCCGGTGGGCGCAAGGTTTTGTGGGTGCTCAATCCGCTGCGCGAAGCGGTGAGCGTCGACATTGCCGTCGATGGCAAGCCGGCAAGCTATGGCAAGGCCTATTGGGGCGAGGCTTCGGGCATGGGGCAAGTGTCGGTCCCGCAGCGCGATATCGTGATCGTGGAATTGCAGGGTTAGGGCCGCGCGACGGGAAGCCACGATCCAGTTCCCTCCCCTCAAGGGGGAGGGCTAGGACCAATCGACATTCAGGATTCCGTTTTGGCTTGATGTCTGATTCATAGGGTTCCGTGTTTGTGATCACGGAGGCGCCCAATGGCGATCAAGCGGTATGAGTTGAGTGATGCCCAGTGGGAACGGATCGCGCCGCTGCTGCCCGGCAAGGCGGGCGATCCGGGGCGCACCGGTTCTGATTGTTTGTGAACGGGGTTTTGTGGGTTCTGCGCTCAGGCGCGCATTGGCGCGATGTGCCCGAGCGCTATGGCAAGGACAAGACCTTGCACAAACGCTTCACCCGCTGGGCCAAGGCCGGCGTCTGGGAGAAGGTGTTCGCCGCCCTGATCAAGGATCGGGATAACCAATATCTGATGCTCGATAGTACCCTGGTTCGCGCCCATCAGCAGGCAGCGACCGGAAAAGGGGGACCAAAATCAGGCTCTGGGGCGTTCCAGAGGTGGATTGACCACCAAGATCCACATGCTCACCGACAGCCTGGGTCGCCCCTTGCGGTTCATCCTGACACCCGGGCAAGCCGGTGATGTGCTCAGCGCCGCCGCGCTGCTGGATGGCTTTGCCGCAACGGCCGTGTTGCCGACAAAGCCTATGACAGCAACGCGTTCCGCCAGATCGTGGCGGAAACCGGCGCTGAAGCGGTGATCCCCTCAAACCGCTCGCGCAAGACGC
>DATMSY010000093.1:0-16207 GCA_035565135.1 Devosia sp.
CTTCGCCCCACTGCTGACCGCCGACCGGGTCGATCTGCTGGGCGTCGACAATGTAGTGTCCGAAACCGCCATCAAGGAAAAGCGCACCCTGGCCGGCATCGGCATCGCGCCCACCTCGATGGATACCATCCTGCCCACCTACATGTATCGCTTCCGCAAACACGGCCAATTCGACCGCGACGCCAGCCTTGCCGACCCGACATCGTTCAAGGCCGATCCCTCGCACTACGAAAAGGTCAAGATCTAGCCCTTCACCTCTCCCTTGGGGGAGAGGTCGGCCCGCTTGGCCGGGTGAGGGGCCTTCCCTTTGTTATGCAGCCAGGCGCGTCAGCGCTTGGATGCCTCTGCCAGATCCCGCTCGATCAACATGCGCACGTAGCGCGTGAATGGTACGCCCTTGGTGGCCGCCCGGTCCTTGAGGGCGTCGAGCAGGGATTGCGGAATGCGCATATTGAGCGCTGCTGCCTTCTTTTCAAATTCGAAACGTGTCGGCTTGAAGCCGGATAGATCGTATTCGCTGAGATCGGCCGTCTCGACAAAAGCCTCCGCCTCTGCATCGCTCGATAGCACCGGCATGGCCTTAAGTTTGTCCTTGCTCATAGCGTCTGATCTCCTTGTCATGCATGTAGCGGGCGCTGATCGGACGGATGAATAGCCCGTTCTCGCGCTGCCTCAGCGTAAAGGCAGCAAATACATATCGGCCCGAGGCAACTTTCCCGATGGCGCGATAACGAAGCTCGCCCGCGCTAGGATCTGGGTAAACACCCGGCTCGCCGGCAAACAGGCTCTCTATCTCATCCTGCGATACGCCGTGCTTGCCGCATTTGGGCCAGTTGCCGTCATCCCAATCAAGGCCCGCAATCGTTAGCATCAGCTATTTATGCATTTGTGTAGGCAAATGCAATACGCCAGAGCAAATTCGCGCACACAACACCCCTCCAAAAACAATCGTAAGATATATCTTGAAATCGCCACGAACCACGCCGATCTTAGCTCTCAACGCAATCCAAGATATATCGGAGATACATTATGGGACAATATTGGCGCGATGGAGAGCCCAATTGGCGTCGGCTTGAAGCCATGGCCCGCCGCAGTTGGGGACAGTTCGCCGGCGGCGTCGGCGGCGATGGCTGGGGCAATATGGGCGGTAATTTTCGCATCGGGCGCATGCTTGCCTCGGGCGATCTGCGGCTGGTGGCGCTCTATCTCATCGAGCAGCAGCCCCGCCATGGCTATGACCTGATCAAGGCCATCGAGGAAAAATCGGGCGGCTTCTATTCGCCCAGCCCCGGCATTGTCTATCCCGCGCTGACCTTCCTCGAGGAAGCCGGTTACGTCACCTCGGAAGCCGATGGCAACAAAAAGCTCTATACCATCACCGATGAGGGCCGCACCCACCTGGCCGACAATCGCGAAGCCATCGAATCGACCCTGTCCTTCCTCGCCAAGGCCGGCGAGCAGATGAATCGCTTCCGCGAATTCGCCAAGGCCGATTGGCCCTTCAACCGCGAACCGGGCCCCGATTTCGGCAATCGCCCGCCCCATCGCGGTTTCGGCTTCGGCCCCGGCCATCACGAGCCCGATGCCGACCGCGACCTGCGCGATGTCGTGCCCGAGCTCAACGAAGCGCGCCGCGACCTCAAGGCCGCGCTCAAAAAGGCCCGTGCCGGCTCCCCCGAGCAACAGCGCGAAGCCGCCGACATCCTGCGCCACGCCGCCGCCCAGATCGAAGCCCTCGGCGAAGACGACGTCGATATCTAGGCAGCCAAAGCAATGAGGGAGCGCCCCGGCGCTCCCTGATGCACAATATCGCCGTTACCACATTTCTCCCTCGGGTTCGACCCGAGGGCCACTCTCAACTTGGCATGAGCGGCGAAAGACCCTCGGGTCGAGCCCGAGGGAGATGCGGTGCTTGTGGATGAGATGGTGGCCGTTACCACGCCTCGATAATACCTATCTAATACCTCTTTCGCCGCCCCCAGCTGACATGTTAGCCTCAGCACCATGCAGCAAGCCGCCCTCTCGCCCTCCCCCGTCCATCAGCCCAGCCCCGACCGCATCGCGGCCGGCGAGCGCCTTGTCGCCCGCCTCAAGGGGAAAATTGCCGGGCGCATGTTCACCGATCCATTGATGACCTATGCCTGGAGCGGCGACGCCAGTTCCTACCGGCTGGTGCCGGCCGCCGTGGTCTTCATCAATTCCGAGGATGAGGTGCGCGCAGTGATATCGGCCTGCCGCGCCGAACACCTGCCGCTGACCTTTCGCGCCGCCGGCACGTCGCTCTCGGGCCAGGCCGTCACCGATGGCGTGCTGGCGGTCCTGGGCGATGGCTGGCGCAAGCTGGATATCCATCCCGGCGCCGACCAGATCACCCTGGGGCCGGCCATCATCGTCGCCCAGGCCAATGCCGCGCTCAAGAAATTCGACCGCAAGATCGGCCCCGATCCGGCCAGCCAGGCCACCTGCAAGATCGGCGGCGTGGTCAACAACAATTCCTCGGGCATGTGCTGCGGCGTGGCGCAGAACACCTACCACACCATGGCGCGCTTGCGGATCGTGTTGGCCGATGGCACCGCGCTCGATTCGGGCGATCCGGCCTCCTGCGATGCTTTCCGTATCAGCCACGCCGAAATGCTTGCTGGCCTCCATGACCTGCACCACCAGGTCATGGCCGATCCCGACCTCGTTGCGCTGATCCGTAAAAAATACCGCATCAAGAATACGGTCGGCTATTCGCTCAACGCGCTGGTCGATTATCACGATCCGCTCGATATCCTGATCCACCTCATGGTGGGGTCGGAAGGCACGCTCGGCTTCGTTTCCGAAGTCACCTACAACACGGTCCCCGAGCATCCCTTCAAATCGACAGCACTTGTGCCCTTTCCGGACCCATTTGCTGCTGCCAGCGCTATCAGTGTGTTAGCCAATAACGGGGTCCAGGTGACGACCGGCGTCACCGCCGCCGAATATATCGAGCGCCGCGCGCTGGCCACGGTCGAGCATCTCGCGCCCATGGCGCCGCTCCTGCCCTGGCTCACCGAAAATTCCCCGGCCGTGCTCATCGACGTCACCGCGCCCAGTGCGCAAGAGCTTGAAATAGAAGTCGAAAAAGCCGTCGCCATCCTCTCGGCCAATGGCGCGACCCATATCGATTTTTCGACCGATGAAGCGCGCTCCCACGCCCTTTGGGATATCCGCAAGGGCTTTTTCGCCTCCGGCGGCGCCGCCCGTCCCAAGGGCACCTCCATGCTCACCGAAGACGTCGCCGCCCCCATCGACAGGCTGGCCGAATTCGTCATCGCCATGCGCAATCTGCTCGATGACCATGGCTATGAGGACGCCATCATCTTCGGCCATGCCTTGGCGGGAAACCTGCATTTCCAGATGAGCGATGACTTTTCGGCGCCCGGCGCGGCGGAAAAATTCGATATATTTTCCAAGGCCTTGTCCGATCTGGTCTCGGTTCAGTTCGGCGGCTCGCTCAAGGCCGAGCATGGCACCGGCCGCGCCATCGCCCCCTTTGTCGAGGCTGAATGGGGACCAAAGGCCTATGGCCTGATGCACCAAATCAAAACCCTGTTCGACCCCGAAAACCTGCTCAATCCCGGCGTCCTGCTCAATGCCGACGCCAAGATCCACATCAAGAACCTCAAGGTCATGCCGCTGGCCAATGAGCTGGTCGACATGTGCATCGAATGCGGTTTTTGCGAACCGGCCTGCCCCAGCCACCAGATGACGCTCTCCCCGCGCCAGCGCATCGCCGTCACCCGCGAACGCGAACGCCTGCGCGCCAGTGGCGAAAACCCGGAACGCCTGGCGATTCTCGACCGCGATTTCCAATATCCCGGCCTCGATACCTGCGCGGCCTGCAATCTCTGCTCCCTGCGCTGCCCCGTCGGCATCGAAACCGGCACCATGATCATCGGTCAGCGCGGCCAGCGCCGCGGCGGCACGGCCCACTCGGTCGCCGGCTTTGCCGCCGATCATACCGGCAGTATCGAAGCCTTCATGCGCGGCGGCGTAGCCCTCGCCGATGTGGCCCGCAAGGTCATCCCGGCGCCTGCCATGGAAGCCATCACCGAAACCGCCCGCCGCGCCAGCGGCAACCGCATTCCGCGCCTCTCCCGCGCCCTGCGTCACGGGCCCGGCGCACCCAAACCGCCGGCAAAAATCTCGCGTGACGATCCCCGCGACACCGGCTTTCCCGTGCCGAGCGCCCAGAGCGCACGGCAGAAAATCGTCTATTTCCCCTCCTGCGCCAGCCGCATGTTCGGCGCGCCGCAGACCGACGAGGGCCTGCTGCCCGTCACCGATGCCATGCTGGCTCTGCTGGACCGGGCCGGGTTCGATGTCGCCATGCCCGAGCATCTGAATGGCCAATGCTGCGGCCAGCCCTTCCAATCCAAGGGTTTTCCGGAGCAGGCGGCCGAAGTCGGCGGCGCCCTCAAGCGCGAACTTTCGGCGCTGAGCGATGCCGGTGCGACCCCCGTCGTCACCGACGCCTCCACCTGCGCCAAGCATCTCAAGGAATTCCCCGGCGACGCCGCCGTGCTGGATACGGCGCAGTTTCTCGTCACCCATGTGCTGCCGCGCCTGACCATCACGCAGAAGCTGCCCATTGTCGCCGTGCACCACAATTGCTCGGCCCAGCGCCTCAAGGAACAGCCCTCCACCGAAGCCATTGCCCGCGCCTGTGCCGAGGATATTGCGGTGCTCAGTTCCGTCACCTGCTGCGGCTATGCTGGCGACAAGGGCCTGTTCTTCCCCGAACTCAACCAGCACGCCACCCGCTTCGCCAAAAACGACATACCGGCAGGCTGCACGCTGGGCGTCTCGACCGTCTCCACCTGTGCCTCGGGGCTCAGCGAACATGCCGGCGTGCCCTTTGTGGGCCTGGCGAGCCTGTTGGAATGGGCCAGCCGGCCGGTGCACTAAGCCCGGGCGAGGGGGGCCAAAACCCCCTCCCTTCACACACCGCCCGCAAAAGGCTACTGAACGCTTCAGCAAGCCCCGGACGTTCATGACCATCACCATACACATTACCAGCCTCGGCCATAAGGGCGAGGGTGTCACCGAGATCGACGGCCCCAAGATCTTCGTGCCACTGACCCTGCCCGGCGAAATGGTTGAGATCACCGCCGATGGCGATCGTGGCACGCTGGTCTCGGTGCTTGAGCCGGCGGCCAATCGCATCACCCCGTTCTGCCCGCATTTCGGCGCCTGCGGCGGCTGCCAGCTGCAACATATGGACCGGGCCAGCTACGAGGCCTTCAAGACCGGGCTGGTCGAAACCCCGCTGCGCTTTGCCGGGCTCGATCACAAGGTCACGGCCTTTGTCGACGCCGCCGGTAATGGCCGCCGCCGCGCCACGCTCCATGCCCGCAGGGAAGGCGCCGGCTATATGCGGCTGCGCAGCCATCAGGTGCATGACCTCGACGCCTGCCCGATCCTCGTGCCCGAACTGGCCCGCGCGCCCGACATAGCCCGCGCCGTGATGACTACCGTGGGCGAGGCCGATGTGAGCTTTACCGCAACGCTAGCCGGCCTCGACGTCGCCGTGCGCACCGAGAAAAAGCAGGCCCGCGCCGATCGGCTGCAACCCCTGGTCGCCCGCTTCCGCCTCGCCCGGCTGGCACTCAATGGCGAAATGATCCTCCAGGCCCAGCCGCCTGTCATCGCCATGGGTCGCGCCCAGGTTGAGCTGCCCATTGGCAGTTTTTTGCAGGCCACCGAAGCCGCCGAAACCATCCTCTCCGATTATGTGCTCAACGCCGTCGGCAAGGCCAAGAGCGTCGCCGATCTCTTCTGCGGCATCGGCCCCTTTGCCCTGCGGCTGGCCGAACAGCGGCCAGTTGCCGCCTTCGACAGCGACAAGGCCGGCATCCTGGCGCTCGACAAGGCGCGCCGCTTCACCAAGGGCATCAGGGAAATCACCGCCAGGCCGCGCGACCTGTTCCGCGATCCCCTCACCCAGTTTGAATTGCCTTACGAGGCGGTCGTGCTCGACCCGCCCCGCGCCGGCGCCGAGGCGCAGGTGCGCGAACTGGGCAAGTCCAAGGTCAAGACCGTAGTCATGGTCGCCTGCGATGCCCGCACCTTTGCCCGCGACGCGGCGATTCTGGTGGGGGCGGGCTACACGATGAGCGATCTGGTGGCGGTGGACCAGTTCACCCAATCCACCCATATCGAGATCGCGGCGACTTTCCGGCGCTGATCACAGTTTGCAACCGCCTCATAAATCCGCGCGTTGGGCCCTCCGTCACCAATTGAAAGCGACTGCTAGGGGCGGGGTTTTCGCGCGGAGAATCCAGATGTTTATTGCAAAGACAGCTTTCGTATTCGGCCTGCTCTGTGCCGCAAGTCTGCCTGCCTTGGCGCAGGATACGGCCGACCCCAGCGGCAAGTTCGTCGATGAATTCGGCACCTCGTTCGAATTCTCGCTCTGCGGCGAATCCGGCACCGATCTGTGCGGTGTGCTGACCAATCTCGAGGGTGAATCGGCGACCGAGGAAAACCTCGCCTTTGTCGGCAAGCAGGTGATGCAGGCCCAGCAGACCGCGCCCAATGAATGGAAGGGCTCGCTGAGCGCTGGCGGCATCAGTGCCGATGCCACCATCACCCAGACTGGCCCCGACACGATCGAAATCCAGGGCTGCCGCGCCGGCATTTTGTGCCAGACGCTGGCCTATAATCGGGCCTAGCAGACCGTCGCGACGCGTTCCTTGATCACGGCGAGAACCTCGTCGCCCGGGCGCTTCCACCAGTTATCCTGGCTGAAGATTTCCACTTCCTGCGGCCCGAAAAACCCGGCATTCTCAATCATTTGACGGATGCCGGGCAGGTCGATGACGCCATCGCCCATCATGCCGCGATCGAGCAGCATGTCCTTGGTGGGAACCAGCCAATCGCAGATATGGTGGGCGAAAATGCGGTTCATCCGGCCGGCGCGGGCAATGGCCTGGGCGAGCCTTGGATCCCACCAGACATGGTAGACGTCGATGGCGACACCGACGGTTTCGCCCAGCGTTTCGCAGATGTCGAGGGCCTGGTCGATCGTGTTCACGCAGGCGCGGTCGGCGGCATACATGGGGTGGAGCGGCTCGATGGCAATTCTGACGCCGCTGGCCTTGGCATGGGGCAGCATGGCGGCGATGCCGTCGCTGACCATTTGCCTTGCGCCCGCTAAGTCCTTGGAACTCCCCGGCAATCCGCCGACGACAAGCACCAGGCAATCGGCGTTGAGGGCTGCCGCTTCGTCGATGGCGCGCAGGTTGTCGTCGATATTGGCCTGCCGTCCGGCGGCGCTTTCAGCGGGAAACATGCCGCCGCGGCAGACGCCGGTGACCTGGAGCTTGTTGTCCCGCACGATGCGGGCGGCTTCGTCCAGGCCGATGGCGGCGATCTGGTCGCGCCAGGGGGAAATGGCGGTGATTCCGGCCTTGAGGCACCCGTCCACGGCTTCCTTGAAGCCCCAGACCTGGCGGGTGGTGGCCAGGTTCAATGAGATAGCACGCTGGGTCATTATGCTAACACACTGTTAACGTTGAGCACCGCATTCATGCGCTTTACCGCCAATTCGGGGTCACTCAAAACCCGCGCCTGGTCGGCCAGGCGGAACAATTCCGCCAGGTGCTGCACGGAGCGGGTCGATTGCTGCCCGCCGATCATCTGGAAATGGTCCTGTAGCCCGTTGAGATAGGCGAGGAACACGACGCCGGTTTTGTAGAACCGGGTCGGCGCCGCGAAGATATGGCGGCTCAATGGTACAGTCGGTTCGAGCAGGGTGAAGAAGTTTTTCTCGTCCCCCTTGCCGAGCGCGGCCAGACCCGCCGAGGCGGCCGGCGCGATGGCGTCGAAAATGCCGAGCAGGGCATGCGAATAGCCCTGATCATCGCCGGCGATCAGTTCGGCATAGTTGAAATCGTCGCCGGTATACATTTTGACCGAGGCGGGCAGGCGGCGGCGCATGGCAATTTCTTTTTCTGCCGAGAGCAGGGAAATCTTGATGCCATCGACATTTTTGGCATTGGCCGCGATGACGTCGAGACAGACATCCATGGCCGCGTCGTGGTCGATACTGCCCCAATAGCCTTGCAGGGCCGGATCGAACATTTCGCCCAGCCAATGCATGATGACGGGCTGCTTCACCTGGCTGAGGATACGGCCATAGACTTTGGCGTAATCGTCCGGGGATTTGGCGGCGGCGGCGAGGGCGCGCGATGCCATCAGGATGACGCGGCCGCCCTGCGCTTCGACAAAGCCGACCTGCTCTTCATAGGCTTTAATGATCTGATCGATCGTGACATCGGGGCCGGGCGCCAGATGATCGGTGCCCGCGCCATAGGCGATGAGGCTATCCTCGCGCGTGCGCGCTTCGATCTGGCTGCGGCGGATCAATTCCTGCGCGTCCGTCCAGGTCAGGCCCATGCCGCGCTGGGCGGTATCCATGGCTTCGGCAACGCCCAGGCCCAGATCCCACATGCGGTGGCGGAAGGCGAGCGTGGTGTCCCAATCGATCGCCGGGGTCAGCCAGGGGTCGTTATTGGCCAGCGGATCGGCCACCACATGGGCGGCGGAATAGGCGATGCGGTTGAAGTCGCTTGCCTTGTGCTTGACGAAGGGGATGGGCTCGCCGGTCAAGGTGTAAGGCGTGATGGAACGGTCGAGGTTTGGTAGGTTGATGCTGGTCATGGTGACTTCCTTGAAAGTCTCAACAAACGCGGTGTCACCCCGGCGCAGGCCGGGGTCCATGCTGTGTTCCCTCCCGGCCCGCGATGTCGCTGATGGTCTTCAGCATGGATTCCGGCCTGCGCCGGAATGACATCGTGGGTGGGAGGGGCCGGGTGAGGGGGCCTTTGGCCCCTCTTAGAATTCCAGCTTCGGCACGTCGAGCCAGCGGCGTTCGGCCCAGCTCTTGAGGCCCAGTTCGGCCAGCTGCACGCCCTTGGCGCCCGCTTCGAGGCCATAGGGCCAGGGAGCGTCTTCGGCGACATGCTTCAGGAACATTTCCCACTGCGCCTTGAAGCCGTTCTGGGCCGGCCAATTGTCCGGCACTTCTTCCCAATCGTTGAAGAAGTTCATGGTCTGGGGCTGATCGGGATTCCACACCGGCTTGGGCGTGTTGACGCGATGCTGGCTCCAGCATTTGTGCAGCCCCGCCACGGCCGAGCCATGGGTGCCATCGACATGGAAGGTGACGAGATCATCGCGGCGGACGCGGGTGGTCCAGCTCGAATTGATCTGGGCGATCACGCCGCCTTCAAGCTCGAAAGTGGCATAGGCCGCGTCATCGGTATCGGCCTTATAGCTATTGCCCTTTTCGTCGACGCGGGTCGGGATATGGGTGGCGCCCAGGCACGAGACGGCCTTGACCTCGCCGAAGAGATTGTCGAGCACATAGCGCCAGTGGCACAGCATATCGAGAATGATGCCGCCGCCATCGGCCTTGCGATAATTCCAGCTGGGGCGCTGGGCCGGCTGCCAATCGCCTTCAAAAACCCAATAGCCGAACTCGCCGCGCACCGAGAGGATGTCGCCGAAAAAGCCGCTGTCGCGCAGCATTTTGAGCTTCATCAGGCCGGGCAGGAAGAGCTTGTCCTGCACCACGCCATGCTTGAGGCCGGAGGCGCGGGCGGTTTTGGCGAGGTTGACGGCGATGTCGAGGGAATCGCTGGTCGGCTTTTCGCAATAGACATGCTTGCCGGCGGCCAGCGCCTTTTCGATGAGGCTGGCGCGCATCAGCGTGGTGCCGGCGTCGAAAAACACCGTGTCGTCGGGATTGGCCAGGGCCGCGTCGAGATCGCTGCTCCAGCGCGCGATATTGTGCTTCTTGGCCAGCCGCTCGATCTTGTCGGCATCGCGGCCAACGATGATCGGATCGACGATCAAGCGGTCGCCATTGGCAAGGGCAATGCCGCCCTGGTCGCGAATGGCCAGGATCGAGCGCACCAGGTGCTGATTATACCCCATGCGGCCGGTCACGCCATGCATGATCAAACCAAGCCGTTGTTCCGCCATCTCAAAAATCCTCCCCGATCGGGCTAGCTGTGTAACTGATTAGTTACTTAGGTACACGCGGCGTCCCGCTGTCGTCAAGATGGGATTATTGGAGATGTGTAGGGTGCTTGGTGGCGCGTGCCTTATGCACCCACCTGCCGCGATGTCACTCCCGCGAAAGCGGGAGCCTCTGTTTCGCGATAGCCGAACGAAAACGGAGGTTCCCGCTTTCGCGGGAATGACATTGTGGGTGGTGGGGATGACGCAGCGCGGCAGGCGAGGTCCCGGACTTTACCCGCCCCGTCCGCGCTGCTATCGGTGAGGATCACGGCAAGCCGGGTAACCGGTCCGTTCATCTGGCGAGGCTTTATGGATCAGCGGCTGACAGAGCCGGCGCCTTCTCCCAAGCGGGCGCGCAATTCGAGCAAGACCAAGGCCGACATCCTGGTCGCCGGTCGGGCCGAATTTGCCGAGCGCGGTTTCGAGGGCGCGCGGGTCGATGCCATTGCCGACCGCGCCGGGGCGAACAAGCGCCTGCTCTACCATTATTTCGGTAACAAGGAAGACCTCTACCGGGCGGTGCTGCTCGACGCCTATCAGGAGATCAGGCGGGGCGAACGGGCGCTGAGTCTGGATCAATTCGGGCCGGTGGATGCCATGGACCGGCTGGTGCGCTTCACCTTCCGGCACTTTTTGGCCAATCCCTGGTTTCCGCGCCTGCTGGGCACGGAAAACATCGAAAACGCCCGTTTCCTCAAGACCCTGCCCGATATCCAGGCGCTGCATTCCCCGCTGGTCGGCCAGATCAAGACCATTGTCGATCGCGGCGCCGATACGGGGATTTTCCGGCGCGATGTCGATCCGGTGCAGCTCTATATTTCCATCGCCGCCCTGGGCTTTTTCTATGTGTCCAATATGGCGACGTTGTCGGTGATCTTCTCCCGCGATCTCTCCGGCATCGACATGGTGCAGGAGCGCGAGGCCCAGGCGGTGCAGATGGTGCTGGATTATCTGCGGACCAAGCCGGTGTGAGGGGGCTGGGAGCCAATCGACATTAGGTAGCGAGCCGCGATGCGGTCCCCTCCCCCTTGAGGGGAGGGCTCAGCTTTTCGCTAGCGAAAAGCGGGGGTGGGGGTGTCGTGACTTCCCCGTACTCTATGCTGGTGGATGGCACGACACCCCCACCCTCAATCCCTCCCCTCAAGGGGGAGGGAGGCGCAGACTGCGTCCTTCGGGGCTCGCTGTGTTACGGCACTCCGCCACACCCACAATGTCATTCCCGCGCAAGCGGGAACCTCTGTTCTCTTCCTGCATCCCAAAACGGGGGTTCCCGCTTTCGCGGGAATGACACCGTGGTGGTGATGGGGCGCTTCTTGCGTTCTGCAGCCCCCCTATTCCAGCGGCGGCAGCACCGCCTTCGCCGCGCCTTCCAGCCAGGTGATCAGATTGGCCAGGCGCGGTTCGTCGGCGCGTTCGTTGAGGGCGTAGATGCCGATCGTGCTCTTTTGCGTCGGCTCGGTGACGTCGATCCGCTTGAGGCCGCGCTGGCCGAATTCGTGGTCCATCACTTCGGTATGCATGATCACCGCATCGGTGCGCGCGACATAGTCGAGGCACGCGGCCAGGGAATTGGAGGCAAAGGCATATTTGCCCTGGTCGAACGCCGCGCCGCCTGCCGTGGTGCGGCTCCAGGTTTCGAAAAAGCGCTGGTGGCGGGTTTCGGGCAGGGCGCTGGTGACGGCGGGATAGGCTTCCACCTCGGCAACGCTGCGCGGCGCCAGCAGCAGGGGATGGCCCTCGCGGCAGAAATAGCTCTGGCCAACCCGGGTCAGCGGGATGAAGCGGGCGCCGGTGCTGCGGCTGAGGCCCTCGATCTCATGGGCGACGAAGAGCGAAATATCGCCCGAGAGCAATTGATCCATGCAGCGCAATTGATTGCCCAGGCTCACATGGATGCGGGCGCTGGGAAAGCTGGTGGAATAATCGACCACCATGTCGCGGATGAACATGGTCCACCAGGAATAGCCGGTGCCGATGCTGAGCCCCTGTTCGATGCGGCCGCGCTGATGTTCGAGCGCCTTGATGGTATTGTCGTAGAGCCGGCGCATCAGCCGCGCATTCTGGTAGAGCGTTTCGCCATAGCTGGTGAGCTCGATCCCGCGCGAGGATCGCGTCAGCAGCGGCACGCCCATGGTTTCCTCCAGCTTGCGCATATTGAAGGTAAGCGTTGGCTGGGTGACGAACAGCGCGGTGGCCGCGCCGCTGATCGTGCCGGCCTCGGCCACGGCCAGGAACTGGTTGAGCAGCTTGTCCATCATCCATTTCCATAGAAATTTTCTATAATAGCGACGATATTTCGTATTTTTCTTTGGGTCCAGTCTGGTCCAAACTTTCATCCATAAAGCGTTTCGTCGGCCAATGACGGGGCCAGCGGGAGCACGGGTCGATTGGCTGCGCTGCCAAAAGCATAATGGAGGCAATGGGTTAGGGAAATCACGCGGCGCGGATCGCGGCAGGCAGGAGCCCTCGCCTATCTTCCATACAAGTCGATTGCGCCAGCTCAAATCTCTATGCTATGTCGTAACCGGCCGGTGGCGTCTTGCTGTGGGGAGTTCCGCAAAAAGTGCTTTGGCCCGCACTTGACTTCAGGGTTAGACTGCGTGGCTATGTAACCGGTTAGTGATTTAGGCGACGGGGAGGTCGCCAAGCCGTTCCGGTTTCGGAACGAAGGCCAGGAGCTTGGAAGAGAGTTTCCTGGAGAGTTTTCATGGGAGGAACCTGATGACTATTTCTATCGACCGCCGCAAATTCCTGATGGGCAGCTCCGCGCTGATCGCGGCCGGCGCCGCCGGCGTGATGCCGGCCTGGGCCCAGGCCGCCAATCTGCGCCTCACCTTCTGGGGCGGCCAGGCCCGCGCCGACCGCACCTATGGCGTGACCGACCTCTATGAGGCGGCCAATCCGGGCACCAGCATCGAGGGCGAATTCCTCGCCTGGAACGATTACTGGCCCAAGCTCGCCACCCAGACCGCCGGCGGCAATGCCCCCGACATCATCCAGATGGATTATCGCTACATCGTCGAATACGCCAAGCGCAGCGCCATTGCGCCGCTCGACGAATTCGTCGGCGGCGCGCTCAAGCTCGATGGCTTCGATGACGACCAGCTGCAGGGCGGCAAGGTCGATGGCAAGCTCTATGGCATTTCGCTCGGCGCCAATTCGGTGGCCGCGCTGGTCAATACCGTGGCCTTCGAGGAGGCCGGCGTCGAGCTGCCGACCAATGCCTGGACCTATGATGACCTGATGACCATGGGCGAAGCCTTCAAGACCGCCAATATCCGCGGCGGCATGAAGGTCATTGCCGACGGCTCCTATTCCGAGCCCATGCTCGACAACTGGCTGCGCCAGCGCGGCAAGGCGCTCTATACCGCCGAGGGCAAGCTGGGCTTCGATGAAGCCGATGCCATCGAATGGTATACGCTGTGGAACAAGCTGCGCGATGCCGGCGTCTGCGTTGCGGCCGAAGACCAGGCTATCGATACCGGCGCTGTGGAAACCACCATGCTGGTGCTGGGCAAGGCGGCCATCATGCCGTCCAACTCCAACCAGCTGGTCGGCTTCCAGGCCATCATGAAGGACAAGCTGGGCATGAACGGCTATCCGCGCATTGCGGCTGGCGTTGGCGGCGGTCACTACCGCAAGCCCTCCATGTTCTTCTCGGTGGCCGGCAGCTCCGCCAATAAGGAAGCCGCTTCCGCCTTCCTCAGCTTCTTCATCAATGATCCGGAAGCGGCCAAGCTGCTGGGTGTCGAGCGCGGCATTCCCTGCATTGCCGCCACCCGCGACGTGGTGGCCCCGACGCTGGACGAGCAGAGCCAGATTGCTCTCAACTTCGTGTCCAATCTGGGCGACCTGCTCGGGCCGCTCCCGCCATCCCCGCCCGCTTCGGCTGGTGAAATCGACGCTTCGCTGATCCGCACCCTGGGCCAGGAAGTCGGCTTCGGCGCCAAGACGCCCGAGCAGGCTGGCCCCGAGCTGATCAAGGGCGCCAACGAAATCCTCAGCCGGGGCTAAACCCGGTTCTCGCCGCGCGCTCACCCAGCGCGCGGCATTTTTATAAGCCTATGGAGTTTCTCATGGTATCGGTCGCCAATAGACGGCAATTTCTCATGGCCGGTTCGGCCCTTGTGGCGGCGACTGGCCTGGGTGCTCTGCCCGCCTTCGCCCAGGATACCAGGCTCCGTCTGGTCTTCTGGGGCAGCCAGGCCCGCGCCGACCGCACCTATGGGGTATCCGATCTCTATACCAGCACCCATCCCGGCCTTGCCATCGAGGGCGAATTCCTGGGCTGGGCCGATTACTGGCCTAAGCTCGCCACCCAGACCGCGGGCGGCAATCCGCCCGATATCATGCAGATGGACTACCGCTATATCGGGGAATATGCCCGTCGCGGCACGCTGGCCCCGCTCGACCAATATGTCGGCGCCGGCCTCGATATCTCAGCCTTCGACGCGGACCAGCTGCATAATGGCACCATTGACGGCAAGCTGATCGGCATCAGCCTGGGCGTTGCTGCGGGCGCCGCCGTCTATAATGCCAAGGCGCTGGCCGATGCAGGCATCGAGATCGATCCCATGGGCTGGACCTATGAGGACCTGCTGACCAAGGGCGCCGTTTTTGCCGAAAGCACCGGCGGCGCCGTGGCCCTGGCGCCCGATGGCAGCGGGGTCGAATTGCTGTTTGAAAACTGGCTACGCCAGCAGGGCAAGGCGCTCTATACCGCCGAAGGCCAGCCCGCTTTCGCCGCCGAGGACGTCACGGCCTGGTTCAAGCTCTGGGCCGAACTGCGCGAGGCGCGCGCCATTGTCAGCCCCGACGAGCAGGCCATCGATACCGGCAAGCTCGAAACTTCGCCCCTGGTGCGTGGCAAGGCGGCGATGAATTTCACCACCTCGAACCAACTCGTCGCCTATCAGACGCTGGTGCCAGATCCGCTGGGCATTGCCATCTATCCGGCCACCAAGACCGGCGCGACCGGCGGGCATTACCGCAATAGCTCGCAATATTTCGCCATTTCGGCCGGCTCCGCCGCGCCCGAACAGGCCGTCGAATTCATCAACTTCTTCGTCAATTCGCCTGAAGCCGCCGCCCTGCTCGGCGTCGAGCGCGGTGTGCCGGCCTCCTCGGCCATGCGCGCGGCGCTGGCGCCCTCGCTCGATGAACGCAGCCAGCAGGCCGTGCGCTATATCGATGATCTGGGCGCCATTGCCGGCCCCGTGCCGCCGACCCCGCCCGCCGCGGCCGGCGAGATCGAAGTGGCGCTCAAGACCAAGAGCCAGGAAGTAGCCTTCGGCGCCCAGTCGCCCGAAGATGCCGGCCCGGCCTTCTTTGACGAAGTCGTCGCCACCCTTGGCCGGGCAGCCTGACCATGACGCAGCACACAGCAATTTCCGCCAAAGCCGCCCCGCCGCTGGGCCAGGCGCAACCTTCGGTCTGGGCGCGCATCTGGCAGAACGACGCGCCCGGCTATCTCTTCCTCTTGCCCTGGTTCATCGGCTTTTTCGGCCTCACCATCGGGCCGATGATCACCTCTTTCTATCTGAGCTTCACCAATTTCGACCTGCTGACGGCGCCGAACTGGGTGGGCGCCAATAATTACGTGCGCATGTTCACCGCCGATCCGAAATTCTCGGCCTCGATGCGGGTGACCATGTTCTTCGTGGTCTTCTCGGTGCCGCTGAAACTGGCTTTCGCGCTGGCCGTGGCCATGCTGCTCAATCGCGGGCTCAAGGGCCTGCCCATGTATCGGGCGCTGTTCTATCTACCGAGCCTGCTCGGCGCTTCGGTCGCCATCGCCATCCTGTGGCGGCAGATTTTTGCCGGCGACGGATTGGTCAACAAGTTCCTCGCCATGTTCGGCATTATCGGGCCGAGCTGGATTTCCAATCCCAATTATTCGCTGTGGACGCTGATCATCCTGTCCATCTGGCAATTCGGCTCGCCCATGATCATTTTCCTGGCTGGGCTCCGTCAGATTCCGCAGGACATGTATGAAGCGGCCAGCCTCGACGGCGCCAGCAAATGGCGGCAATTCGTCAAGATCACGCTGCCGCTTTTGACCCCGGTCGTGTTCTTCAACGCCATCATCCAGACCATCGAGGCGTTCAAGAGCTTCACCCCCGCCTTCATCATTTCGGGCGGCACCGGCAAT
>DATMSY010000094.1:0-8146 GCA_035565135.1 Devosia sp.
GAAGACGAAATCTGGCGCGAAAAAGCGTTTCAGTTTCACAGCGACCGGTCGCGTCAAGGCTGGTGTCGCAGGCAAGCGTCACCGTTTGATCAACCACAACGCAAAGTACATCCGCACCAACCGCGGCACCAAGATCCTGTCGAAGGGCGACGAGGGTCTGGTCAAGTGGTACATGCCGTACAACCGCTAAAACGCTGAAAAGGAAGCTGACACATGTCACGCGTTAAAAGAGGCGTTACCAACCACGCCCGCCACAAAAAAGTTTTGAAGGCAGCGGAGGGCTATTATGGCCGCCGCAAGTCTACGATCCGCATCGCCAAGCAGGCCGTCGAAAAGGCCGGCCAGTACGCGTACCGCGATCGTCGCGTCAAGAAGCGCAATTTCCGCGCGCTCTGGATCCAGCGCATCAATGCCGCCGTGCGCGATCACGGCCTGACCTATGGCCGATTTATCGACGGCCTCAGCAAGGCTGAGGTTGCCGTTGACCGCAAGGTGCTGAGCGATCTGGCGATCACCCAGCCTGAAGCGTTCGGCGTGCTGGTCGCAAAGGCCAAGGCAGCTCTGGCGTATCTCGAAGGCGTCGAAAAGACGACCCACGAGCGCGTCTCCGCCTAATACCTCGCTCACGCTGAGGCCCAAATTGACGCCTTGCGCTATCCCGAAAGGGCTGGCGCGAGGCGTTTTGTTTTGGTCTATAGCGGCCAAACGCCGACAGACGCCACGAGCCTCCCAATGAGACCTCATGGTGAGCCTGTCGAACCACGAGGTCGGGCACGCCGATCTCGCCACGACCTCGTCCTTCGACAGGCTCAGGATGAGGTCTACTGCATGACCCGGACGCCCTTGGAATCAAAGATGTCGCTCGAAAATCAGATCGATACCCTTCGCACCGAACTTTCCGCCGCCATTGCCAATGCCAGCGACGAGGCCGCGCTCGACGCCGTGCGCGTCGCGGCCCTGGGCAAGAAGGGCAGCGTTTCGGCGCTCCTGGCCTCGCTGGGTGCGATGGCGCCCGAAGAGCGCAAGAGCGCGGGCCCGGCCATCAATGGTCTCAAGCAGGAGATTGCCGGGCTGATCGAAGCCAAGAGCAGCGCGCTCAAGGCCGCAGCGCTCGACGCAAGGCTCAAGGCCGAGACGGTCGATATCACCCTGCCCCTGCAGACAGCGCCGACGGCGCGCGGCCGCATTCACCCGATCAGCCAGACCATTGACGAGATCACCGCGATCTTTTCGGACATGGGTTTCTCGATCGCCGAAGGGCCCGATATCGAGACCGATTATTTCAACTTCACCGCGCTCAATTTCCCCGAAGGCCACCCAGCGCGGGAAATGCACGACACCTTCTTCATGAAGCCGGGTGCCGATGGCGTCAAAAAAGTGCTGCGCACCCATACCTCCCCGGTGCAGATGCGGGTGATGCAGCGCACCAATGAAAAGCCGGCCGCGAGCTATTTGACGCCGCCCATGGACCCGCCGATCCGCGTGGTGATGCCGGGCCGCACCTATCGCAATGACAGTGACCAGACCCATACCCCCATGTTCCATCAGGTCGAGGGGCTGGTGATCGACAAGTCGAGCCATATCGGCCAGCTGCGCTGGGTGCTGGAGGAATTCCTAAAAGCCTATTTCGAAGTGCCCAATGTGACGCTGCGCTTCCGGCCGAGCTTCTTCCCCTTCACCGAACCCTCGATGGAAGTGGACGTGCAATGCGACCGCTCGGGCAATGAGGTGAAGATCGGCGAAGGCAGCGATTGGCTCGAAATCCTGGGCTGCGGCATGGTGCATCCCAATGTCATCGCCAATGCCGGGCTCGACCCCGATGTCTATCAGGGCTTTGCCTGGGGCATGGGGATCGACCGCATCGCCATGCTGAAATACGGCATGCCGGACCTGCGGGCGTTCTTTGACGCCGATCAACGCTGGCTCGACCATTACGGTTTCCGCCCGCTCGACCTGCCGACGCTATTCGGGGGGCTTTCGAGCTAAATGGCATGAGCCTGATGCCCGCATATGACAGCGCCGCCAGCCCGATCTTTATTGTCACCGATATCGAGAGCGATGGGCCGACGCCGCTGCATAATTCCATGCTGAGCTTTGCCTCGGTCGCGATCGAGGCCGATGGCACGCGCCATGGCGAGTTCGAGGCCCAGCTGACCCAGCGGCCGGATCGGACCACCAATGAGCAGACCATGGAATGGTGGGCGACCCAGCCGGAAGCCTGGGCGGCGACCACGGCCAATGCCGAGGACCCGGCCGTGGTGATGCCGCGCTTTGCCGATTGGGTGGAGAGCCTGCCGGGCCCAAAAGTGTTCGTGGCGGCGCCGATGATTTTCGACGGATTGTGGATGGACCATTACCTCGATGAATTCGCCGGCACGCGCGTGCTGGGCGGGCCGTTCAAGACGCGGCAGATCTTCAAGGGCGGCGGGGTGTGCCTTTACACCATGGCCGGAACCCTGCGCGGCGCGCCCTATCTCGATTGGGGCATGAGCAAGCTGCCGGCCGAATTCTACGGCCATATCGCCCATACCCACAAAGCCATCGACGATGCGCGGGGCTTTGCCCATGTGCTGGTCGAATTGTTCAAGATTTCCCGAGCCCTGCCGCCGATCACCGGCAGCAAGTCCGATTTCCGCTAAGGTGCAGAACAGATGAAATTCACCCTCGATTGGCTCAAGGAGCATCTCGACACCACGGCTTCCGTGGACGAGATCGGCACGGCGCTGACTTCGGTTGGGCTGGAACTCGAAGGCGTCGAAAACCAGGGCCAGGCGCTGTCCGCCTTTGTCGTGGCCCATGTGGTGCTGTCCGAACCCCATCCCAATTCCGACCACCTCAATATCTGCAAGGTGGATGCGGGCACGGGCGAATTGATCGACGTGGTCTGCGGCGCGCCCAATTGCGTGACCGGGATGAAATCGGTGTTCGCTTTCCCCGGCACCTATATTCCGGGCAAGGATTTCGAGCTCAAGGCGGGCGTCAGCATTCGCGGCGCGCCGTCCAATGGCATGCTGTGCTCGGCCGCCGAACTCGAACTTTCCAACGAACATGACGGCATTATCGAGCTGCCGGCGGATGCGCCGATTGGCCAGAAATATGTCGATTATGCCGGGATCAATGGCGTGGTGTTCGATATCGCCATCACCCCCAATCGCGGCGACGCCACCGGGGTTTATGGCGTGGCGCGGGACCTGGCGGCCTTCGGGCTGGGGACGCTCAAGGCGACCGATATGTCGCCGGTGCCGTCCAAGGGCAAGAGCCCGATTGCGCCGCTGCCGCAGCTTTTTGCCGCCGATGAGCCCAAGGCGATCCGCAAATTTGGCGGGCGCTATATCAAGGGCGTCCGCAACGGGCCGTCGCCGGACTGGCTGCAGCAGCGCCTGCGGGCGGTGGGGCTGCGGCCGATCAATACGATTGTCGACATTACCAACCTGGTCTCGCTGGGCTGGGGGCGGCCGTTGCATGCCTATGATGCCGACAAGATCGAAGGCCAGCCGGTGCTGCGCAATGCCAAACCGGGCGAAGAATTCGATGCGCTGGACAACAAGATCTATGCGCTTGATGAAACCATGACGGTGATTGCGGATGACCAAGGTCCGCTGTGCCTGGGCGGCGTGATGGGCGGCATCCGCTCGGGCGTGACCGAGGAGACCACCAATGTCTTCATGGAATGCGCCAGCTGGGATCCCGAACTGATCGCCCGCACCGGGCGCAAGACCGGCATTGTTTCGGACGCCCGCTATCGGCTGGAGCGCTCGGTCGATCCGGCGCTGACCGAACCGGGGCTGGAACTGGCCACGCGCCTGGTGCTGGAGCTGTGCGGCGGCGAGCCGATGGAGCCGGCCATTTCGGGGGAAGATGTGTTCCCTGATAGTGTCGTCGAATTCCCGCTGGGTGAGGTCAAGCGCCTGACCGGGCTGGAGCTGGGGGCGGAGCGGATCGAGGCAATCCTGACGTCGCTGGGTTTCGTGCTGTCGGGCTCGGGCGAGACGCGGACAGTCAAAGTGCCGAGCTGGCGGCCGGATGTGACGCAGAAGGCGGACCTGGTCGAAGAAGTGATGCGCATGGTGGGCGTGGACAATGTGCCTGTCGAGCCGCTGCCGCGCCTCAACCATGTGGCCCAGCGCATGCTGACCAATATCCAGAACCGCCGCCGCATTGCCCGGCGGGCGCTGGCAGCGCGGGGACTGGACGAGGCCGTGACCTGGTCATTCATTCCCCATGCCGAGGCCGTACGCTTTGGCGGCGGGCAAGAAAGCCTGCAGCTGGCCAATGCCATTGCTTCGGATATGACCGATATGCGGCCCTCGCTGTTGCCGGGTCTGCTTGCGGCGGCGCGGCGCAATGCCAATCGCGGCATTGGCGACCTGGCGCTGTTCGAAGTGGGCCAGGTGTTTTTGAGCGACATGCCGGACGGGCAGCACACCTATGCCACCGGCATCCGCACCGGCACGGCGAGGCTGGATGGCGCCGGGCGGCGCTGGAACGGCAAGGCCGAGGCGGTGGGCGTGTTCGACGCCAAGGCGGATCTGGGCGCGCTGCTCGATGCGCTGGGGCTCGATATCGACAAGGTGCAGATCTTTGCCGAGCCGGCGCCTTGGAGCCATCCCGGCCGGGGCGGGCGCATTGCACTCAACCCCAAGGTGACTTTGGGCTGGTTCGGCGAATTGCATCCGGCCTGGGCGGCTGAACTCGATATCGACGGGCCGGTCTCGGCTTTCGAACTCGATCTCGATGCCCTGCCCGAGGCGCGCAAGAAGGCGACCAAGACCAAGCCAGCGCTGACGCTGTCGGGCCTGATGCCGCTGTCGCGCGACTTTGCCTTTGTGGTGGATAAGGGCGTCAGCGCGGCAAGCATTCTCAAGGCGGCGCGCGGGGCCGATAAGGGGCTGATCGCCGATGTGAGCGTGTTCGACGTGTTCGAGGGCAGCCATGTGGGCGAGGGCAAGAAATCGGTCGCCATCGAAGTGGTGCTGCAGCCGATGGAGAAAACGCTGACCGACGAGGAGATCGAAAAGGTTTCCGCATCGGTGGTGGCGGCGGTGACCAAGGCGAGTGGCGGGGTGTTGCGGGCTTAGATCGGCTGCATCTCAGCACACCCACCGGGTTCACCCTCCCCTTGATGGGGAGGGTTAGGGTGGGGTGGTGGGAGCCACGATGTCCGTGTATGCGGAAGCATACCCCCAGCCTGCTCGATCACGGACTTAGCAAGAGCTAAGTCCTATCTCGCTTCCCTCCCCACAAGGGGGAGGGTGAGCCCGGTGGTTGCGGCACGATAGTGCCGGGCAACAAGCCTCCGCGCTGGACAAAGCCTGCCCGAACGATTCAAATCCGGGCCATGAGCGAAGCACGATTCCCTGATGTAATGCTGCTGGCGGCGGGCCTGGGCACACGATTGCGGCCGATGACCGAAAGCGTGCCCAAGCCACTGGTCACAGTATTGGGCGTGCCGTTGATCGAGCGGATCATGGGCAATGCGCGGGCCGAGGGCGCCAAGCGGTTCGTGGCCAATGCGCATTACCGGGCCGATCAGGTGCTGGCGCACTTTGGCGGGCTACTCAAGGTCAGCCGCGAGGACGACTTGCTGGGCACCGGGGGCGGGGTGAAGCGGGCGCTGCCCATGCTGGCTTCGGACCCGATTTTCGTGATGAATACCGATGCCTTCTGGCCCGAGGGTCAGGATGCGCCGCTGGGGCGGATGCTCCAGCGGTTCGAGGCCGAAGACGAGGCCGTGGTGCTGCTGTGCGTGCATCCGCGGCAGGCGACGGGCTTTGATCGCAGCCATGATTTTTGCCTTGATCCGATGGGACGGATCACCCGCGATTATGGGGCGCCGGTCATCTATGGCGGGGTGGCGCTGCTCGGCAAATCCTGGTTCGCGGACACCCCGGATGGGGCATTTCCATTGACCGAGATATTCGAGACGGCGCTGGAGCGGGAGGCGCTGTTTGGGGTGGCGCTTGATGCCGATTGGTATCATGTGGGCGACCCCAAGGCGCTGGCTGAGACCGAGCGGCTTTTGGCGCGATGAGCCTTTATTCCATACCGCCGCATGAGCGGTTCCTCGCCACGCTGGCCGAGCGGGTGATGGATGGCACGCTATTGGGCGGCTGGGATCAATCGAGCCCGTTCTGGCTGAGCGATGTCACCATCGTGGTGCCAACGCGACGGGCAAAGCAGGCGCTGGCCGATGAATTCGCGCGGCGCGGCAATGGGCTTTTGCCCGATATCCGCACCTTTGGCGGCGAGATAGCAGACGAAGAGCCCTTCCTGCCACCATTCGATATCGCTGCCCCACCACCGGCGGCCAGTGCGCTGGAACGGCGGCTGGTGCTGTCGCAGCTGGTGGCGGCATGGGCGGAAACGCCGGATGGACGGCAGGCTTTTTCGACCCCGCCGACGGCGGCGGAAATCCTCTCCATGGCCGAATCGCTGGGCGCGCTGATCGATGACCTTTTGACCGAGGAACGCAGCGCCGCCGATATCCGCGCCATTGTGCCGGAACTGGGGGGCGAGCTGGGCGCCTATTGGCAGCAGACGCTGACTTTTCTCGATATTGCGCTCACCTATTGGCCCCAGCGGCTGGCAGCAAAGGGCTTTGAAGACAGCATGAAGCTGCGCGGCCTGCGGCTCGACCGGCAGGCCGAGGCGGCGCCGCTGCTCTGGGGCGAGCGGCCGGTGATCGCGGCGGGCTCGACCGGCTCGATCCCGGCGACGGCGCGGTTGCTGAGGGCCATTCACCTCTTGCCGCGCGGGGCGGTGGTGCTGCCCGGGCTCGATTGCGCCATGAGCGAGGCCGATCATGCCGCCCTGCTCGACGAGGCCAACAATCCCCATGGCCATCCGCAATATGGGCTGGCGCGGCTGCTGCGGCTCTTGGGAGCGAGTGTGGACTCAGTGACCGAGCTGGGGCAGCGCGATAATCTGCGCACCATTCTGGTCAATCGCGCCTTGGCGCTGACCAAGGATACGGCGCGCTGGCCCGAACAGCGGCTGACCCAGCTCGAAATCGGCATGGCCTGCGATGGTCTCTCGATCATTGCCGGGCGCAATGAGGATGAGGAGGCGCGCGCCGTGGCGCTGGCGGCGCGGGACGCTCTTGAGAGACGCAAAAGCGTGGGCATCGTAACGCCCGACCGGAACCTGGCCCGCCGCATCGCCGCCGAACTCAAGCGCTTCGATATCGAAGTGGATGACGCCGCGGGCGCGCCGCTGTTCCAATCGGCGGCGGGACGCTTGCTGCGCCAGATATTGACCCTGGCCAGCGGCAATTGCGCGCCGGTCGACCTGATGGGCCTGCTGCGCCATCGCGCGGCCCTGTTCGGCATGGCGCGGGCCGAGATTGCCCGGCTGGCCGACGATATCGAGCTGGGCCTGTTGCGGGGGCAAAGGCCCAATCCGGGGCTGGCGGGGCTGCGGGCCGTGCTGGCGGCCAATGTGGAGAATGTCACGACCCATGTCGCCAAGCGGCTGAATGAACGGCAGGCGGAGGCCATCGAGGCGCTGTTCAGCCGTATCGAAACGGCGCTGGCGCCACTGCTCGCCTTGATGGCGGAGAGCCGGATCAAGGCAGGGGCGCTGGCGGAGGCCGTCTGCCGGGCGTTTGACACGGTGGCGGATGGGGCCGAGATTCCGGGCCGGGCCGAATTGGCCGATTGGGCGAGCCAGATGGCGGCGCAGGCCAAAGAGGGGCACAGCTTTGCCCCCACTGGGCTCGATAGCGTTCTGGCGGCGCTGATGGCCGGGTTCCAGGTGCGGACGCGCGAGGAACGGCGGACCGACATCGCCATCTGGGGGCAGCTCGAGGCCCGGCTGATGAATCCGGATCTGTTGATCCTCTGCGCGCTCAACGAAGACAAATGGCCCGAAGCGGCCGATCCCGGGCCCTGGCTCAGTCGCGGCATGCGGCTGGCGGCGGGGCTGGAGCCGCCCGAGCGGCGGCAGGGGCTGGCGGCGCATGACTTTGCCCAGGGGCTGGGCAATGACAGCGTCATCATCGCCTATTCCGGCCGCATCGGCACCAGCCCCGCTTTGCCCTCGCGGTTGGTGCAGCGGCTGGAGGCCTTTGCCGGCGAGGATAATGTGGCGGCCTGGCAGAAGCGCGGCGCGGTGTGGCTGGAACAGGCGCGGCGGCTCGATGCCGTGC
>DATMSY010000095.1:0-16684 GCA_035565135.1 Devosia sp.
GATGACTGGATCAGCGCCCGGGTCTTGGGCGTGGTCGTGGCATTGGCATGCAGCTTTACATCCATCTCTGGCGCTCCCTCAAATAGGCAACACCAGCTTCCACACCTAAGCCGTCAAACCAATCCGGTGAACTACTACACGCAGGCCGGGGCCCATCTCGAGATATCTACCCAGCCGCAAGGCGTGTGAGATGGAATCATCAACCGATCTAGCGGCGTGTGAACCCTCTCAGGATGGGTCCCGGCCTGCGCCGGGATGATACCGAGTATGTGGCACCATCCATCCCCACCCACCGGCTTCACGCTCCCCTTGATGGGGAATGTTCACCGTAGGGACATCGCCGCTTGCGCGATGTTTCTGTTCGTCGTCATCACCCGGACCAGCCGGGCAATGACGGCGGAACTGAGTTTGGGAGAAGAAAACCCAGCGTGTTCTCGGCAGCGCAGCGCCTCGCGCCAACGCCCCTTCACCTCCATCCCCGCCTCTGGCATGGTGCGCGCTCAACCAGCGGAGCCTTGCCGTGACCGACACTGTCTATATCCCGCCCCATGGCAATCGCGCGCGGCGCGGACCGTTTATCCCGCCGCTGCTGGCGATTTCCTTCGTCATCTACAATGTGGTGACGTTCCTGTTCTTCGGCGGCAATCCGGCGGGTTGGACCAGTGGTCTCTTCGTCATCCCGATGTTTTCGGGCACGCCCTGGGCGGTGACGGCAGGGGATTTCCTGCTGGTGATCTCGGTCTTCCTGCTGTTCTTTGAAGTGCTCAAATCCACCCGCAGCGCGCAGTCCTCTATCCTCGAGCACATGCTGTCCATGCTGGTCTTTGTGGCGTTCCTCGTGGAATTCCTCGTTGCCGGCGCAGCTTCCAGTTCGGTCTTCTTCCTGCTCATGGTGATGAGCCTGATCGACGTGGTCGCCGGCTTTACCGTCTCGATCACCAGCGCCGGGCGCGATGTGACGATGGGTTAATCCCCGCTAGGCCAGAAGCGATTTACGATAGCCCGGCGGCATGCGCCGCTGGGTGGCGCGGGCGCGGCTGGCATAGAGGCCGATGGCGCCTGCCGCCGATGGCCGCTGGCGGCTCTGCGGGATCGATTGGGTCCGGGCCATCAGCAATTGGCTGACAAAGGCCGCGCCGGTCTGGCTGCGCAGCAGCGACGGCTTGGGGCCTGCCGGCTCGAGCGCGACCGGCAGTCCCGTGGTGAAAGGCCCGATTTCCGTATCAAAATCAGCCATGTCAGCCTCGCTTGTTTCAAAGCGGGCCAGAGTGTCCCGGAATGGGACGATCATTCTGGCGCGTTACCCCATATGGGGCAAACGCTATGCCAATGCTAACAGTCTGTTAACCTATTGCAGCGCGAAAGCGGTGGATTGTCAGAAACTATCCTTGCCCTTGCGCAGGGCGGCAAACACCTCAGCGGGCGCCGCGCCTTCAAGGCCATAATAGGCGGCGATCACCTTGTCATCGGCCCGCAGGAACGGATTGGCGGCCTTTTCGGTTCCCAGGCTGACCGGAATCGTCGCCTTGCCGGCCAGGCGCAGCGCCTTGACCTCCGCGGCCCGTTGCTGCAACGCCTTATTGTCCGGATCGACCGACAGCGCGAACCGCGCATTGCTCTCGGTATATTCATGGCCGCAATAGATCAGCGTGTCGTCGGGGAAATCGCGCAAGGCCTTGATTCCATTCCACATTGGCTCGGGCGTCCCCTCGAACATGCGGCCCACGCCCAGCGAGAACAGCGCGTCGGCGGTAAAGAGATGCTTGCCCGCCTGGTCGTGGAAAACGATATGCCCCAGGGTATGACCGGGCGTGGCATAGACATCGAACACGGTCTCGCCCAGAGTGACCTGGTCGCCCGCTTCGACCAGTTCGTCCAGGTCCGCAATCTTGTCCGCCTCGGCCTTGGGCCCCACGACCCGCACGCCGAATTCGGCCTTGAGTTCGGGAATGGCTTCGACATGGTCAACATGATGATGCGTAATGAAAATATCGCTCAGCACCCAGCCGCGATAGAGCAGCGCGTTCTTGATCGCCGCGGCTTCGGGAGCATCGATGGCAGCGGTGCGGCCGGTGGCGGTGTCATGCACCAGATAGCCGAAATTGTCGCTGCGCGCGGAGAAAACGTCGACGATCAAACCCATGAAACCGCTCCTTGATAGAATATTGCCCGAAAGCTAGGTGCCGGCACCTGACATGGCAACCGCCCATTAGACAAGTTCATCGCGCTGCGGCACAGTTGCGCCATGACCAGCGATGTCACCCGACTGATTGACTATTACAAATCCCCCCTGGGCCGCATTTCGCGCACTTTGGTGCGCGAGCAGGTGCTGGCGCTGGCCGGCGATGTCGGCGGCAAACGCGTGCTGGGCCTAGGTTTTGCCACGCCCTATCTGCGTTTTGCCCTCGGTAGCGCCGAGCGGGTACTGGCCTTCATGCCGGCCCGGCAGGGCGCTTCGGCCTGGCCGCGCGAGGGCCCTTCGCACACCGTATTATGCGATCCGCTGGAAATGCCGCTGACCGATGCCTCGGTCGATCTTACCATCGCCGTGCATGCGCTCGAACATGTGTCGGACGATGAGGAATTGATGCGCGAATTGTGGCGGGTGACCGCACCCAATGGGCATCTGATTCTGGTCGTGCCGCGGCGGCGCGGCATCTGGGCGCAGCGTGACAATACCCCGTTCGGCTCGGGCAATCCCTATTCCGGGGGACAACTGGAAAAGCTCTTGCGCGACCATAGTTTTGTGCCGGTGGCCTGGCGGGACGGGCTGTTCCTGCCGCCGTTCCAGAGCTCGCTGGTGCTCAAATCAACGCGATTTTTCGAGCGCGTCGGGCGCCTCTTCGGGCCAGCCATGAGCGGGGTCATCTGCGTGCGGGCGCGCAAGGAAGCCTTCCCCGCCGTGCCACGCCGCAAGCGCGAAGAGCGTTTCGTGCGGGTGCCCGGCCTCAGCGCCGCAACGGCCCGGCAGGGCTAGGCAACTTCTCCGGCGCGGCACGCGTTGGCCTTCCACAAATATGGGAGGCCAAGATGGCCCAGGCGAAGAAATGGTCGCAGGACGTGACCGAACATAGCGACGCGATGGATCTTAAAGAGGGGATATTTGAATCCGATGATCCCAAAACCATCGCCAAATCCCTCAAGCATTCGGCCGAGGCCAGCCACAGGCGCAAGTCCGAGCCTTATCAATCGGCCATGTCCATTCTGACCTTCTATATCAACCGCGCCGGCAAGAACCTGCCGGAGCGGCAGAAGAAGGTGCTCGAGCAGGCCAAGGACGAATTGCGGACATTGTTCGGCAGGGATGAGAAAGACTAGCGGCTTTCCTTTGCGTTCGACGGGCGGTTTGACTATGGTCCGCGCGGTTTTGACCCCGATAAGCAGCACCATGTCCGACGATCTTCGCCCCACACCGCAACCCGGCATTCTCGACATCGCGGCCTATGTACCCGGTAAGGCCGGTGCAACAGGCAGCCATTCAGTGAAGCTCTCGGCAAACGAGTCTCCGCTCGGCGCCAGCCCCATGGCCATTCAAGCCTTCCGCGATGCTACTGAGTATCTAGAAATCTATCCCGAAGGCTCGTCGCGTATTCTGCGTACCGCCTTGGCTGAGACGCATAAACTCGACCCGGATAGTATCATCTGCGGCAATGGCTCGGGCGACCTCTTGTATCTGCTGGCACAATGCTATCTGGGCGCGGGCGACGAGGCGGTGATGAATCGATATGGCTTTTCGCTGTATCCCATTGTTACGCAATCGACCGGCGCCTCCATTGTCATGGTGGATGAAGCCGACTACACGGCCGATGTCGACGCCTTGCTGGCGGCCATCACTCCCAAAACCAAAATCGTCTGGTTGGCTAATCCGAACAATCCAACCGGCACCTATCTGACCGATGCTGAGGTGCGTCGCCTGCATACCGGGCTGCGCCCCGATATCCTGCTGGTCATCGACAGCGCCTACGCCGAATATGTGACGGCGGCGGACTATTCCGTGGGGCTCGAATTGGTGGCCGAGGCGCAGAACGTCGTCATGGTCCGCACCTTTTCCAAAATGGGACTGGCGGCGGCCCGCATCGGCTGGATGGTCGGCCCCGCACAGGTCATTGATGCCGTCAATCGAATTCGCGGTCCGTTCAACGTCAACCTGCCCGGCCAACTGGCGGCGGCGGCGGCGACACGCGATGTGGCATTCACCGCCAAGCTCAAAGAGCACAACGCAAAATGGCGCGACTGGCTGACCGCAGAACTTGACAGCAACCACATCCGTGTCGTGCCCAGCCAGGCCAATTTCGTCATGGTGCTGTTTCCCGATGCGGAGCATGCGGCGCTGGCGTTCGAGACGCTGATGGAGCGCGGGTTGATCGTGCGCGAGATCGGCACGTCCTATGGCATCCCGCATGGATTGCGCATTTCTATCGGCAGCGAACAGGCCATGATTGGCGTTGCCGGCATTCTCAAGGCATTGGTGAAAACCGCATCATGAGCGTCAAATTCCGCAAACTCGCGCTGATCGGCATTGGGCTGATCGGTTCCTCGATCGCATTGGCCGCACGGCGGCAGGGATTGGCTGAGGTGATCGCCATTTCCACCCGCAAGAGCGAAACGCTGGAAGAGGCGCGGGCGCTCAATTTGGGCGATATCTATACGCTGGATGCCGCCGAAGCGGCGCGGGGTGCCGACCTCGTCATCCTCTGCACGCCGGTGGGCGCTTATGAGGGCGTGATCAAGGCCATTGCCGGGGCGCTGGAGCCGGGGGCGATCCTTTCCGATGTGGGATCGGTCAAGGCGCATGTCGTCAAGGTGGTGGGGCCGCATGTACCCGAGGGCGTGAGCTTTATTCCGGGGCACCCTATTGCCGGCACCGAGCATTCCGGCCCGTCGGCGGGCTTTCCCGAGCTCTTTGCAGGCCGCTGGTGCGTGCTGACGCCCGCCGCCGATGTCCCGGCGGCGCAGGTGGATAAGCTCGTCGCCTTCTGGGAGGCCATGGGCAGCCAGGTGGAATGCATGGATGCGGCCCATCACGATATGGTGCTGGCCATTACCAGCCATATTCCGCACCTCGTCGCCTACAATATCGTGGGGACCGTGGCCGATCTCGAAACGGCTACGCAGTCCGAAGTCATCAAATTTTCGGCCTCGGGCTTCCGCGACTTTACCCGTATCGCGGCCTCTGATCCGGTCATGTGGCGAGACGTGTTCCTGACCAATCGGGAAGCCGTACTCGAAATGCTGGGGCGGTTCCTCGAGGACCTGTCCGTGCTGCAACGGGCGGTGCGGACGGGCGATGGTCCGGCGCTCGAGGCCATGTTCACCCGCACCCGCGCCATCCGCCGCTCGATCATTTCGGCAGGACAGGAAACCGCCGCCGCCGATTTCGGCCGGCCACACGAAGCGCCGCCGTCGCCCGCCGCCCCGCTCTTTGTGCGCGAGCATGGCGGGGGCGACGACGCTTAGTAAAGCGGCGGGATTGCCGCGATGGGCACCAGACCCGAATAGATCGAGCCGGCGCGGAAATTGAGCTGATTGGCATAGGAGCCATCGGCGGCCGGCGTGCCCAGCACCAGGGTGCGCCATGGTTCGGCCAGCAGTGGGCCGATGCGTTCGGCGACACCGGTGGAAGTAATGCCGATCTGGCCTTCCACCTGGCCGGCATCGTCGAGCTTGAGTTCGCCCTGGGCATCGAGACTGGAGGCGCCATCGGTGCCGCGGATGGAGACGATCTTGAGCTGTCCGCCCGCTTGCTGCCAAAGCGTCAGCAACAGCGGATCGCCCCAATTGCGGATATCATCGGGCAGGCCGCTGAGTTCGAGTTCGATCTCGGCATTGGTGTCGGTCAGCGTCATGCCGGGATAGGCCAGGTTCTGGGCATGCACATAACCGGCGAGGGCTGCGGTATGGCGCTCGGCATCATATTGCTCGGGAATGTCGAGAAGGTGGGTTTCCACCAGCGGGCTTTGCGCCAGCACGCTATTGCCCATCAGCGTATCGGACCAGACCAGGTCCTTGCCGACAATGGAGAGGCGGGCGATGCGCCAATTGTCGAGCCGGACGCTGAATTCGAGGCCCGACCAGGCCAGGGAATTGCGCAGGCCGGTAAAGGCGTCGGTGATGCTGGCCGGGCCAAGCGCGGACGCCAGCAGATGGGTGGGCCGGTAGACCATGACGCTGGCGCGGATGCCGGGAATTTCCGTCAGGAGGTCGCCGCTTTCGATGCTGGCATTGCTGCAATCGACATCGAAGCGGAAGGGGAAGCCGCCGACATCGAGCGTGCCGCAGGTGAGGCGGGGGTTCGTTACGCCGTCGGCCAGGGCCTGGGCCTCGATATTCTGCCGCACGAGGCCGGCCAGGACCAACCAGGCCGCGCTCCAGGCAAGGACGACAAACAGCACTACGGCGCCGAGAATGATGATTCGCTTCTTCATGGAGAGCACTCTTATCCTCGGCGAGGCCGCGGCCAAAGCCCGTTCAGCATGGGTAAATCCGGGTCGTCCTAGAATGGCATGGCGGCTAGACCTTGGCGGCAATTGCCGCAGGCGGTGAGCTTTACTAGGATTCTGGTGTGGATATGACGATGAACGCACAAACAGACAGCGCTGGAACGCATTGGGTCTTCGGCTATGGCTCGCTGATCTGGAATCCGGGGTTTGCGCATGTCAGCGCGCAGCAGGGCCTGTTGCGTGGCGCGCATCGTTCGCTCTCGATCGTTTCGACCCATCATCGCGGCACTGCCGAACGGCCTGGCCTGGTGTTTGGCCTGGCGCGGGGCGGGGCCTGCCGCGGCATGGTGTTCGAGGTGGCCGATGCCGATTGGGCAAAGGTGCGGGCCTATCTCGAAGCACGCGAGCAGGTGACCTCGGTCTATCGCGATGTGATGCGGCCAGTGCGATTGGCCGATGGACGCATGGTCAGCGCGCTCGCCTTTGTGGTCGACGAGAACCATGAGCAATTTGCCGGGCGGCTGTCGCTGGACCAGCAGGTGGCCATGGTGCGGGCCGGCGTGGGCCTATCGGGCCGCAATATCGACTATGTGATCAATACGGCCCGGCATCTGGAAACGCTGGGCATCAGAGATCATCAGCTGATGGCCTTGGTGGCGATGCTGGAAGGCGATGCCGAGGCAGCCTAGGCGGCCTGCGCCCCGGCCATGGGTTCGGCGCCTTCGAGATCCCAGATGGTGCTGAGACGTTCGGAATCGGCGGCCGGCGAGACGAGCCGGAAAACCCGGTCGGCACAATCGAGCGCGAGGCGGAAACGGGTGCGGCTCAGCGGATCGTTCACCAGATCGGCGGTCGAGCCGACCCAGAGCACATGGCTGCCCTTGGCGATGACATAAAGCTCGGCTTCGCCCATGGCAAAGTGCTCGAGATTTTCACTGACCAGGTCATAGGCGCGGCCCGAACGGCCCTGCCAATTGCTGCCGCGGCTGAAGCCATGCGTCACAATCGTGCTGTCAACCATGCTGGCCATCGCCGTGTCCCCTGTTCAGCAGAACAAGAACAAAATTAGAACAAAATGCCGAAGCCGTCAAGCCCGCACCGATCTTGTGGCTACATATATGTGTGTGGTAGAAGATTCTGTCAACATATAGTAGGTGCAACGATCAGACACGCGAGGTCCGCAGGGCATCGATCCTGGTGCGCAGTTCGGGGTCAAGGGGACGTGTAAGGCCGCTTTCCGCTGCTTCCAGAATCAATTCAGTCGAATCGGTTTCGATGGCTTTTTTGAGTCGGGCCATGAAAATGTCGGGCGGCAGGCCCGGCTCGATTGGGGGTAGAAACCGCGCCTCGGCGGTGCCGGGCCAGATGACAAGGCTGTTGCGTCCCCAGAACAGGCCGGAATTGAGGGCGACCGGCACGACCGGCACATTGAGCTCGCCATACATGCGCGCGATACCCTGACGGTAATCGGCTGGCGCCAGCGGCGCCTTGCGGGTGCCTTCGGGGAAAATCACGATGCGGCAGCCCCTTTCGATGGCGGCCTTGGCCTGGCGCATCATTTCCGGTATCGCGCCGCCGCCTCTCTGGCGATCGATCTCGATACAGTCGAGCGAGCGGGCCGCCCAGCCGAAGAAGGGAATGCGCATCAGCTCCTTCTTGACGATATAGGCGGGCCGGCCGGTATGGGGAAAGACGGCAAAGACATCCCAATCGGATTGATGCTTGGACGCGATGATGCAGCCGCCGGGGGGGATGTGCTCATTACCGGTGACGGTGGTCTTGACCCCGACGATCCAGCGCAGAAGACCGAGATTGGACCAGCACCAATATCGCGCCAGCGTCCAGCTCAGCGGCGTGCGGCCGCGGGCGATCAGCCCGATAGTGCCGATGACAATGGCCAGCACGGCGGTCTGGCCGATGAAGATGAGGTAGAACAGCGCGGTACGCACCGCCTGGACAATACGCATGAAGTTCCTCCGACGCGCAATGCCGCGGCTCTAGGGGTCAAGCCCCGATCCGGCCCAAAAAATGTCGCAGGCCCTGTTGCTGGTCCGGCGTCAGGACCCGCTTTGGCACTACCCTATACAGCCGGTCGGACTCGAACAGCAGGAAAGAGCGGTCATCCTCAGCCCAGCGCACGAAATGGCTCCAGGGCATTTCGAAAGCGCCATATTCCGATTGCACGTGAAGTCCGGCATCGGACCAGGCCAGTGTCATCTCGCCCTGGAGCGAGCGTTGCTGACGGAAGACGCGGCGCGCCGTTATCGGCGTCAGGATAATCGTGATGCCGATAACGACGATCAATGGCGAGAGAGAAATACCCAGCAGGAGCAGCCACCGGTCGGGCCGGGTGGGTAGTCCGCCGTCGACAAAAAGCAGGAAGGCCACAAAGCAGGCCCAAAGCACCAGCCAGGAAACCAGCACGCGGGGCCGGGTGAGGCCACGCCGCAGATAGAGCCAGGCTGCGCCAACCACATCCTCGGCCGTCAGTTTGAAAGGCGTAGTCTGGGTCATCACGAGGTTTCGCTGAGATAGCGGCGCACGGTCATGCGCGAGGTGATGGCCGTCAGTGCGGCAATGACGGGGATGACGGCAAGAATGCCGATCATGCCATCAACGCCCAGGGCAAAGCGGCCGAAGAGCACACCCATCTGCGCGCCGGCTTCACTGGAAAGCATGTTGCCGGCGGCAGCGCCGATCAGGGCAAAGAACAAGAGGGCTGCGGCCGCGCCGATCAATCCGCCCTGGAGGCCGATGGACAGGAAACGCCCCTGAAATTCGCCGGCAATGAAGCGATTGGACGCCCCGATATAATGCAGGACATCGACGATTTCGCGATTGGTCGCCATGGCACCGCGGGTGGCGAAGATGATGGCGAGCACTGTCGCCACGCCGATCAGCGCCAGCACCATAAGGCCAGAAAGCACGATCGTGCCGGCCATGGTATTGAGCTGTTGTCGCCAGGCGGCGTGGGTATCAAGGCTTGCCCCCTTGATGGCAGCGAGATTGCGGGTGAGCCCCTCGATATCGGCATCGACCGGATCGGCCAATTGCACGACGACGAGACGCGGCACCTCGATGGCGGCGAGGTCGAGACCGGCGCCAAGCCAGGGTTCGAGCAGTTTCTGGCTTTCTTCCAAGGTGAGGGCACGGGCGGAAGCGACGCCGGGCGTGGTCTGGGCCAGCGAGACGGCGGTGCGCAGGTTGGACTCCATCACCTCGCCCTCGACGGGGCGGATCTGGATGGTCAGTTCCCGTCCGACATCGGCGGACCAGGCGATAGCCGATTTCTGCACCAGCACGACGCCGCCCAGCGTCACTGCCGAGAGGAAGCTCATGATGGTGATCATCAACAGCAGCGTGCGACCGGCGACGCTTTTTTCCGGCACGATGGGAGCGGCGCCGCGGCGGCGGCGCAATATGTTGAAGAGGCCGGCGACGCGCTCAATCATGGATCACCAGCTCGCCCTTGCTGAGCAACATGCGGGGATAGGAAAATTTGTCGAGCAGCGGCAATTCGTGCGTGGCCAGGATGATGGTCGTCCCCAAGGTCCGGTTGAGTTCGGCAAAGAGATGGACAAGGCGGCTCGACAGTTCCGGATCGACATTGCCGGTGGGCTCGTCCGCCAGCAGCACTTTGGGCCGGGCAATGACGGCGCGCGCAATGGCGGCGCGCTGTTTCTCGCCACCCGAGAGCAGGGACGGCAGGGCATTCATGCGCTCGCCCAGGCCCACCCATTCGAGCAGCTCGGTGACATTGGGGCGATATTCGCTTTCCGGCTGGCCGAGCACGCGTAGCGGCAGGGCGACGTTCTCAAATGTCGTCAGGTGATCGAGCAGGCGGAATTCCTGAAACACGATGCCGATATGGCGGCGCATCTGCAGCAGACGATCCTGGCTCAGATCGCTCACATCCTCGCCGAACATGGTGACCTTGCCGCGCGAGGGTTTCAGCGACAGCAGCAATAGGCGCAAGAGACTCGTTTTGCCGGCGCCGGAGGGGCCGGTGAGGAAATGGAACGAGCCGGGCTCGATCGAAAAGGTCAGGTCCCGCAAGATTTCGGGGCCATTGCCATAGCGCAGTCCCACATCGGAAAACTCGATCAAAAAAGCAGGCTCCCCACTTGTCCGCCGGCCGCTGCGTTCAACGGCGAATCAGCCATTGCGCGCATCATAACAAAGGCGGGCGCCCGATGCGGCTGGTGTGAGCCATTGCCCGCAGGAAACGGCACAATTGTGATGGTTGGCTGGCCCGTCGCTACGGTTTGAGGAGTTTTAACCCCATCGGCATAGGGTCGGTGGAGCGCTGTTCCGTTCCAATTTCCAATTGTCTGGCTCGATGATCATCACCTGTCCCCATTGCCAGACCAAGTATCAGGTGACCTACGAGGCCATTGGCTCGGCAGGCCGCAAGGTGCAATGCGCCTATTGTCAGCGGGCCTGGCAGCAGGAGCCCGTTGTGCCTGAGGCGCCGCCGGCGCCAGCGGATGAAGTGTTCGATGCCATGGCCGAGGATGGGCTGGACGAGGCGCTGGTGACCGAAGAGCGGGCGGTTGCCGCCGAAGTGGCGCGGCGCCTCGCGATCGAACAGGAGCAGGCAAGACCCGAAGCGCAAAAGAGCGCTGGCGAAGTCGATCCGGCGGTGATCCGCAAGCGGCAGAAGGCGTTTTTGCGCCGGCAGAGCGCGCTGATTGCCCATCTTCCCCTGGCGCGGTTGCGCCGTGCGGCGCGGATATCGGGGGCGCTCATTCTTTGCGCACTGATCGGGCTGTTCTATTTCGGGCGCGTGCAATTGGTCGAACGCATTCCATCGCTGGCCGGCGTCTATGCCGGCTTGGGGATGGGGGTGAATGTCGTTGGGCTCGATTTTTCCAATGTCACCGCGCAGCGCGCTTTGCGCGATGGCAAGGAAATGCTGATCGTTTCGGCGCAGATTGTGGGCCTGACGGCCGATCCGGTGGGGGTTCCGCCTGTGGTGGTGACCCTATTGGGACCAAATGGGGCCGCGATCTACGAGTGGAGCGTCACGCCCTCGGTGCGGGACCTGATGGCGGGCGAGCGATCGAGCTTTGATACGCAATTGGCCCTGCCGCCGGGCGAAGCCGAACGCATGCGGCTGAGCTTTGCCGCCAGCGCGCCGCAGCCGCCGACCCGATCCGTACCTATATCAAGCGCTGATCAAACCAATCCGGAGCATCCCTGATGGCTCGTATTCTCGTTGCCGAAGACGATCCTTCGGTTCGCGCTTTTGTCGTTTCGGCGCTGTCCATGAAGGGTCATGAAGTGGTGGCTGCCGAAGATGGCGGGCTGGGCGCGGAGATTGCCGATGAGGAAGAGGGGCGCTTCGACCTGCTGCTCTCCGACATCAAGATGCCGATCATGGATGGGATCGCGCTGGCGCTGCATGTCGGGGCCAAATATCCCGCGATGACGATCGTACTGATGACCGGCTTTGCCGATCAGCGCGAGCGGGCGCATGGCCTTGATGCCCTGATCTATGACGTCATCACCAAGCCGTTTACCCTGGCCGATCTGCTGGCCAAGGTCGACGATGCTCTGATCGGAAAACCGGTCGAGGTCGTGTCGCTGGGCCGGCGGGCGCTGGAGCAATAGGTTAGGCGACTTCGGGCCGCCATTCCACCGTGGCTGGTCCCATGCCATCGGCAAGGAAGGCCCCAATGGCCAATCCCTCCGCCTCGACCGAGGCCTTTTCGGCCCTGGTCAATTTGCGGAAGGGCGCGAGCTCGATGGTCAGCCCATTCCTGGTGCGGTTTACGGTCCAGTTGCCGGCGATGAAGCCATCCAGGGTGAAGGTCGCGACATAGCCATTGACCACAACCATGCGTTCCTTGGCATAGGCTGGCTGCAGCCGTGAGCGGTCGGCGAAGCCGAGAAAGACATTGTCATAGTCGGGCAGGAAGCGGACGGGTGCTGGCGTGTCCGGGGCGGGACGCAGGGCACCGGGCAAATCGTAGAGGGTGCGGCCGTCCTCGCCGCGGAATTCCAGCAATTGTTCGCGCACGGCCTCGAAGGCTGGGGCGAGGCGGGTGAGGCCGCACCAGGTCTGCATATCCCTAACGCTGGCCGGGCCATAGGCGGCGAGATAGCGCAGGACCAGTTCGAGCAGGGGAATGGGCTCGCCCAGGCCCTGACCGATCCAGTTTTCGATGCGCATCAGCAATGGCGCGCCGCCATGGCCCCAGATGCGGGTGGGCGGGATCTGGATCAACGTTTCAGCGCCTTGCACCACCTGGGCCAGCACCAGTGGATCGCTATCAGGAAAATGCTCGAGCAGGCGCCGGCCGAGTTCGCCCGAGGTCATGGGCGCTTCATCGATTATGGCGACGCCTTGGCGGTTGACCGCCAGCCGGTCCGCGTTGATGGCGCGGGATTTGGCAACGGAGCTGAAGGTGCGGTCCAGCACGGGCTGCACGAGCGGGCGGATGCCGCGCATGTCTGCCACGGTGTGAAGATGCAGCGTCGTGCGCATGGTGGTGGCACGGAGCAGGGTTTTGTCGGTGATCAGCGCCGTCAATGCGCCATGGTTGAAGCCGGCAAGGCGGTTCCATAGCGCGATATAGGGCGTGTTGGTGGTTTGCGCCTGCAGGCCCAGCAGGAAGGTGATGGCATCGGGAATGGCGATATCGGCCCGCTCCAGCATCCATTGCCGGGCAAGCGTGGCGCGGTTGAGCTGTCGGTCGGAAAGCGTCTCGGGCATGGTCATCTCCTAGGGCGAGACGACTATGCCCGAGCTGAGAAGACAAGGGGTGTCAGTAGGCGTTCACAGCCAATCGGGGACGCTGTCCAACGCGATCAGCTCGTCGAGTGATTTGCGCGGGCGGATGACGTGGAACTTTTCGCCATCGACCAGCACTTCGGGGATCAGGGCGCGCGAATTATAGGTCGAGGCCATCACCGCACCATAGGCGCCGGCACTCATCACGGCGAGCAGATCGCCTTCCTTGACCCCGGGCATGGTGCGCGCCTTGGCGAGATAATCTCCCGTTTCGCAGACCGGGCCGACAATGTCGGCGGTGATCGGGGCGAGGTTGGAATGGTTGACCGGCTCGATATCGTGATGGGCTTCGTAAAGCGTGGGGCGGATCAGATCGTTCATTGCCGCATCGACAATGACGAAATTGGTGCCGCCTTCCTTCACATATTCGACCTTGGTGACAAGAATGCCGGCATTGCCCACGAGGAGACGGCCGGGCTCGATGACCAGGGTCACGCCCAATTGGCCGACCTTGTCACGCACCACGGCGGCATAGGCATTGGGCAGGGGCGGGGCGGCTTCCTCGTGGCTATAGGGGATGCCGAGGCCACCACCGACATCCACATGCTTGATGTCGTGGCCGTCGGCGCGCAGCGCCTTGACCAGTTCGGCCATCAGGCCAAAGGCATTGCCGAAGGGTTCGAGATCGGTGATCTGGCTGCCGATATGCATGTCGACGCCGACCGCGACAACATTGGGCAGCTCGGCAATGCGGCGATAGACATCGAGCGCGCGGGCATAGGGAATGCCGAACTTGTTCTCGGCCTTGCCGGTGGAAATCTTGGCATGGGTGCGGGCGTCGACATCGGGATTGATGCGGACGGAAACGCGGGCGGTCTTGCCCATGTCGCTGGCGACCATGGAGAGGCGTTCGAGTTCGGGCTCGCTCTCGACATTGAAGCACTTGATCCCGGCCTCAAGGCCGCGGCGCATTTCGGCGACGGTCTTGGCGACGCCGGAAAACACGATCATGTCTGGCTTGATGCCGGCGGCCAGGGCGCGCTCGAGTTCGCCCAGCGAGACGACATCGGTCCCGGCGCCTTCCGACGCCATCAGCTTGAGCACAGCCTGGTTGGAATTGGCCTTCATGGCATAGGCCAAGAGCGTGGGGATGCCCTCGAACGCCGCCTTCACCACGCGCACATGGCGGCGCAGAGTGGCTGATGAATAGACGTAAAACGGCGTGCCGACCTTTTCGGCCAGGGCGTTGAGATTGACGTCCTCGGCGAAGAGAGTGCCGTCGCGGTGTTCGAAATGGTGGACCAAGGTCTTTTCCCGGAATGACGCCGTGGGTGGGAACGTTTTGCAGAAATCCCTATGCCAAGCCTACCCAAAACGAAAGCAAGACTTATCGATTGGGCGCATAAGCGGCTTCGATCCGCTCGGCGACCAGATTTTGCAAAAGCCAGAGATGGGGATCGTGAATGCCCATGTCTTCGAGATGCCGCACGGTGGCGAAGAGATATTCGGCCATGGAGCCGCGATTGCCGACCGCCTTGGCCAGCACATCGGCAATGGCTTCGACGGTCAGGCCCGAAACATAGCGGCCCGAATGGCGGTCGATGCAGAAGGTGATGGCGCGGATAGTACGCTCGCCGCTTTGCACATTGACCCAGCGCGGGGGGAAGGCGGAGGGCAACCAGCCCATTTCGCGTTCCAGCAGCTTGGTCAGGTTTTCGTCGATCCGGTCGGCGGGCAGGCGATAAAGCACGCCCTTGCAGGCGCCGCCGCGATCAAGCGCCAGCATGAGGCCGGGATTTTCGTCGCTGCCGCGGAAGCGGTTGTTCCAGCCCAGGCAAAAGGCGCGATGCCAGCCGCGCACCACGCCGGTACGCATCTCGACAAAGTCGCAGGCCGGCTTCCAGATCAGCGAGCCATAGGCGAAGAACCAGACTTCGCCGCTATGGGGTTGCTCGCCCAGCAGGTCGTGGATCGTGGCGTTGTAATCTTCCGCCGTGGCCTGCCGCATGCCTTCGGGCGGGGGCGGCATTTCGTCGGAGAGTATGGCGGGCTGCAGGAACGCGACATGACGCTCGGATAAACGCATCTGTCGGATTTTGGCTCGCATCGCTCCGTCCAAATCAGTTCAACACCGATATGGTGGGGCCAGGAGCGGGGTTATTCAACCCCGCCATCGCCATGGCCGCCATGCTTTTTCTTTTGCAGGGGTTTTGGATCATGCGGCTGGCCGGTGAGAATGGTCTTCCAGCGGGCGGCCTGAACAAGCACATTGGCAGGCGCCGTGCCGCCATAGGATTGGCGGGCGGCGACCGAGGCTTCGACCGTCAGCACCTTGTGGATGCGGCTATCGATGCGAGAATCGATGAATTTGAAGTCCTCGATGGTGAGACCTTCGAGCCCGCAATTCTTCTGCTCAGCGAGGGCGACGATCTGCCCGGTAATGTGGTGGGCGTCGCGGAAGGGGATATTGAGCTCGCGCACCAGCCAATCGGCAATGTCGGTAGCGGTGGAAAAGCCGGCGGCAGCCGAGACGCGCATGCGCTCGCGATTGGGCACCATGTCGCCCACCATGCCGGTCATGGCGGCCAGGGACAGCGAGAGCGCATCGAGCGCGTCGAAGGCGACTTCCTTGTCTTCCTGCATGTCCTTGGAATAGGCCAGCGGCAGGCCCTTCATCACCACGAGCAGCGAGGTCAGCGCGCCCAGAATCCGGCCGATCTTGGCGCGGACCAGCTCAGCAGCGTCCGGATTGCGCTTTTGCGGCATGATCGAAGAGCCGGTGGTGAACTTGTCGGAGAGGCGCACGAAGCCGAACTGGGCCGAACTCCAGATCACCATTTCCTCGGCAAAGCGCGACAAATGCATGGCGCAGATCGAGGCGGCGGCCAGGGTTTCCAGGATAAAATCGCGGTCGGATACGGCATCGAGCGAATTGGCCGTGGGGCGATCAAAGCCCAGTTGTTCGGCGGTGCGTTCGCGATTGATCGGGTAGGGCGTGCCGGCCAGGGCGGCCGAGCCGAGCGGGCTTTCGTTCAAACGCTTGCGCGCATCGAGCAGGCGGCCGGCGTCGCGGCCGAGCATTTCGACATAGGCGAGCAGATGATGGCCGAAGGTCACCGGCTGGGCGCTTTGCAGATGGGTGAAGCCGGGCATGATCGTCTGGGCTTCGTCTTCGGCCTTGTTGGCCAGAGCCAGCTGCAGGGTATGAACCTGCACCACCAGCGTATCGATGGTGTCGCGGACATAGAGCTTGAAATCGGTCGCCACCTGATCGTTGCGCGAGCGGGCGGTGTGGAGGCGCCCGGCGGCATCGCCGATCTTTTCGCGCAGGCGCGATTCGACGTTCATGTGGATGTCTTCAAGCGCGCGCGAGAACGTGAAGCTGCCGCTCTCGATTTCCGCCAGCACCTCATTTAGACCGGCCACGATGGCGTCGCGATCTTCCTGCGTCAGAATGCCCGTCTCGGCGAGCATTGTGGCATGGGCGATTGATCCGGCAATATCCTGG
>DATMSY010000096.1:0-16667 GCA_035565135.1 Devosia sp.
TTCCTCGGGCGCCAGGGCCAAGCGCAACTCGGTCCGCAGGCGCCTGTCCGCCATCAATTGCGCCGCCGCCGCGGGGTGGCGGGCCAGGTAGGCCTCGACCGCCAGGCTGTGCAGCGGATCGAGCTCATCATCGAGATAGGCCTGGAGATCGGTGTCGCTGACAGCATGGGTCATCATTGCGAACCTCGCACGAGCCTGAGCCTGGCGGCGGCGGGGGCAGCTTCGTCGATCAGGCGCAGCTTTTCGCGCGCTCGCGCAATGCGGGACATGACGGTGCCGACTGTCACGGCGAGAATATCGGCGGTCTCCTGGTAAGAGAGGTCTTCGATCATCACCAGATGAAGGGCCGCGCGCTGGTCATCGGGGAGGCTCAGAAAGGCGCGGCGCACGTCGGAGAGGCGCAGGGACATGTCCTGGCCGCCGGGTTCGTGATCGACCATGACCTCGAAGGCGCGGGTGATGCGCTCGCGCTCGGACCGCCGCGAGCGAACGCCATCGACCCAGGTATTGTGCAGGATGGACATGAGCCAGGGCCGCAAGGCGCCGCCGGCGCGGAAGGCCGAGCGCCGCTCATAAGCGCGCAGCACGGTGTCATGAACGAGATCTTCGGCATCAGAAGGATGCCGCGTCAGCGACAAGGCATAGCGCCGCAAATGCGGAAGCTGCGCCAATATATCTATATTTGTTTCTGAACGTGTCATGCTGTATATACGGAGCCAGGGACAGAATTATTCCACATCTCAGAGAATTATTTTATCAACCATAAATATAACTGGCCTCGTCAATTGGACATATAGCTAATCCGGCCGCTGCCCTGGCTAGACGGAGCTTTTTAACTTGCTGCCGCGCCCGGCGCTTGCCTCGCCGGGGAGCCGGGTTTAGGAGGACGCCGAAGAACGGAAAGGCGCCTTTCATGAGCAGCAATGGCAGCGATATCGATGGCGAAAGCCAGATCACCCTCAGCCGCACGATCGACGCCCATATCGACGATGTGTTTTCGGCCTGGACCGATCCGGCGCTGATCGAGCAATGGCAGGCGGACGAGGCCGAGTTCGACGCATTCGAGGGCGGCGAATATCGCTTTTTGACCTTTGGCGACGACGAAGACCCCGAAGAGCATGTGGTCAGCGGGGAAGTGCTGCAGTTCGTGGAAAACGAAAAGCTGGTGCTGTCCTGGGTGGCCAAGGATGAGGACGAAGACGGCGAGGAAATGATCTTCGTGCTCGAAATCGGGTTCAAGGCGCTGAACGAGGATCAGACGCGGGTGACGATCACTGAGCGGGGGCTGGCGCATGCCGATCCGCAATCGCGGATTTTCTCGATGGAGGCCTGGAGTTCGGCGCTGGAAGCGCTGGCCGAAGTGCTGGAATAGCGCGAGCGGGAAATGATATTGCGGGCTTGATGCCGCCGACCAAAACGCCTTTCCTGGCAATGGCTTGCGGTGGAATGCCATGCCAATCCCCGGTGTGAGGCTTGCGGCTCCGGGCGGGGCCACTTAGGTTCGCACACAGTCACTTAGAGATTGTCGATCCATGGCCAAGCACGAAGACCTGATTTCCGCGATCGGCAATACGCCGCTTATCCGCCTCAACCGCGTGTCGGCGCTGACCGGCAGCGAAATCTGGGGCAAGGCGGAATTCCTCAATCCCGGCCAATCGGTCAAAGACCGGGCGGCTTTGTTCATCATTCATGATGCGGTGAAAAGCGGCGCGCTCAAGCCGGGCGGCACGATTGTCGAGGGCACGGCGGGCAATACCGGCATCGGGCTGACGCTGGTGGCCAATTCGCTGGGCTTCAAATCAGTGATCGTGATTCCCGAGACGCAGAGCCAGGAAAAGAAGGACGCGCTGCGCCTTTATGGCGCCGAGCTGATCGAGGTTCCGGCCAAGCCCTATAAGGACCCGAATAATTACATCAAGATTTCGGGGCGCCTGGCCGAAAAGCTGAATAGAGAGCTGCCGGAAGGCGCGATCTGGGCCAACCAGTTCGACAATGTGTCCAACAAGCGCGCGCATGTGGAAACCACGGGGCCGGAAATCTGGCAGCAGACCAATGGCCGGATCGATGGCTTTATCTGTGCTGTGGGCTCGGGCGGCACGCTGGCGGGCGTGGCCGAAGCGCTGCGGGCGCGCAGCAAGGATGTGAAGATCGGCCTGGCGGATCCCGAAGGCGCGGCGCTCTACAATTTCTATGCGCATGGGGAACTCAAATCCTCGGGCAATTCGATCACCGAGGGCATCGGCCAGGGCCGGATCACGGCCAATCTCGAGGGGCTGACGATCGACAATCCCTACCAGATTTCCGATGCCGAGGCCCTGCCCTATGTGTTCGACCTGCTCGAACATGAGGGCCTGTGCCTGGGCGGATCGAGCGCGATCAATATCGCGGGCGCCGTGCGCATGGCGCGCGATCTTGGGCCAGGCAAGACCATCGTGACGGTGCTGTGTGACTATGGCAATCGCTATCAGTCCAAGCTGTTCAATCCGGAATTCCTGCGGGGCAAGGGATTGCCCGTGCCGCGGTGGCTGGAAGAGCGGCCGGCGATTGATATTTCGGGGGTGATTGAATAGAGGGCCGATAGGCGCGGCCCCCTACAAACTAAGCCAATTGAACGAAATCCAGATTGGTCGGACGTGGCAAAGCGGCGTCATCCGGCGTGTTCAACGGAACCGTGTCATCGACCCGCTCAAGAGCAAAACCGCGCGCCCAACACTTGCCGCCCGCTTTGAGGTAGAAACCAAAATTTAGAGTGGTTGCTTCATCCGGCACATCCAGCACGATTGCGCGTTGCATCCAGTCCGTGCTGCCGACGACCGGACCACCCTTTTCGTAGCGCTCAAGATTCTCAAAGCGCAAAGACCCCATCGGCCCGTCGATACGAAACCAGATGGTTGCCCCGCTTACGGCTCGTTCAACCTTTAGCTGGGCGGACAATTGCAGACGTTGGCCGCGATAGGCTGCCGCGTCCACTGTCTGCATGACGGTGCAATAGTCATCCTCGCGAATACTAGCGGCGTATTCCGGACGGCTTTCGAGCCATGCGGCGCCTAGAGCAGTATCGACGCCAGTGCGATAGAAGCTTGGGCTCTTTCCGCTCCTGATCCATCCCTTGGGCAAGGGCCCATCGCCAGTCGCAAGATCATCGATCCGAGCGCTGAGAATATTCCAGTTTGCAAGGCCGAATTGCCGGGCAACCAGTTCCAAGCAATCGCTGTGTGACAATTCTACGCTGCGTTCTGCCAAGGCCTGACGCAGCAGTTTGGCCATGAGTTTGGCGTCCATGAACGTGTGCATGGTTCGATCCTTCTCGTAGGGCAAATTCAAGTCAGTGCTCGCATTGCTGACGGCTTGCCCAGATTAAGGGTCAAACCTAGCTCGTTCGTCATGCATTCACCGTCCCTTGCGGGCGCGAGCGGCAGGCTGCACAAGCCTGGAGCAGAGAATATGCGCGCAACAGACGAAGTCAACCGCGCCATTGTCCAACGCCCCGCGGCTGATACACTGCGCCATCACGAGTCCGGACAGGCACATTGATCGGCATCGAATATATTCTGCGCATCATCATCGCCGATCTGCATATTTTTGCGGCCATAACGGCGGCGATCTATCTGCTGGCGCTGGTTTGCGCCATTCGGGAAATCATGAATTCGCGGACGTCGCAGGGCTCGATTGCCTGGCTGCTGTCGCTGGCCGCCCTGCCCTTTCCGACGGCTTTTTTGTACCTGATCTTCGGGTGGAAGGCGTTTGACGATTATGCCACCGACCGCATCCGTAATGGTCGCGCCGCGCGACCGCTGCGGGCCAAGGACCTGGCGCTGATCGACCGGGAGACCAGCCATCTCTGGCCGGTGCAGACCAAGGTGTCGGAAGTGCCGTTCCTGACCGGCAATGATGTGGAATTGCTGGTGGATGGGCGGGCGACGTTCGATTCCATCTTCGAGGGCATCGCGAAGGCCAGGGACTATCTGCTGGTGCAGTTCTATATCGTGCGCGACGACGCGCTCGGGCAGGAATTGGCCGAGCGGCTGATCGAGCGGGCGCGGGCGGGCGTAAAGGTCTATCTGCTCTATGACGATGTGGGCAGCACCGGCATGCCCAAGCGCTATCGCACGCAATTGCGCGAGGCGGGGATCAAGGTGGCGGGGTTTAACCAGCGCCACAAATTCCTGCGGTTTTATGGACCGACGCGGATCAATTATCGCAACCATCGCAAGATCGTGGTGGTGGATGGCGAGCACGCGTGGGTGGGCGGGCATAATGTGGGCGTGGAATATCTGGGGCTGGACCCCAAATTCGGGCGCTGGCGCGATACGCATGTGCGGGTTTCGGGGCCGGCGGCGCTGGGTTGTGCGCTGTTGTTCCGCGAGGACTGGCAATGGGCGACCGGCGAGGTGCTGCCCGCCACGCCGCCCGAGACGGTGGCGACGCCTGGGGACCAATCAGTATTGGTGATGGGCAGCGGGCCGGCGGACAAGCTGGAAGAATGCGCCATCGCTTATACCGACCTGATCGGGCGGGCGCGCGAGCGGCTGTGGATCGTCAGCCCCTATTTCGTGCCAGACACTGATATCCGCACGGCGCTGTTCGCCGCGCAATTGCGCGGGGTGGATGTGCGGGTGATGCTGCCCGATGAACCCGACCACAAGCTGGTGTGGCTGGCCAGCATTGCCCATGCCGATGCGATGATCGAGCATGGCATATCGGTTTATCGCTATACCGATGGCTTCCTGCACCAGAAGGTGGTGCTGATGGATGACCAGATCGCGACCGTGGGCAGCGTCAATTTCGACAATCGTTCTTTTGCCATCAATTTCGAGATCACGCTGTGGTTCACCGACCGCGAGGCGATCGACGGCGTGGAGGCCATGCTGGTGGAAGACTTCAAGAGCTGCCGGCAGGTGGGTCTGGAGGAGGCCAAGTCCCGGTCGTGGCCCATGCGGTTCCTGACGCAGGCGGCGCGGTTGTTGTCGCCGGTGCTGTGACGGAAATCTTTGACGAAACAAGCGGGTAAGACCGTTTGCTGCCAGATAGAGTCCGCTATTGAATCGGCGGGGCGTAGAGGCGGCCGCCGTTGGTCCAGAGGGCGTTTTGGCCGCGTAGCAGGGCGGCGCCGGTTTGGGGGCCGAAATGGCGGTCGTAGAGCTCGGCATAATTGCCGACGGCGCGGATGACATCGGCCATGAAGGTTTTCTTGAGGCCCAAGGGCGCTCCGAAATCGCCTTCGACACCCAGGATGCGGCGGACGGCGGGGGTGCGGGCGGCGGAGAGGGATTCGATATTCAGTGCGGTGATGCCGACTTCTTCGGCGTCGATCAGGGCGAACAGGGTCCAGCGCACGATGTTGAACCATTGACTGTCGCCCTCGCGCACGACGGGACCCAATAGTTCCTTGGAAATGCGCTCGGGCAGGATGCGGTGGTTGGGCGGATCGGGCAAGGCGCGACGGATAGCCTGCAATTGGCGGCCGGAGGCGGAAATGGCCTGGCAGAGGCCGGCCTGATAGGCCTGAGCCAGATCGGCCACATCCTCATAAGGGACTTCGGTATAGCTGGCCTGATTGGCGAAGAAGAATTCCTGCAGGCGCGCCAGATCCTCGCCGCCATCGATGACGCAGACGCTGATGTCATCGAGCTCGAAGGCGGAGACGACGCCTAGCGATTGCGGGACCATGAAGGCCTGGCCGTCGAAAAAGGCGGTGCCGACATAGCTGGCGCCGTAAAGCGTGTCGCGGCGCTCGGTCCAGGGGCCGTTGCGGGTGAGGACATCGACGGCGCCGGTTTGCAGCGGCGCGAAACGGCTATCGCCGCGCAGGGGGCGGAATTCGATGAGGTTGGGATCACCGAAGACGGCGGCGGCGATGCCGCGGCAGAGATCAACATCGAAGCCTGACCAGCGGCCTTCGGCATCCTGCTGGGCGAAGCCGGGCAGTTGGCTGGTGGCGCCGCAAATGAGGAAGCCGCGATCCCTCACGGTCTGCAGGGTCGATTGCGCGACGGCCGGTGCGACGGCAAGTGTCAGCGCGCAGGCAAGGCCCACGGCGGCAGACAGTAATTGCGCAACAAAACGGGTCAAATCCGGCCGCCTTTCGGCGTCCATATTGGCAGGCGCCCCCCGGCGGTCAACCATGGAAAAGAATGCCCGGCCGCTTTTCGACAGGGCATTCCAATGTTTGGGAATTAATGCAAGATCTGGCTGAGGAACAGCTTGGTGCGCTCGTGCTGGGGATTGGAGAAGAAGGTCTCCGGATCGTTCTGCTCGATGATCTGGCCCTGATCCATGAAGATGACGCGATTGGCCACCTGGCGGGCAAAGCCCATTTCGTGGGTCACGCAGATCATGGTCATGCCGTCTTCGGCGAGGCTGATCATCACCTCGAGCACTTCCTTGACCATTTCCGGATCGAGCGCGGAGGTCGGCTCATCGAAGAGCATGATCTTGGGCTGCATGCAGAGCGAGCGGGCGATGGCGACGCGCTGCTGCTGGCCGCCCGAGAGCTGGCCGGGGAATTTGTGGGCCTGCTCGGGAATCTTGACGCGCTCCAGGTAATGCATGGCGGTCGCCTCGGCCTCGGCCTTCGGGATGCCGCGCACCCAGATGGGGGCGAGCGTGAGATTTTGCAGGATGGTGAGGTGGGGGAAGAGATTGAAGTGCTGGAACACCATGCCCACTTCGCGACGCACTTCGTCGATGCGCTTGAGATCGGCGGTCAGTTCGGTGCCATTGACGATGATTTGGCCTTCCTGATGCTCCTCGAGGCGATTGATGCAGCGGATGAGCGTGGATTTGCCGGAGCCCGAGGGGCCGGCAATGACGATGCGTTCGCCGCGCATGACGCGCAGGTTGATGTCACGCAGCACGTGGAAGTCGCCATACCATTTGTGCATGCCGATCACGTCGATGGCGACGTCGGTATCCGACACCGTCATCTGCGAGGTGTCGATGGCGCGCTCGACGGTGGTTTCGGAAACTTGGCTCATGATCTTACCTCTTGTGCCCGGTATCCAGCCGCCGCTCCATCCAGAGCGAATAGCGGGACATGGCGAAACAGAAAATCCAGAAGACGGCAGCGGCAAAGACATAGCCGGTCACGGCCTGGGTGGGCGATGACCAATTGATGTCGGAGCTGGCCGATTGCACGGTGTTGAGCAGGTCGAAAATGCCCACGATGGAAACCAGCGAGGTGTCCTTGAAGAGGGCGATGAAGTTGTTGACGATGCCGGGGATCACATGTTTGAGCGCCTGCGGCAGGATGATGAAATAGGTGCGCTTCCAATAGCTCAGCCCCAAGGCGGCGCCTGCTTCATATTGGCCACGCGGCAGGGCTTGCAGGCCCCCGCGCACCGTTTCGGCGAGATAGGCGGATGAGAAGAGCGTGACGCCGACCAGGGCGCGCAGCAGCTTATCGACCGTGGTGCCAGTGGGCATGAAGAGCGGCAGCATGATCGAGGCCATGAACAGCACGGTGATCAGCGGCACGGCGCGCCAGAGCTCGATGAACATGACGCTGAGCGTCTTGATGATCGGCAGCTTGGACTGGCGGCCAAGAGCCAGGAGGATGCCGATGGGGATCGAGCAGATAATGCCGACCAGCGAGATGATGAGGGTGACGAGCAGGCCGCCCCATTGCTCGGTGGGCACATGGCGCATGCCGAAGACGCCGCCATTGAGCAGGTAGAAGGTCACTACCGGGAAGACGACGAAGAAGAGCAAGGCGTTGATGCGCTTGAACGGCGCCGAGGGGATGAGCAGCGGGATGATGAGCGCCGCGCCCATGATGAAGACGATATTGGGCCGCCAATATTGATCGATGGGGTAGAAGCCATAGATGAAGAAATTGAAGCGGGCATAGATATAGGCCCAGCAGGCCCCTGCCCCTTCGGCGCGGCATTCTTCCACCGTGCCGCCGGGCATGACGGCATGGCCGATCAGGAAATTATAGATCGGCGGGATGGCCCAGAGCAGGAAGAGCATGCCCAGAATGGTCAGCAGCGCATCGGAGGGCGATGCGAAGAGGCTGCGGCGAAGCCAGGCGATGGGCCCATCGGTGCCGCGGGGCGGCTGGCGAGCTTCGACCATTTCCTGGCGGATAAAGGCGTGATCCATGGTCATGTTCTAGCGCTCCACCATGGCCACGCGGCCGTTGTACCAATTCATGAAGGCTGAGGTCAGCAGCGAGAAGGTCAGATAGACCGCCATGGTGAGGGCGATGACCTCGATGGCCTTGCCGGTCTGATTGAGCGTGGTGCCGGTAAAGACATTGACCAGCTCGGGATAGCCAATGGCCGCACCAAGGGAGGAATTCTTGGTGAGGTTGAGATATTGGCTGGTGAGCGGGGGCACGATGACGCGCATGGCCTGGGGCACGATGACCAGCCGCAGCCGGTCGCCTTCCTTGAGGCCCAGCGACTGGGCCGCTTCGGTCTGGCCCTTGTTGACCGAGCGAATGCCGCCACGGACATTTTCGGCGATGAAGGCGGCGGTGTAGACGGTTAGGCCGAAGACCAGGGCCACCAGTTCGGGCGGCAATTGCACGCCGCCCTTGAAGTTGAAACGTTCGAGCACCGGTACTTCAAAGGCCAGTTGCGCACCGGTGACGACATAGACCAGTGCGGGAATGCCGGCGGCGATCAGGATCAGCAGGGCTATGGGGAAACGGCCTTCGCTGGGCGGGCGATTGCGGGTGCCTTCGAGCAGAATCCAGCCCATTACGACACCGGCAATGGCTGCGCCGATATCGATGGCAGCGGTCGGCCAGGCGGGGAACATTGCCCGCAACAGGGTGGCGAGAATGACGAAGGTGAGCGCGAAAGCGACGATTGCCCTCGCATAAGGCGCGAAACGGGAGAGCGACGCGGCGGCGACGATGACCGCGGCGGCCCAGATAAGCGCGGAGGCATTGGCCAGGGCGGGCACGTATTGGGCCAGGAGAGAAAAGGCCAAGGCCGCAACCAGGAAGGATACGACGGCATCGGCGATTTTTGCCGCCTGGACCACGCGGAGCGGGTAGCGGCCGGTGGCGGTGCGCACGCGGGTTGCCCAGATGCCGACGGCAATGGCCGCGATGATGCTGAGCACGATGGCCACGAGCACCCAGGTGAATTCGGCATCGGGCATGGGCCGGGGCACCATGAGGCCGCGCTGGTTGATGAAAATCTCCAGCGGCAGCTCGAACGAAGCGCGGACGGCCGGCATAGCCTTGAGTACGGCGAAGTACCAGAAGAAGAGCTGCAGCAGCAGCGGGATATTGCGGATCGTCTCGATATAGACGGTCGCGACGCGGGCGATCAGCCAATTGGAGGAGAGGCGCGCTATGCCCAGGGCAAAGCCGAGCAGCGTTGCAAAGACAATGCCGATGACCGCGACCAGCAGCGTATTGAGCAGGCCGGCGAGGAAGGCCTGCCAATAGAAGGACGTCCGGCTCCAGGGGAAGAGCGTGAAGCTGATGTCGAAGCCGGCGGTGCGGAACAGGAAATCGAAACCGGTCGTCTTGTTTTGCGCCGCCAGATTCTGGGCGGTGTTGACGATGATCCAGTAAAAGAAGGCGACGACCAGCCCGCCGACGATGATCTGGTAAAGAATACCACGGACCACCGGGTCATTCAGCAGCGAGGTGCGCGGTGCGCTGCTACCGATATTATCTTGCACGGCCATGGGGCATGCATTCCTTTGCTGCGAACCGGGGCGCCGCTGCGAACGGGGCATCGATCGGACATGGCTTCGCCATCGCTGGGATCAGTGCATCCCGCCGCCACCAGCCCGGCTGGTGATGTTCGATGTTCGAGGTCGCCGGTTCAAAACCAAAACCGGCGCTCCCTTTCGAGGAGCGCCGGGCTTGCAGTTGCGATTAGCGGATCGGCGGAGCGTATTGCAGACCACCATTGGTCCACAGCGCGTTCAGGCCGCGTTCCAGCCCAATATCGGTCGAAGGGCCGACATTGCGGTCGAAGGCTTCGCCATAGTTACCGACCAGCTTGATGATCTGGTAGGCCCAGTCCTTGGTCAGGCCGATCGGGGCGCCGAAATCGCCTTCAACGCCGAGCAGGCGCTTGACGGCCGGATTATCGGAACCGAGCATTTCATCGACATTGGCGGAGGTTACGCCCAGCTCTTCAGCTTCGAGCAGAGCATAATAGGCCCAGCGATTGATCTTGAACCACAGATCGTCGCCCTGACGGACCACGGGGCCCAGGGGCTCCTTGGAGATGATTTCGGGCAGGATGACGTGGTCATCCGGCACGGCGAACTTGGAGCGTTCGGCGGCCAGGGCCGAGGCGTCGGTGGTGTAGACGTCGCAACGGCCATCTTCATAGGCCTTCACGACTTCGTCCTGGTCCACGAAGACGACGGTGTTGAATTCGAGATTGTTGGCGGCGAAATAGTCAGCAGCGTTCAGCTCGGTCGTGGTGCCCGACTCGATGCAGATAGCGGCGCCGCTGAGATCGAGGGCGGATTCGATGCCATCGGCCTTGCGGACCATGAAGCCCTGGCCGTCATAATACATGGTGCCGACGAAGCTGATGCCCAGATCGGTATCGCGGCTCATGGTCCAGGTGGTGGTGCGCGAGAGAATGTCGATTTCACCAGCGGAGAGCGCGGCGAAACGCTCCTGGGACGTCAGCGGCGTGTAACGGACGGAATCGGCATTGTTGAAGACGGCGGCAGCCACTGCGCGGCAGAAGTCGACTTCGAGGCCGGCCCACACATTGTTGGCATCGGGAGCGGAGAAGCCGGCGACGCCGCCGGTAACGCCGCATTGAATATAGCCTTTTGCCTTTACGTCGCTGAGCGTATCAGCGTGCGCAGCCGTCGCGCCGAGGCCGAGAGAGGCCGCAAGAGCGATCGTTACGAGCGTTTTTTGCATTGATTTTGCCTTTGGTTTCCTGACCTGTGTCCCGAAAGCTCTTTTGGCGCGAGCGCCGTGGCTTCGGTGGCACCACCGCCCTTTCAATGGCGGTTATGATGCTGCTAAGCATGCAAGCGTCTATTGACCGTTGCGTCAAGGGTCGTTGGCCGGTTGGGACAGCCAACCTGTCGTTTTATTAGACAGCTTTCCAGATTTGACGCGATTTTGAGCATCGAGCCTAGTATGAATGAGAAGAAAAGCGGCAATGCCGCAGGGCCGTCCGTCGAAACAATCCTGACTCATCATGGACGACGACCCGAGGATCAATTCGGATTCGTCAACACGCCGGTCTATCGCGGCTCGACTGTTCTCTTCAAAACCCTGGCGGACCTGGAGGCGCAGGAACAGCGCTTTCTTTACGGCCGCGCGGGCAATCCGACGACCGAAAGTGTCGAGGCGGTGGTGACCGAATTGGAGGGCGCCTATCGCACCAAGCTGGTGCCCTCGGGGCTGGCTGCGATCACGATTGCGGTATTGAGCTGCGTCAAGGCGGGCGACGATGTGCTGATCAGCGACAGCGCCTATGAACCGGGCCGCAAATTCGCCGATGGATTTCTCGAGCGGATGGGCGTGACCGCGCGCTATTTCGATCCACGGCTTGGCGAAGGGCTGGCCGAATTGATGCAGCCCAATACCAAAGCCATCCTGGCGGAAAGTCCGGGTTCGCTGACCTTCGAACTGCAGGATATTCCGGCGCTGGCGCGGGTTGCCAAGGCCGGCGGCGCAAGGTTGATCGTCGACAATAGCTGGGCGAGCCCGCTCTATCACAAGCCGCTGGCGCTGGGCGCAGACCTGGTGGTGCATTCGGGCACCAAGATGTTTATCGGCCATTCGGACGCCTTTGCCGGCACGATCTCGACCACCGAAGCGGCGTGGAAGGATGTGGAGACCACGCGGACGCTGCTGGGGTTCTTTACCTCGGGGGATGAGGCATTCCTGGTGGCGCGGGGGCTCAAGACCCTGGCCATCCGCATGAAGGAGCATCAGGAGCGGGCGCTGGAAATTGCGCGCTGGCTGGAAGAGCAGCCGGAGGTTGCTTCGGTGCTGCACCCTGCCCTGCCCAGCCATCCGGATCATGCCCTGTTCAAGCGGGATTTCACCGGCTCGGGGAGCCTGTTCGGGCTGGTGCTGAAGCCGGCGCCGCGCGCTTCGGTGGCGGCCTTTGTGGATGGGCTGGAGCTCTTCACCATGGGCTATTCCTGGGGCGGCTATGAAAGCCTGCTGCTGCCGGTGAAGCTGGGCAAGAACCGCACGGCCAAGCCATGGACGGAAGAAGGCAATCTCTTCCGGCTGCATATCGGGCTCGAAGGCGTGGACGACCTCAAGGCCGACCTGGCGGCAGCGCTGGAGCGTTATGCGCGGGAGCGCTGAAACAGCCGGCGCCAGGCGCGGCGCAGATTGGGCACGCCGCGAAACCTGATCGTGCCGTCCGGCAATTTGGCGAAGAGCCAGCGCCGGGCGGCGAAGAAATTGCGCACGGCATAGGCGCCGACGGCGCCCAGCACGAAGCCGGCCACCACGTCGGTGGGGTAATGCATGCCGATGACGATACGGGATATGCCGGTCATCACGGCGATCACCAGCACCAGATGAAAGAATTTGGGCGCGACGAAGCCGATGACGAGGGCGGTGGCCATGGCCGTTGTCGAATGGCCGGACGGAAAGCTCTGAAACGCGGAATCGTTAAAGATGCGCTGGAAGCTGAAGGCGCCGTGCTCGAGAAATTCGGCGGGCCGCCCGCGACCGAAGAGGCGCTTGAGCAGATTGGCGGCCAGGCCGGGTGCGCCGACGCCGACAAAGATGAAGCCTGCCAACAGCATCAATTCCCAGCTCGCACGGCGATAATAGCCGGCGGGAATGATGAAGCGGCCAATCAGCGCCAGCACCATGATGAGCAGCGAGGGGATCAAAACCCAGTCGCTGAGGCCGAAATCGGTGATGAAATAGAAGGGCGCGCGCCACACTTCGGGCCAGGCCTGCAGGGTCTGGGACACCCAGACATCGAAGAAAACCAGCACGAAAAGCACGACAATCACCAGCGTGGCGAAGTCGGGCCAGTTTTTTCGAGTGAGGCCGAGGGGCCAGCGTGCGTTTAAATTTGGCATGAGGCGTTTGTGACCAAGAGCGGCCAATCCGTCAACGGTGTGATATCGGCTTGGTTACGCTTGCCCTTTGCAACCGAACAGGCTAACGGAAAGCGGTGATCTCGGAGTGTAGCTCAGCCTGGTAGAGCACCGGTTTTGGGAACCGGGGGTCCAAAGTTCGAATCTTTGTACTCCGACCATCACATCAGCCGTTCCGGCGAGGTTATTATCGCAAGGCCTTGGCCTTGTTATGCGCATCGTGTTGAGGACTTTGCATGACCGCCCGCATCTATCGCCCTGCCCGCAACGCCATGCAGTCGGGAAAAGGCAAGTCCAAGCAATGGGTTCTGGTGCATGAGCCGGCCGCGCCGCGCGAAATCGACCCGTTGATGGGCTATACGACTTCCACCGATACCCGCCAGCAGATCAAGCTCAGCTTCGACACGCTGGAGCTGGCCGAGGCCTATGCGCAGAAGAATGGCATTGCCTATTCGGTGCAGCCCGCCCATGACGCGACGCCCAAGCGGGTGAGCTACCCCGACAATTTCCGGGCGGACCGCAAGACGCCCTGGACGCATTAGCCTTGTGACATCTTGAATCCATAGAGCGCCGCAAGTGATTGTGGCGCTTTTGTTTTTGGAGATCCGAAACTGGATACCGGCCTGCTGATCGTATTGTGCGGCGCGGCCGCGGCCGGTTTCGCGCAAGGCGTTTCGGGCTTTGCCTTTTCGCTGGTCGCCCTGTCGTTCTGGGCGTGGACGGTCGAGCCGCAGTTGGCGGCGCCGATGGCGGTGTTCGGGGCGCTGGCGGGGCAATTGGTGACCCTGCCCTGGGTGTGGCGCGGGTTCGACCCGAAACGGCTGTGGCCGCTGCTGATCGGCGGGTTGATCGGGGTGCCGATAGGGGTGTTGCTGCTGCAATGGCTCGACCCCACAATGTTCAAATTCGGTCTGGGCCTGTTCCTGCTGGTCTATTGTCCCGTGCTGCTCCTCTTGCCAGCGGGATATACCTGGCCGCATGGCGGGCGCATTGCCGATGGCGCGTCGGGGCTGATCGGTGGCGTGCTGGGCGGCATTGGCGGCATGTCGGGGGCGGTGCCGGCGCTGTGGACCACGATCCGCGGCTGGGACAAGGACACGCAGCGGGGCGTGATGCAGGCGTTCAACATCGCCATGCATGTCTCGACGCTTACGGTCTATGCATTTTCGGGCGCCATCACAGCGCAAACGCTGACCATGTTTGCCTGGATCGGGCCGGCTCTGGCGGTGCCGGCGATTCTGGGGGTGCTGCTGTTCCGGCGGCTCAATGCGATTGCGTTTCGCCGGATGATTCTCGGCCTGCTGCTGATTTCGGGGCTGTCGCTGGTCTGGGGGAGCGTCGCCAGCTAGATGTGATGGTTTGCGGGGGTTCTGGTGCGAGCCATATTCTGGCAGTGTGCGCACAAAGGAATTTTTGCATGACCAAATCCCGTTTTGCCCTCCCTGCCCTCCTTATCGCATTGACCGCCGCGCCGGTGCAGGCCGCGCCGGCCCTGTGGTCCATCAGCGACGAGGACAGCACGGTCTGGCTGTTCGGCTCCTTCCATCTGCTGCCGCCGGCGCTGGAATGGCGGACGGCGCTGTTCGACGAGACGCTGGCAAAGGCCGATGTGGTCTATTTCGAGACGGATGTCGGACCTGCGGCGCAGGCGGCGGTGGGTGCGCGCAGTTTCGAGCTGGGCCTGCGCGATGACGGCAAGTTTCTGGCACAGGCGCTGGATCCGGAAGATGCGGACCTGCTGCGCTCGGTTTCGGCGCAGTATGCGGTGCCCATGCCGCTGCTCAATACGTTCAAGCCCTGGCTGGCGGAGCTGACGCTGACGACGACCATCGCCCAGCAGGCGGGACTGGACCCCAATAGCGGGGTCGATATCCTGCTGCAGCGGGAAGTGCCGGTGGAGCGACAGGCCTATTTCGAAACCGGCGAAGAACAGCTCGGCTTCTTGACCAGCGCCTCGGATGAGGACCAGACGGCCATGCTGATCTCGACGCTGGAGCAGGTGGGCAGCACGAGCAAAATATTGAGCAAGATGATTTCGGCCTGGCAGGCCGGCACGCCGGAAAAATTCGCGCCCCTCTTTCTGGAGGAAATGAGCGGCCCGCAAACCTCAATGCTGGATCGCATCATCTATCAGCGTAATGAGCGCTGGGCGGTGACGATCGAGAGGCTATTGGCCGAGAACAAGGAGGCGCTGATCGTGGTGGGCGCCGGCCATATGGTCGGCGACCGCGGGGTTCAGGCGCTGCTGGAAGACGCTGGATTTGCGGTCCAGCGCCTTCAGTAATTCGGAAAGCCCCCCTCACCCGGCCCTAACGGGGGCCGACCTCTCCCCCAAGGGAGAGGTGACGTGGCGCTAACGCAGTCTAGACGGCGCTGAGCTTGGTCCACTTGCCATCGGCCTGGCTCGAGGCCACCGACGCCATGATGAACTGCATGCCTTCGACGCCATCGGCGAGGGTGGGCAGCAAGCCTTCGTAAGCTGCGCCTTCGCCGCGGATGACGGCGGCGAACTGGCTATAGAGCGTGGCGAAGGCTTCCAGATACCCTTCGGGGTGGCCGGAGGGGATGCGGACATTCATGGTCGAGGCGGCATTGCCGGAAATGGCGCCGCCACGGGTCAGCAATTGCTTGGGCTTACCGAATTCGGTGAACCACATGTAATTGGGATTGTCCTGCCGCCATTCGAGGCCGCCCTTTTCGCCATAGATGCGCAGCTGGAGGCCATTTTCGCAGCCCACGGCCACCTGGCTGGCCCAAAGCATGCCCTTGGCCCCGCCTTCGAAGCGCAACATGATGTGGACATTGTCGTCGAGCTTGCGGCCGGGGACGAAGCTGGTGAGGTCGGCCGAAACGGAGTCGGTCTTGAGGCCGGTGACGAAGCGCAGGAGATTATAGGCGTGGGTGCCGATATCGCCGATGGCGCCGCCGGCGCCGGAGCGGGCCGGATCGGTGCGCCAGGCGGCCTGCTTGTTGTCGTCATCGGTGGCTTCCGCCAGCCAATCCTGCGGGTATTCGGCCTGGATGACGCGGATCTTGCCGAGGCGGCCAGATTCGACCATTTCGCGGGCCTGCCGGATCAGCGGATAGCCGGTGTAATTGTGCGTCAGCAGGAATTTTGCGCCGTTCTTTGGCTTGATCTCGGCCAGCTTGCGGGCGTCTTCGATGGTCGAGGTGATCGGCTTGTCGCAGATGACGTGAATGCCGGCTTCGAGGAAGGCCTTGGCGGGGCCGTAATGCATGTGGTTGGGCGTGACGATGGCCACAGCCTCGATGCCATCGGGGCGCGCGGCTTCGGCGCGGGCCATTTCTTCGTAGCTGGTATAGATGCGATCTTCGGCGAAGCCGAGATTGCGGCCGGATTCCTTGGCCACTTCGGGGCGCGACGACAATGCGCCGGCCACCAGATCGTAGTCCCCGTCGATGCGGGCGGCCACGCGGTGCACATAGCCGATAAAGGCTCCCGTGCCGCCGCCGACCATGCCCAGGCGAATGCGCTTTGCGCCGTTTTCAGCCATTAATGCCTCCTCAAGTTCTGTTCTTTTGCAACGAGATAAATACTCGCGCAAGGCGGTCCCCTCCCCCTTGAGGGGAGGGTTAGGGTGGGGGTGTCGAGCGCCCAGCTTACTCGGTGACCGAGCCAT
>DATMSY010000097.1:0-6938 GCA_035565135.1 Devosia sp.
GTCGCCACATCGGCCAGCCCATTGCCCTGCCGCGCCGGCAACACCAGCGTCAGCGGCCCCGGCCACAGCGCGGCCAGTTTGCGCGCGGCGGGCGAAAACAGTGCCAGCGTCTCGGCCATGGCCAGATCGGCGCAGTGGATAATCAGCGGATTGAAGCGCGGCCTGCTCTTGGTTTCGTAGATCGCCAGCACCGCATCGGCATTGGTCGCGTCGGCGCCCAGGCCATAGACCGTTTCGGTGGGAAAGGCGCAGACCCTTCCCGCCAGCAGGATGGAGGCCGCCTCGTCCACGTTTTTCGGTTCAGGAAAGCTCAATTCGCCGGTCATCGTCATGGCCGTTGTTTGACAATGACGCCCCGCCGCGTCAAGACGAATGCAGGAAACCGGAGCCCCGCGTGACCACGCTACTCGTCAGCCAGCCAGATTTTGCCGACCACGTTACCCCGCAAGGCCATGCCGAGCGGGCCGACCGCATCGTTGCGGTCGAGGAGGCCCTGGCCCGTTCGCGCTTCGACGCCCTGGTCCGCCGCAATGCCCCGACCGGTGATCTGATGCTGGCCGAACTGGTGCATGATGCCCGCTACCTCCCCCTGCTGCGCGCCGCCCGCCCCGCCGAGGGCATCGGCCAGCTCGATCCCGATACCTTCATTTCCGCCCGCTCGCTCGACGCCGTCGCCACCGGCATTGGCGGGGCATTGCTGGCGCTGGATGCCGTGCTGCTGGGCGAAGCCGACAATGCCTTCTGCGCCATTCGCCCGCCCGGCCACCATGCCGAGATCGATCGGCCCATGGGCTTTTGCCTGGTCAATACCGTCGCCATCGCCGCCCGCGAGGCCCAGCGCAAATATGGCGCCGAGCGCATCGCCATCGTCGATTTCGACGTGCATCACGGCAATGGCACGCAGGATATCTTCAAATCCGATCCCAGCGTCTTCTACGCCTCCAGCCACCAGATGCCGCTCTATCCCGGCACCGGCCATCCGCGCGAAACCGGCGTCGGCAATATCGTCAATGTCGCCCTCGATGCCAATTCGGATGGCGCCTCCATGCGCGAGGCTTATCTCACCCGCATCGTCCCCGCGCTGATCGATTTTTCCCCCGATCTATTGCTGCTGTCCTCCGGCTTTGATGCCCACCGCCTCGATCCCCTGGCCCAGCTCAATTGGGACTCCTCGGACTTCAGCTGGCTCACCGGAAAATTGATGGATGTGGCCGAGCGCTGCTGCGGCAACCGCATTGTATCGCTGCTCGAAGGTGGCTATGACCTCAAGGGCCTGGCGGGCGGTGCATCGCACCATGTCGCCATGCTGATGGACGGCGCCATTGGCCGCCTCGAAGACTGAAGGAGCCTCTGCTTTGGCCGAAACCACCAATGACGATGTGAAAACGCTGAGCTTTGAGGCCGCCCTGGCCCAGCTCGAGGAAATCGTCGGCAAGCTCGAGTCGGGCCGTGCGCCGCTGGCCGAATCCATCGCCATCTATGAGCGTGGCCAGGCCCTCAAGGCCCATTGCGAAACCCTGTTGCGCACCGCCGAAGCCCGCATCGAAAAGATCACCCTCTCCCGCGACGGCCGCCCCACCGGCACCGAGCCGCTGGACGCATAGATCGCACGACCTCGTGGTTCGACAGGCTCACCATGAGGTCTACTCCCAGAGCGATGCCTGAACAGACCTCATCCTGAGCTTGTCGAAGGACGAGGTCGTGGCAGGAAGCCAGCCATGAACACCCGCAGTCTCCGCAATTTCCGCATCGTGCTCTGGGGCCTGGTCGCCATCGTCGCGCTGGGCGCCACCGCGCTTTACGTCTTCCGGCCCCCCGCCCGGCCGCTGCCGCTCGATTTCACCGGCCAGCAATTTGCCCTGGCTTCCACCGCAGGCGGCACCTTCACGCAGGACGATCTCAAGGGCACGCCGAGCCTGATCTTCTTCGGCTATACCTTCTGCCCCGATGTGTGCCCCACCACAATGGCCGAAACCACCGCCTGGCGCGCCCAGCTCGGCTTCACGCCTGAGCAGCTGCGCATCATCTTCGTCACCGTCGACCCCGATCGCGATACGCTCGATGCCGTCAAAGGCTATGTCGAGGGCTTTGATCCCTCCATCATCGGCCTCGTCGGCGATGCGGCGCAGACCGAAGCTGTCAAGGCCGCCTTCGGTGTCTTCTCCGAAAAGGCCGAGGCCAGTGACGACTATTATCTCGTCAATCACACCGCCCTCACCTTCCTGATCGACGCCCAGGGCAAGTTCGACGGCACCGTGGCCTATGAAGAGCCCAGCGATACGGCCCTGGCCAAGGTCAAGCGGCTCGTCGAGGGATGAGCGAGCGCATCCGGCTCGACCTGGCGCTCGAGCAGCGCGGCCTCGTGCCCAGCCGGGCAAGGGCGCGCGACGCCATCCTGCGCGGCACGGTCACCATCAACGGCGTCACCGCCGTCAAGCAGAACCAGATGGTGGGCCGCGACGACAAGCTCGCCCTCAGCGACCCCGCCGCCAATTATGTCTCGCGCGCCGCCCTCAAGCTGGTCGCCGGGCTCGATGCCGGCAGCATCGACGTCAACGGCAAGACCTGCCTCGACGTGGGCTCATCCACCGGCGGCTTCACCCAGGTCCTGATGGAGCGCGGCGCCCGCCGCATCTATGCCGTCGATGTCGGCCACGCCCAATTGCACGAGCGCCTCAGGGGCAGCGACCGCGTCGTCAGCATGGAAGGCGTCAATGCCCGCGATCTGACCGCCGAAATGATCCCCGAGCCCATCGACCTCCTGGTCTCCGACGTCAGCTTCGTCTCGGTCATCAAAGTGCTGCAAGCCCCGCTGGCACTCTGCACGCCCCAGGCCGAGGCGGTCATCCTCTTCAAACCGCAATTCGAAGTCGGCCGCGTCAATGTCGGCAAGGGCGGCATCGTCACCAGCGAAACCGCAATTGCCGAAGCCCTGACCGACGTCATCGCCTTCATGACCAGCCAAGGCTTCCAGCACCGCCACTCGGTAACCTCACCCATCGCGGGCGGCGATGGCAATGTGGAGACGGTGCTGGTCTTCGGGCGTTCGACTGGCCCACGCAGCTGATTTGTATTTGCTGGCGGCTTCGTCTAGGCAGGGGCAACCTCCCCAACCGCGACAGGAATAGCTCCGTGGCCGACGATGACTATGTTTACGACGAGCAGACCGGCGAATGGCGCCCCGCGTCCGAGCTGGCAGCGGCGACTGCGGCTGGCCCGACCGTCGTCGACGCATCGGGCAATGTGCTCGCCGACGGCGATTCGGTGGTGTTGATCAAGGACCTCAAGGTCAAGGGCGCCGGGCAGACCCTCAAGCAGGGCACGGTCATCAAGTCGATCCGGTTGACCGACGATCCCGAGGAAATCGACTGCCGCCACGACGCCATCAAGGGCCTCGTGCTGCGCACGGAATTCGTGCGCAAGCGCTCCTAGTTCCGCTCGAACCCCACCGCACCCTCGCGTCCCGTCTGCCCGCGATGGCGCAGATAATGATCGGCCAGCACCAGCGCCATCATCGCCTCGCCCACCGGCACCGCGCGAATGCCCACGCAGGGGTCATGCCGCCCCTTGGTCACGATATCGGTGTCCTCGTTCATCGTCGTCACCGTCTGGCGCGGCGTGATGATCGAGGATGTCGGCTTCACCGCAAAGCGGCACACGATGGGGTCGCCATTGGAAATGCCGCCCAGAATCCCACCGGCATGGTTGGAGAGGAAATAGGGCCTATCCTCGCCGCTCCGCATCTGGTCGGCATTCTCGATACCGGTCAGGCTCGCCGCCTCGAAGCCGGCGCCGATTTCCACCGCCTTGACCGCATTGATGCTCATCATGGCCGAAGCCAGATCGGCGCTGAGCTTGCCATAAATCGGCGCGCCCCAGCCCGCCGGCACATTCTCGGCCACCACCTCGATCACCGCACCCACAGAATTGCCTTCCTTGCGGATGCCATCGAGATAGTCCGCCCACATCGCCGCCGCCTTGGCATCGGCGCAGAAGAACGGGTTTTGTTCGACCTGGTCCCAGTCGAAATTGCCGTAATCGATCTTGTGCGGCCCAACCTGCACGAGGCTGGCACGGATCGTAATCCCCGCCAAAACCTGCCGCGCCACGGCCCCTGCCGCCACCCGCGCCGCGGTCTCTCGCGCCGAAGTCCGGCCGCCGCCGCGATAGTCGCGAATGCCGTATTTCTGGTCATAGGTATAGTCGGCATGGCCAGGCCGATATTTGTCGCGGATTTCCGCATAATCCTTGGAGCGCTGATCGGTATTCTCGATGACAAGCGAGATCGGCGTGCCGGTCGTGCGCGAGCCATCGGTGCGCTCGTCCTCAAATACGCCGGAGAGGATTTTGACCTCGTCGGCCTCGCGCCGCTGCGTGGTAAACTTGGACTGCCCCGGCTTGCGCCGATCAAGGTCGCGCTGGATCATCTCGGGCGTCAGCACAATGCCCGGCGGGCACCCATCCACCACCACGCCAAGCGCCGGCCCATGGCTCTCGCCCCAGGTGGTGAAACGGAAGAGATGTCCGAAAGTATTGAACGACATGGCGCGGCCCCGTGGTTGAGGGCTTTCTAGGCAGGCCAGACGGTCAGGTCAATCGGCCCTCAGACGTCCCCCACCCGCAACAGCTCCATCCTGCCCGGCGTAAAGTGCATCACTGCGTCCTGTGGCGGGGCCCAGTTGATGACTTCCACGATCGGGGCATGTTCGATCAGCACGCGCAAAGTGCGGGCAATGCCGCCATGGGCCACGACCACGGACGGGCCGGTCAGCACCGCGGCGAATTCCTCGAGCCGCGCCTCGACGTCGCGATAGTTCTCGCCATTCTCGGGGCGGAAGTCCCAATAATCCTCGGTGCGGTCGCCCGGCGCCACGGCCATATTGGCCGGCAGCTGCTCGAACAATTCGCCTTCCAGTACGCCGAAGGAAATCTCCATCAGCCGCACGTCATATTTGACCTCGGGCAGGTGCATATCAAAGCCGGCCCGCACCCGGTCCATGGTGTCGCGCGTACGGTTGAGCGGGGAGGCATGCCATTCGAACGCCATGGGATCGAGCCCGCGCGCCTTGAACAGGGCCGCCAGGGTCAGCCCGTTCTGATTGGCCTGGCCCTTGCCCTTTTCGTTGAGCGGAATGTCCTTGCGCCCCTGATAGCGGCGTTCGGCGTTCCAGGGCGTTTCTCCATGCCGGATGAAGTAGATTTCCGGCCAGACCAAGGCTGTCATGTGCTATTCCCGCGTTGCGCCAACGCGTCCTAAATCAAGGTTACGGCCTTTACCGTAGCGGATTCCGTCGCCAACGCCACCGGGCAAATCGGAAAGCTGCTATGCCGCATTGTCGCGCGCCCGCTTGCCTGCCGGCGTTCTGCTCGTCATTGTAAAATCCCCCTGCCGATTTCCGCCAAACCTGGTTGTTTCATGCCGCTTTCCCACGCCGAGATTATTGCTGAGCTTACTACCCTGGTCGGCCCCGCCGCCGTCATCGGCGCCCCCGAACAGATGGGCAATTATCTCAACGAACCGCGCAAACGCTTCCACAAGAGCGCCGCGGCCATCGTGCTGCCCGCTTCGGTCAGCGAAGTGCAGGCCATTGTGCGCTGGGCCAATGAGCATGGCGTGGGCCTCATTCCCCAGGGCGGCAATACAGGGCTGGTGGGCGCGCAGGTGCCGCTGCGGGGCGACGAGGTCATCATTAGCCTCACCCGGCTCGACACCATCCGCAATATCGACACGGCCGCCGGCACCATGATTGCCGAGGCCGGCGTCATCCTCGAAAACGCCCATAAGGCTGCCGAAACGCAGGGCACGATTTTCCCGCTCTGGCTGGCCTCACAGGGCTCGGCCCGCATCGGCGGCCTGCTCTCCTCCAATGCCGGTGGCGTCAATGTGCTCACCTATGGCAATGCCCGCGAACTCACCATGGGCGTCGAGGCTGTGCTGGCCGATGGCCGCCTCTATCAGGGCCTCAATTCGCTCAAGAAGGACAATACCGGCTACGATCTCAAGGACCTGCTGGTGGGCGCCGAGGGCACGCTGGGCATTATCACTGCCGCGACGCTAAAGCTCTTCCCCAAGCCGGAAGATTACGAGACCTGCCTGGTCAACATCGCCGGCCCCGAAGCCGCGCTGACCCTGTTCCAATTGCTGCGTGAACGGCTTGGCGGGCGCCTCAACGCCTTCGAGATCGTTCCCGCGCTGGGCCTCGACATGCAATTGCGCCACGCCATGCTGGACCGCGACCCCACCGCCGGCCCCTCCCCCTGGTATGCGCTGATCGAAATCTCCCGCATGGCGGGCGGCCAGGCCGGGCTCTTGCAAGCCGCCATCGAGACCGCTTTCGAGCGGCAGCTGATCGACAATGCCGTGCTCGCCGAATCCCTCTCCGACCGCACCCGCATGTGGGCCTTCCGCGAGCAGATGAGCGAGGTGCAATCGAAGGAAGGCGCCTCGATCAAGCATGACGTCTCGGTGCCCATCGCCGCCGTGCCCCAGCTCATCGCCGAGGGCTCCGCCGCCGCCCAGCGCCTCTTCCCCGGCATCCGCCCGGTGCCGTTCGGCCATATGGGCGACGGCAATATCCACTTCAATTTCAGCCAGCCCGTCGGCGCCGATCCCAAAGCCTTCATGGCGGAGGCCGACGAAAAGCTGCATGAAGCGATCTACGAAATCGTCCTCAAGCTGGGCGGCTCCGTGTCGGCCGAACACGGCATCGGCCAGCTCAAGATCAATCTGTTACGCCAGGTCAAGGACCCGGTCGCGCTCGACATGATGCGCGCCATCAAGAGCGCCCTCGACCCCAAGAACATCCTCAATCCGGGCAAGATGCTGCCCTGAGCTGAATAGACATCAATTTGAGGAAGCCCCAATCCAGTCCCCTCCCCCTTGAGGGGAGGGCTAGGGTGGGGGTGTCGTGACCTCCACGAACTCTATGCTGGTGGAA
>DATMSY010000098.1:0-22159 GCA_035565135.1 Devosia sp.
GAAATGAGGCCTCTAGCGAAAACTCCGGGTCACCGAAGCAGAAAAAACAAGACCTTTGGCTCATTAGCATCCATGCTACGGCGCGGCTGAGCCGCATCCGAAATCGAATAAAACAAGCTATTGCTTTTTAAATAGCCAAGAATATAACAAGGCATAACTTGTTTATTCCGGGGAGTATCCCATGTCTGAATCTTCCAGCAGCGGAAGCTGGGCGGAGATATTTGCGCCGCGCTATGCGACGGTGACGCTGATCCTGTGCCTGGGCGTCGCACTGTTTGCCTTCAATGCCTTTCTCGCCGGCACGGCCCTGCCCACCGCGGTGCTGCATCTGGGCGGGCTCGAACTGATTTCCTGGGCGCTGACGCTCTATCTGGTTTTCGCCATCATGGGCGGCGCCGGCGCCGCGCTGATCAAGCAGCGCCTGGGCTCGCGCACGGCCCTGCTCGCTTCGAGCGCCGTGTTCCTGGTCGGCACGCTGATCGCCTCCAATGCCTCCACCATGACGGAAGTGCTGATCGGCCGCTCTTTCCAGGGCCTGGGCGAAGGCGTGGTCGCGGCTATCTGTTTTGCGCTGATCCCCGAACTCTACCCCTCCCGGCTGGTGCCCAAAGTCTTCGGCACGCAGGCCTCGGTCTGGGCCGTGGCCGCCTTTGGCGGACCACTCGGCGCGGGCCTGTTGACCGAGCTGGTCTCCTGGCGCGCCGCCTTCCTCGTCAATGTGCCGCTGGTGCTGATCTTTGCCGTCATGGTCATGTTCGTCGTGCCCGGCAAGAGCAAGGACGCTGCCGCGCAAAGCCCCGGCTTCCCCGGCATTCGCCTGCTGACCATTGGCGCTGGCATCATGCTGGTGGCCCTTGCGGGCATCGCGCCGCCCCTGCAGGCAACGGCACTGCTGGTTGGCGCTGCGGTTCTGCTCGCCGGTTCGGTGCTGCTCGACCGGCGCAGCCGGGTCCGCCTGATGCCCACGGGCGCGTTCTGGCCCAATTCGGTCATCGGCAGCGGCTTCTGGGTCGTGCTGCTCATGCCGATCGCCGGCGCCACCGCCGCCGTCTATCTCGTGCTGCTGGTGCAGCAATTGTGGGGCTATGGCCCAACACTGGCGGGCGCTGTCGGCGCCGTCATGGCCGTGGCCTGGAGCCTCTCTGCCATCACCGTAGCCAATGTGCGCCAGCGCGAAACGCGCAAACTGCTGATCCGCACCGGCCCCGCCATGATCGCGCTCGGCCTCACCGGCCTGCTGATCGGCCTGCTCTTGAACCACATCGCCATCGTGCTCATCGCACAGCTGGCCATCGGTTCCGGCTTCGGCATGTGCAACGGCTATCTCAACCTGACGCTGATGGAATCGGCCAGCGACGCCGATCGCGACCGCACCTCGGCCCTGCTGCCCACCACCCAATCGGCGGGCAATGCCATCGGCGCGGCACTGGCCGGCGTGGCCGCCAATTCGGCCGGCTTTGCCACTGCCGTCACCGCCGACCAGATCCACCACGCCATCGTCCCGGTCTTCGTACTGGGCGCGGCGGTGGCGGCTCTGTCCTTCATTGCCGCCCTCCGGATGACCGGACTGGTCGGCACCCAGGCGACGCAATCCTCCTTCGCCACGGCACAATAGCGCAAACCAGGATCGCATCCATCGGCGCTTGCCGATGGATGCCGGAACATGCATGCTGGCAGCCGGCCGCCTCCCGGCCTGTTTGATCCTGCGAGTTCCTATGCCCCAGCTTTTTTCGCCTGCCACGCTCCGCGGCGTGACCCTGCGCAATCGCACCGTCGTCGCCCCCATGTGCCAATATTCGGCCAAGGACGGCTTCGCCAATGATTGGCACATGGTCCATCTCGGACGCTTCGCCATTGGCGGCTTCGGACTGGTGATCGTGGAAGCAACCGGCGTCGTGCCGGAAGGCCGCATCTCCTATGGCGATCTGGGCCTGTGGAAAGACGAGCACATTCCCGCCCTCGCCCGCATCGTGCAATTCATCCAGAGCCAGGGCGCCGCTGCCGGCATCCAGCTCGCCCATGCCGGCCGCAAGGCCTCCACCCCCGTGCCGTGGCGCAACGGCTTTGACGAAACCGAGGCCGAAAAGCCCGCAATCGGCTTCGAAAGCTGGACCCCGGTGGCCCCCAGCCCCGTCATTCACGCCGAAAACCGCAATTTCACCAAGCCCGACGAGCTCGACGAAGCCGGCATCCGCAATATCATCGAGGCCTTCACCGCCGCCGCCGTGCGCGCCAACCAGGCCGGTTTCGACACCGTCGAGATCCACGCCGCCCATGGCTATCTGCTCAATCAATTCCTCTCCCCGCTCGCCAACAAGCGCACCGACCGCTATGGCGGCAGCCGCGAAAACCGCATGCGCCTGGTGCTCGAAGTCACCGAAGCCGTGCGCGCCGTCTGGCCCGAGGACAAGCCGCTATTGGTGCGCCTCTCGGTCAGCGACCAGCACCCCGATGGCTGGCAGACCGAAGACAGCGTCGTGCTCTCCCGCGAACTCAAGGCCCGCGGCGTCGACGCTATCGATTGCTCGAGCGGCGGTTTCGACGGCGCCTCGATCAAGACCGGCCCCGCCTATCAGGTGCCCCTCGCCAAGGCCGTACGCGACGGCGCCGATATTCCGGTCATGGCCGTTGGCCTGCTCGGCGGCGATCCCAAGGCCGACGACGCCCTCATCGCCAATGGCGACACCGATTTCATCGCCCTCGCCCGCGGCGCGCTCGATGACCCCAACTGGCCCCAGCACGCCCAGAAAACCCTCGGCATCAGCGATTACGACCTTTGGCCCAACCAGACCAAGCGCGTAAAAGAATGGCAACGCGTAATGAGCGCTGTTGCCGAATAGCGGCCGCGCCAACGCAAAAACGCCGTTTTTGGACTGCCACACTTGGCGGGCGCGGGGATAATCACCAGATCAATGGTGAGTCACGGGAGAAGTGCCGAATGGATACCAAGGCTGCGATCATTGCTCTGATGAGCGTCTGGGGCGTCGGCGCGGCGAGCCTGCCCGCCACGGCCCAGGACAATCAGGATGTCGAGGACGCCACTGACGACGCTGGGGAAACCGATAACCCCTTGCTCAACAAGGTCTGGGTCCGCACCGACGACGATCCCTCCCGCCCTGGCTCGATGCAGATTTTCCTCGGCGATGGCACGCTGGTCTCCGACAGCTGCTGGGAAACCTATCGCCTCTCAAAATGGCAGCAGGTCTCCGACAGCGAGATCAGCTGGGACGAGGACGGCATGACCATCAATGCCGATATCTCAAGCCTCACCGATACCGAACTGGTGCTTAGCCTCAAGCTGGGCAGCGAAGTGCAGGAACAGCATTTCGCCCTGGCCAGCGTGCCCTATGTCTGCCCCGACATGGTCAAATAGCTAAAAGCCCGGCGGCTTTTCCAGCTCCAGCTTTTTGATCGGCGAGAGCAAGGCCCCCGCCACGATCGCCGCGAGCAATTGCGGCGCGGGCGGCACCTTGGCCAGCACAGAAACGAACAGATCCCGGAACACCGGCAGCGCCCGGCTATCGGACTGGTAGAACGGCGTGAACATGGCGCTCAGCGCCTGATAGAGCCGCACATGCCCGCGCCGCAGCCCCGCATAATGCTTGAGCGCCGCGCCAAGATCATCCGGATGATCGCGCAGTGCCAGATGCAATGCCCTGGCATCGAGCAGCGCCATATTGGCGCCCTGCCCCAATTGCGGGCTGGCCGAATGCGCGCTGTCGCCGACAAAGGCCAGCGCCTTTCCCGTCGGAACAGCCATGGTGTGATGCGCATAACGCGCCAATGTCATCGCGGAAAAATCCTCGACGGCATCGAGATGAGGCCGCACTTCCGGCCAATGGCCCAGCACCGCCTCTTTCCACGCCGCAATGCCCTTTTGCTTGATGGCCTCGTATTCAGCCGGCTTAAGGCTCCAGAAAAACGCCGCCAATTCCGGCCCACCCGGCTCCGAACGGCCGATGGGCAGAACGCCGATCATCACGCTGGCCCGCCGATAGCGCTGCGTCAGCGCCGTGGGCTCAAAACCATCGCCCTGCCAGGGCACCGTGCCCCAGATGGCGCCAAACGGCAAAGCCCGCGCCTTGCCCGGTCGGCTGGACTGCGGCTTCAGCGGCGAACCGCCGCCCAGGCAATCGATCACCAGATCGAACGGCTCGGTCTGCCCACCGCCCTCCAGCACGATAGCCCGGCGCGCCCCCGGCAAGTCCGCCAGCGCCGCAACGGCCTGGCCGGTACGAATGGGAATGCCCGCAGCCAGCACCGCATCATGCAACACGCCAAACAATGCCGCCCGGTGAATCCCCAGCCCCCGGCCAATACCCGGCAAGCTGCGATAACGCACATCGAGCACCACCCGCCCCGATCGCGCATCGGCTCCATGCAGCCGATCGAGCGGCGCGCCAAGCGCGCATATCGCGTCAAACAGCCCCAGATCATGCAACACGGCCTGGCCCGTCGGCTGCAGGATCAGCCCTGATCCCAGCGGCCGCGGCGCGTCGAACCGCTCGAGGATAACCGGCCTATGCCCCAGCCGCTGCATATAGAGTGCGCTGGCGAGGCCCGCCGGCCCCGCACCACAAATGGCGATATCGAGCGCCTTGAACCCAGCCCCCACCTACAGCACGACCTGCGTGCCGATTTCCACGACGCGACCGGTCGGAATGTGGAAATAGTCGGTGGCGTCGCTGGCATTGCGCGCCAGCCGCGTGAACAGGCGGTCCTGCCAATAGCGGATCAGCCCCGTCTTGGGCCCCGGCTTCAGCGAGCGGCGCGACAGGAAGAACGAGGTCGACATGATATCGAACTTCCAGCCCAGCTTGCGGCCCAGCGCCAGGGCCTTGGGAATATTGGGCGTTTCCATATAGCCGAAGGTCACGACGACGCGGCTGAACAGCTCGTTATAGGCGTCGATGGTCACCTTCTCATCGTCCGGCACACGTGGCGAGGCCGAGGTGCGCACGGTCAGGATCACATTCTGCTCGTGCAGCACCTTATAATGCTTGAGGCTGTGCAGCAGCGCCGTGGGGGCCCCCTCGATATCGCTGGTGAGGAAAACCGCCGTGCCCGGAACCGTGGTCGGCTTCTTCTTGGAAAGATTGTCGACCAAAAATTGCAGCGGAACCTCGTCACGCCGCGTCTTTTCCGACAACCGCCGCCGGCCGGCAATCCAGCTCCACATCAACACTGCCACGATACCGGCGACCACCGCCGGCACCCAGCCGCCCTGGAACAGCTTGGACGCGTTGGCGATGAAGAACCCGCCATCGAGAATGGCGAAGAACGCGCCGAACCCGATCACCGCCAGCGGGTGCCACTTCCAGTTGCGCCACATCACCACGACCAGCAGCATCAGCGTCACGATCATGACGCCCGACACGGCAATGCCATAGGCATGCGAGAGGGCGCCCGAGCTGCGGAAAGCCAGCACCAGCAGCAGCACGCCCACCATCAGCATGGAATTGATCTGCGGCATGTAGACTTGGCCGCTCTGCGTTTCAGACGTGTGCTGCACCACCATGCGCGGCAGCATATTGAGCGCAATGGCCTGCTGGGCCAGGCTGAACATGCCCGAAATCACCGCCTGGCTGGCAATGATCGTAGCGGCCGTGGCCAGCACGACGAAGGGCACCAGCGCCCATTCCGGCTGCATCTCGAAGAACGGGCTTTCCACATTCTCGACGCCGACCTTGAGCACAAAGGCCCCCTGCCCGAAATAATTGAGCAGCAGGCACGGAAACACCATGCCGAACCAGGCAATGACGATCGGCTTGCGCCCGAAATGACCGAGATCGACATAGAGCGCCTCGGCCCCCGTCACCGCCAGGAAAATGGCGCCGATGACCACAAAGGCAATGCCGAGATGGGAGAAGACGAATTCGACGCCCAGAAACGGATTGAGCGCCCACAGCACCTGTGGGTAATCCACGATGTGGAACAGCCCCGATATCCCCAGCGTCAGGAACCACAGGGCCGTCACCGGCCCGAAGACGATGGACACCTTGGCCGTGCCGAATCTCTGCACCATGAAGAGGCCGATAATCAGCACGATGGTAATGGGCACCACGAACCGGGTGAGATCGGGCGCCACCACTTCGAGCCCTTCCACGGCCGAGAGCACCGACATGGCCGGCGTGATGATGGCGTCGCCGAAAAACAGTGCCGCCCCGATGATCCCAAGCCCGGTAATCCAGGCCGGCGGATGGGTGAATGTCTTGCGCGCCAGGGCGATCAGCGACAGCGTGCCGCCTTCGCCATTATTGTCCGCGCGGGTCACGAAGAACACGTATTTGACCGCCACCGTCAGGGTCAGCGCCCAGACGATCAGCGACAATAGCCCCAGAATCTCGACATCGCTCGATGCCGCGCCGGGCCTTATATGCATGGCCTCGCGGAAAGCGTAGATCGGGCTCGTCCCGATATCGCCATAAACCACGCCCAGCGCGCCGAGCACGAGAACGGGAAGATGCTTGTCGGATGGGGAGTGTACGGCGCCGCTCGCATCGGCTCCGGCGGTTTCGCCGGCAGCGTTGGTCTGCGTCATGAACCTTGTGCTCTCTTGGTCAGGGCGGGCGCCGCTATACACCCGGCGACCGTTACACACAACCACGGCGTCGCAAAGCTTTCAATACAACAGGGGCCGCCCCTTCTGGAACGGCCCCTGCTGGTAAACGAAGGCTTGGAGGTCTTCGTAAGCTAAATTACTCGGCAGCCTGCACGAGAGCAGCGTCTGCGTCGCGCGCAACCTTGGTCGCCTTGGCCCACCAGGTCAGCTGGTCCAGCATGTCCTTGGCGGAATTGCCGATCGAGCCTTCGAGGTCGGCAATGGTCTTGGTGCCGCCGAAACCGGGATGGACGGCAGCAAAGTCAGCGCCGCCGATATGCACTGCCGAGCGAGTCGGAACCATCTGCAGCTCGACGCCGATATTGCGCAGGTGCTCGACAGCACGAGCGCCACCAACCGAGCCATAGCCCACAGCGCCGAACGGCTTCTTGTTCCAGTTCACATAGGCCTGGTCGAGAGCGTTCTTGAGCGCGCCGGTGATGGAGCGGTTATATTCAGCGGTGACGAACACATAGCCGTCGAATTCGCTGATCTTGTTCTGCCACTTGACCGCATTGTCATTGGCCGAGGGCATCCAGGCGTTGGAGGCCATTTCGTCAAAGAACGGCAGGTTGAAGTCGCGCAGGTCGACGATTTCGGCCTGCAGCTCGGCCCGCTCGTTGATCTTTTCGGCGATCCACTTGGCAGGCAGTTCACCAAAGCGGGTCGGGCGGGTGGACGAGATAATGACGGCGATTTTGAGTTTGGACATTTGCAGCCCTCCTTGGTAACAAATCGTAACTGAGGCGATATATGTGCCTACGCCTTCAGCTCGCAAGGAGGCACTTAATTGTCATCCGGTCACCAGAATCCGCCTAGGGCACATTCTTGTAAGCATTGGTAGAAGCTGGGTTTTCCGCAGTTACGGCACCAAAACTGCCCTAATTGGGCGGATTTGTTGCCTGCCCCTCTGACGCACTGTTCGATCTGCCATGACAATGCTGCAGGGCTTGCGGCGCGCCGGGATAGCCGGCGCGCCCCTGATGCTATTCGGCAGCCGCCGCGACCGGCAGCGGCGCGCGCTTGATGGTAAGCCGCGTCAGCACGAAGGCGATGATGGCGCAGGCGGCGATGCCCAGCACCATGGGCTTGGCAGTGCCATCGAAGAAGCTGCCGACCACGCCCATCACCACGGCGGCTGTCACCAATTGCAGCGTGCCCATCAATGCCGAAGCCGTGCCGGCAATCGCGCCATGCTCTTCCAGAGCCAGCACCGCCGTGGTCGGAATGACCAGCCCCAGGAAGCCATAGCCGATGAACAGCAGCACGGCGAGCACATCGAGCCGGTCGACGCCCAGCGCAAAGACCAGGGCCAGCGCCACCATCACCACGATGAAGCCGCTCACCGCCGTCCGCACCACGGCATTGAGCCCATAGCGGCGCGTCAGCAGGCCGGTCAGCTGCGACACCCCGATGAACGAGATCGCATTGATCGAGAACATGATGCTGTATTGCGTCGGGTTGAGCCCATAATGGTCGATCAGGATGAAGGACGAATTGGCCAGATACGCCATGAAGCTCGACATGCCGAAGGCGCCGATCATCGACAGCCCCAGGAAGTTACGGTCGCGCAGCAGCACGCCATAGCCCTTGATCGCGCTGCCGACGCTGCTTTCCAGCCGCGCCGAAGCCGGACGGGTCTCCTTGAGGAAAAAGGCCGTCAGCAGAATGCCCAAGAGGCCGATGCCGGCAACGGCGTAGAAGATCGCTCGCCAGTCGCCGAACTCGACGATCAGGCTGCCCGCCAGCGGCGCCAGAATCGGCGACACCGAAAACACCAGCATCAACAGGCTCTGCAACTGCGCCGCATCGGCCCCGGTATAGCCATCACGCACGATGGCGCGCGGCAGGGCCATGGCGGCACAGGCCCCGATCCCCTGCACGAAGCGGGCGACCACTAGCCATTCGATGGACGGCGCCAGGGCGCAGGCAATGCCGCCCAGGGTGAACAGCGCCATGCCGAAATAGAGCGGCGGCTTGCGCCCCACCATATCGCTGACCGGACCATAGAACAGCTGACAGACCGCGATGGCGGCCATGAAAGCCATGAGACTGGCCTGCACCTGGGCCGTATCGGCGCCCAGGCTCGTGCCGATGGCCGGCAAAGCCGGCAGATACATATCGATGGCGAACGGACCGATGGCCGACAGCAAGCCGAGCACCAGCGCTGCGCGCAGGATTGTTGGGTTCATTTGCGAATACCTTTTGGGCCGTCGCCAGGGCAACGGGCCGCATACCGGGAAAAAGCTGTTCGGCGCGGTGGGGAGGCACGGCAGCCGATAGCGCAATATTGGACACTGCTGTAAAATCAGTCAAGCACCATCGTCAAAGATTTTTGACAATGTTGTAAAATACCGCAATTTGTGTATGGTGCCTTCATGAGCCAGATCGAGTTGCTACCCAGCGAAAAAGCCTTTCCGCGTGCCCTCGCCAAGCGGCAGGCCATTCTGGATGCCGCCAAGCGCGCCTTTGTCCGCGACGGCGTCGGCGGCGCCAGCATCGATGCCATCGCCATTGACGCCGGCGTTTCCCGCCAGACCGTCTACAACCAGATCGGCGACAAGGATCAGCTTTTCGTCGCCGTGGTTGAGGATGTGACGGCCCGCTCCAGCGCCTCGCTGATGCAGGTGCTGCATAGCTTTCCCGACAAGCCCGACGATATCGGCCAGGCGCTGACCGATTTCGCCGAGGGCCTGCTGGGCCGCTGCATGTGCGATATCGATGGCCGCGCCCTCGCCTCGCTGATGCAGCGCGAAGCCCATCGCTGGCCCCACCTGTTCAGCACCTGGAAGGAATATGGCCCGGGCAAGGACTGGCCCATCATCGCCGCCGTCTTCGCCAAGCTCGGCCATGACGGCTATCTCGATATCGACGACGCCAGCCTCACCGCCCGGCACTTCATGGCCCTGATCAACGCCGATCTGCCCAAGGACGAAGGCATGTGCACCCGCCCGAGCGAAGCAGCAGTACACAAGGCGGCCGTAGCAGGGGTATCGACATTTTTGCGGGCCTTTGGGAAGCGGTAAGGGACTATCCCCCAAGCGCGACACCCGCACTGAGCGTTTCATCCACCACAATGTCATTCCCGCGAAAGCGGGAACCTCTGTTTGCCTTACCTAGATCCGGGCTCCCGCCACCCCTCCCTACCCTCCCCATCAAGGGGAGGGTGACATCGAGTTCTGGGCCACATAGCGCCAGGCCCTAATTGCTGCGGATGTGTGACAGAGGCACCACTCCGCCCACCCACCGGGTTCACCCTCCCCTTGATGGGGAGGGTAGGGAGGGGTGGAGGGAAGCCCCCATATCGGGAACTAAACCACCCTACCCTTCCAGCACCTCCCGATACCGCCGCACCGCCTCCGCGAACCCCATCAACAGCGCATCGGCCGTCAGCCCATGCCCAATGGAAGCCTCATCCACCCCCTTAACCGCCGCCTGGAACGCCGGCAGGTTGGCCAGCGTCAGGTCATGCCCGGCATTGAGCCCCAGCCCGGCCGCATGCGCCGCCGCCGCCGTATCGGCCAAAGCCGCCAGCTCCGCCTCGGCCCGCGCCGGATCGTCATAGCACCCACCATAGGGCCCGGTATAAAGCTCGACCCGATCCGCCCCCGTCGCCTTGGCCGCGCTGATGCCCTTCGCCCCCGCGTCGGGATCGCAGAACAGCGAAATCCGCCGCCCCGGCTGCTTGAGCTTTTGCACCACCGAGGTCAGGAAATTATTATTGGCGTGGAAATCCCAGCCATGGTCCGACGTCGCCTGCGCCGGATCGTCCGGCACCAGCGTCACCTGCTGCGGATTGACCGTCTCGATCAGCGCGATGAAGTCGTCGCTGGGATAGCCCTCGATATTGAATTCGGCCTGCGGATATTCATCCCGCAACAAGGCCGAAAGATCGAACACATCCGTGCGCCTGATATGCCGCTCATCGGGCCGCGGATGCACGGTAACCCCGCTGGCGCCCGCATCGAGCACCACCCGCGCCATGCCGACCACACTCGGCCAGGGCAGATCACGCCGGTTGCGAAGCTGGGCGACGGCATTGAGATTGACGGAAAGCAGGGTCATGGCAGGGACTCGAAAAACGCTGTCCCTGCCATATACCAGACTGGGCGCGCCGCCCAATCGAACCTTGTGATGACAGCCATCAACAGCGGCTGGTTACATGCTCTGCGGGCCGCGCGAGATCGCCGCCAGCCCCGTGCGCACCACTTCCACCAGCCCAAGCGGCTGCATCAGGGCGATGAAGCTGTCGATCTTGGCCGGCTTGCCGGTCACTTCAAAGACGAAGCTCTCGACCGAGGCATCAACGATCTGCGCCCGGAAAGCATCGGCCAGCCGCAGCGTTTCGGCGCGGTGATCGCCCGACCCCGCCACCTTGATCAATGCCAGCTCGCGCTCCAGCGACGCGCCCTCGGCGGTCAGATCATGCACCTTGTGCACCGGCACCAGCCGCTCGAGCTGCAGCTTGATCTGCACCAGCACCCGCGGCGTGGCGATAACGACAACGGTGATGCGACTAAGTCGACGGCCGTGTTCGGTCTCACTGACGGTCAGGCTTTCAATATTATAGCCGCGCGCCGAAAACAGGCCGACCACCCGGGCGAGAATCCCCGGCTCGTTATCGACCAGCACCGAAAGCGTATGGCGCTCGGTGCTCTGGGTTTCCTGCGTCAGGAAATAGGCGGAGCCGGTAGGCTGCAAATGTGCGTTCATTTTCTGGTTCCTCAAAGCTTGGATTGCTGCACCGTCCCACCACCCCCACAGTGTCATTCCCGCGAAAGCGGGAACCTCTGTTTAATGGCAGGAAAAACGGAGGTTCCCGCTTTCGCGGGAATGACCCGGTGAGTGGTCACCGGGCTCCGTGTGCAATCACACCAATTGCCGTCCCTTCTCGTCGATGATGTCCCCGATATTCGCCGTATCAGGCAAAATGATCTCGTTATGCGGCTTGCCCGAGGGGATCATCGGCAGGCAGTTCTCGTCCTTCTCCACGATCACGTCGAACAGCACCGGGCCGTCATAATCGAGCATTTCGGCGATCGCCGCATCGAGCTCGGCCGGGTTTTCGCAACGAATGCCCTTGCCGCCATAGGCCTCGGCCAGCTTGACGAAATCGGGCAGCGATTCCGAATAGGAATGCGCATAGCGCGACCCATGCAGCAGATCCTGCCACTGGCGCACCATGCCCATGCGCTCATTGTTGAGAATGAAAATCTTGATCGGCAACCGATACTGCACCGCCGTCGACAGCTCCTGCATCGTCATCTGCACTGAGGCTTCGCCTGCAATATCGATCACCAGCGCATCGGGATGCGCCACCTGCACGCCGACCGCAGCCGGCAGGCCATAGCCCATCGTGCCCAGCCCGCCCGAGGTCATCCAGTGATTGGGCTTGTCGAAGTGGAAATGCTGGGCGGCCCACATCTGGTGCTGGCCCACTTCGGTGGTGATGAACACCTCCTTGCCCTGCTTCTTGGTCGCCTCATAAAGCCGCTCGATGGCATATTGCGGCTTGATGGTGGTGTCCGAATTCTTGTAGCCGAGCGAATTGACCGCGCGCCACTTCTCGATCTGCCTCCACCAGGGCGCAATGGCCTCGGTGCGCGGCTGATTGGTCTTGCTGCGATAGACGCGGACCATTTCGGCCAGCACGCGCTCGCAATCCCCAATGATCGGGATATCGACGCGCACGACCTTGTTGATCGAAGACGGGTCGATATCGACATGAATCTTGCGGCTATTGGGCGAGAAGGCGTCGATGCGGCCGGTGATCCGGTCGTCGAACCGCGCGCCGATATTGATCATGACGTCACAATCATGCATCGCCCAATTCGCTTCGTAGGTGCCGTGCATGCCCAGCATGCCCATCCATTGCGGATTGGAGGCGGGGAAAGCCCCCAGCCCCATCAGCGTCGAGGTCACTGGGAACCCGGTCAGCTCGGCCAGTTCGCGCAGATGCTTGGACGCTTCGGGACCGGCATTGATGACGCCGCCGCCAGTGTAGAAAATCGGCCGCTCGGCCTTGAGCATCAGATCGACCGCCGCCTCGATGGCGGCGCTGTCGCCATCCATCTGCGGGCGATAGCTCTGGTGGCGCAATGTATCGAGGTCGGGCATGTAATAGTCGCCCAGCGCGAACTGCACATCCTTGGGAATATCGATCACCACCGGGCCGGGGCGGCCGGTCGTGGCGATGAGGAAGGCCTCATGCATGATACGCGGCAGGTCTTCCACCCGCTTCACCAGATAATTGTATTTGGTGCAGGAGCGGGTAATGCCGACCGTGTCGCATTCCTGGAAGGCATCGCTGCCGATCAGTGTTGTGGGAACCTGGGCCGTGATGCAGATCAGCGGGATCGAATCCATCAGCGCATCGGTCAGGCCCGTCACCGCATTGGTCGCGCCGGGGCCCGAGGTCACCAGCACCACGCCGGGCTTGCCGGTCGAGCGGGCATAGCCTTCGGCCATATGCGTCGCGCCCTGCTCATGGCGCACCAGAATGTGCTGAACCTTGTCCTGCTGGAACATGGCGTCATAGATCGGCAGAGCCGCGCCGCCGGGATAGCCGAAAATATGCTCGACGCCCTGATCGGTCAGCGCCTGTATCACCATTTCTGCGCCGGTCATCTGTTCGGCCATTTTCTTTGTCCTCTTCAGCACGTTGGCTGCTTATTTTACTCGGTGTCATCCCCGCGAAAGCGGGGACCTCTGTTTAGGTCCAACGGAGGTTCCCGCTTTCGCGGGAATGACCCGGTGGTGGATTGCGTGTCCCTTTTCACAACGAGAAAAAGGGCAATAAAAAAGGCCCCGTTCGGGACCTGTTTTCGGCGCACCAGCTATCGCGCGGGATTTTATCCCACGTTGCCGATGCGCCTGCCTACTACGAGAATGAGTGCCCGCACGGGACCTCTCCATAAAAATACCGGCGCATTGATAGGAGCAAGGCGGCGCAGGTGTCAATAGCTCAATGGCAAAGCGCTAGAAACTTAACCCCCAACTTAATCGTTGACAGGCCAGAATGCATAACTTAAGTTTTTGCTTAACAGTTCAGCCAAGAGGAAACTGACATGACCGACCGTTCCATCGCCCACGGCACTTTCGTTATCGAGCGCAAATATCCCGCCGATCCCGCCCGCGTCTTCCGCGCCTGGGCCGATCCCGAGATCAAGAAGCGCTGGTTCGGCGCCGGCAACGACACCAAGGTTTTTGAGTTCCGCGAAGGCGGCCGCGAATTCGCCGAGGGCGATGGTCCCAATGGCGGCAGCTATTCCTTCGACGTGATCTATCAGGACATCGTCGAGAACAACCGCATCGTCTACACCTACCAGATGAGCATGGGCGGCAAGCGCATCTCGGTCTCCGTCGCCGCGGTCGAATTCTTCGCCGACGGCAAGGGCACCCGCCTCACCGTCACCGAACACGGCTGCTTCCTCGACGGCCTCGACACCGTCGACCAGCGCAAGCAAGGCACCGAATGGCTGCTGGGCGAACTCGGCAACGAACTGGACCGCCAGACCGCAAACTGAGGGAGCAGCGCTAGCTCTCTGATCGGTAGAGAGCCGCGATCTGCCTCCCTCCCCCTTGGAGAGGGATTGAGGATGGGTGCTGCGTTCTCCACCAATATCGAGCATCTGCAGGCCGCAGAACCCCCACCCTTCCCTCCCCACAAGGGGGAGGGTGACATCGAGTTCTTGGCACCATACTGCCACAACCACAGGATTCACCCTCCCCTTGATGGGGAGGGCTAGCTTTTCGCTAGCGAAAAGCGGGGGTGGGGTGACGAGAGCCCCGATCTAGCAGCTCACCCACAAAGCTGAATGTCGATTGATCCTCCCACTGGCGAAGCACACCCACCCCTCCCCATTTTTGTCGACAAACCCCGCAAACAATTGTCCAAGGTGATGACACCCTGGACAATGACCGCCTCCCATGAACCCCGCCGCCCTCCCTCAGCCTGTTGAACCCCCGCGAGGCCGCGCGTGAACCGGGCCGTCCCGATCGCCATCGCCGCCCTCTTTGTGGGCGCAGCGGCGCTATGGGCTTTCTGGGCCATTCCGGATGGTTCATTGCGCTATCTGGCTGTTATCGGTGCCGCGGCCGCGGCCTATATGGCGCTCAATGTCGGCGCCAATGACGTCGCCAACAATGTCGGCCCCGCGGTCGGCGCCCGGGCGATCACCATGGGCGGCGCCCTTGCCCTGGCCGCCGTGTTTGAAATCTGCGGCGCCGTCTTCGCCGGCAATGACGTCATCGCCACCGTGTCGCGCGACCTGCTGGTCTGGGAGACCGGCTTTTCCGATCACACAATGATGCTGGCCATGATCGCCGCCCTGCTGGCCGCCGCGCTCTGGATCAATATCTCGACCCTGTTCGGCGCGCCCGTATCCACCACCCACGCCATTGTCGGCGGCATTGTCGGCGCCTTTGTCGCCGCCATCGGCCCGGGCGCGATCGCCTGGCCCGTGGTCGGCACCATCGCCGTCACCTGGACCCTCTCGCCCCTGCTCGGCGGCATACTGGCCGCCGCCATCCATGCCGGCATCCGCAAGCTGATCACCCGCCGCATCGACAAGGTCGGCGCCGCCCGGCTCTGGGTTCCCGTGCTGGTCGCGGCAATGGCCGGTCTCTTCACCGCCTATCTCGCCACCAAGCTCCACCCCTATGGCTGGCGCCCAGATGCCCCAACCACGATCGGGATCGGCCTTGTGGCCGCTGCCATCGGCTGGCTCGTCGCCATGCCCTGGGTCCGCATCAATTCGCTGACCATGGAAAACCGCAAGAAGCAGGTCGGCCGCCTCTTCCGCCCCCCATTGATCGTCGCCGCCGCGCTGCTATCCTTCGCCCATGGCGCCAATGACGTTGCCAATGCCATCGGCCCGCTCACCGCTATCCTCTCGGCCATCGGCGCCGGCGCCAACCCGGTCACCGGCGATGCCGCGCCCCTCTGGCCCCTGGCCATTGGCGGGCTGGGCCTGGCTTTCGGCCTTTCCCTGTTCGGCCCGCGCGTCATCCACACCATTGGCGAGCAGATCACCAAGCTCAATGAAATCCGCGCCTTCTGCGTCGCTCTCTCCGCCGCCGGAACCGTGCTGCTCGCCTCCACCTTCGGCCTGCCCGTATCCTCGACCCATGTCGCGGTGGGCGCGGTGTTCGGCGTCGGCTTCCTGCGCGAATATCTGGCCATGCGCAACATGCAGGGCGCCGCCCCGCTTCATGCCCGCTTCGTCGATGCTGCCTCGCTCAACGCCACGCCCGAAGAGGCCATTGCCCGCGAGCGGCGGCATGGCCGGCGCTATCTGGTGCGCCGCCTCAAGGTCGCCCGCATCGCCGCCGCCTGGGTGGTCACCCTGCCCGCTGCCACGGCAATGGGCGCGGCGCTCTATTGGCTGGTCAGCACGATTATTGGCTAGCGATCTCCGCCGTCAGCCGGCGATGCAGCCGATCCGCGATCCGCGTCAGCGCACGGTCCGCCAATAAGCGCTTCGCCTCGGCCAGCAGCACCCAATGGCGGCTGCGCTGCGTCATCTCATCCCAGCTCTCGAGCTGGTTTTCCACCCGCAGCGGATAAAGATCGATATCGACCAGCTGCCCCTTGTCGCTGATCCGATAGCTGCCCAGCGGCTCGCTTTCGATCACCCCGGTCACCCCGGCCTCCTCCAGCGCCTCCTTGGCCGCGCTGTCCCAGGCCGTCATGCCGCTGACGATCGAGCCCTTGGGAAAGATCCATCGCCCGGTGCGCCGCGACGTCACCAGCAGAAACACCACGCGCCCTTCGCGCAGCACATAGGGAATGGCGCCCGACTGCCGCGAACCGGCCGCCGTCTCCACCCTCGGGTTCCAAAGATTGAGGAATTCTGCCAGCATGAGCCCGTCATAGAGCGTTTCGCGGAACAGCGGCTACCACTTTTCTGGCGCGGCACCCCGACACTGCAGATATCGCAAACAAAAAGGGCCCCGCAGGACCCTTTTCAGCATTGTGCCGCTTAGCTCAGCAGCGTGAGGTTCGCCGCCGAAACCTTGCCGTCACGGCCGGTTTCCAGCTCGAAGGTCACCTTGTCGCCTTCATAGAGCCCCTGCAGGCCCGAACGCTGCACAGCCGAAATATGCACGAACACGTCCTTCTCGCCATTCTCGGGCGAAATGAAGCCGTATCCCTTGGTAGTGTTGAAGAATTTTACGGTACCGGTGATGGCAGCCATGAAACGCATCCTCGTAATAAGTGCTCGCCGCTTTTCACGGCCAAGAGTTGAACACGGGTCTTCACGACAGACCCCGCCGAACGATTCACAGATCAGGAGGTAGCCAAGTTTCCGGCGCGCCGGTCGTCAGATAACGCAAGACAAGTGTAACCGCAGGAACGGAATATTGACGCTATCTGGCGGAAATTCAAGGCATTTCACTCGATCGATGAAACACCCGGCCCAGGAGGGACTCCGGGCCGGGTGCTTTTTGGCGCCTGGGGGCGCGTCGCAGCATGGGGCGATGCTGCAACCTCTATTTAGCCGCGCGGGCAGCTATCGACGTAGCGCGTACCATTGGGACGTTCGTAGACGCAGCGATTATTGCTGCCTTCGACACGGCCAATCATATTGCCCGCTGCAGCGCCGACCACACCGCCAACACCGGCACCAACGACAGTGCCCAGAACGCTACCAGTCGTGGCAGCGCCGATAAGGGCGCCTGCGCCGGCACCCACGGTAGCACCCTGCTGGGTGGGCGTGCAGGCGGCCAACGACAGAGCGGCGGCGGCGATGATCAGAAACTTATGCATGGAAACCCTCCAAAGATATTATCGACGACCCAAATGCGCCGTACGGCCAAATGGTTCCAGCATGATTCCAGCTTTTTTGCAGCAAGCCCACTCATTAACGAAAAAAGAATGCACCAATTGCAACCAGGCCCCAGCCCCCGATCATGCCGACGCCGCCTAGTGGGGCCGCGCCGGGAAAGGCGCCATGGCCCAGCCACTCACGAATCCCAAGATCAAGGCTGAACACCAGCGTGCCCGCGGCCAGTAGCGCGGCCGCAATGCGAAACAGGCGATTGTCGACCCCACTGGCGCAAAGCGCCAGCAGCGCCGGCCCATGCGCCAGGCATATCGCCGCAATTGCCGAAAGATTGCGGCTTTCCCCGGCATGGGATGCGGCCGCCGCCGAGGCCACGCCGGCGGCCCCGGCAAGCCCCGCGGCCAGGAGCAGGATACGGCGGGAAAGGTCGGCAGCGGGTTTCATCGGCAACACTCCTTCATGCCGCCCTGCTCTATCGCGCGCGGCGGCCTTCGTCTAATGCTGCATGGCGATTGGGATGAAATCAGATGAACGAGCAGATCACGGCAGCGCCCGGCGCCGCGGCCAATTCCATTCCGGCCGATTCGGGCTGGCGCGATGAACTCAAGGCCACCTTCGCCCTGGCCTGGCCGCTGGTCGTCGCCCAATTGGCCCAGACGGCCCTCACCACCACCGACGTCATCATGCTGGGCTGGCTGGGCCCGAGCTATCTCGCCGCCGGCACCCTCGCCAATACCTTCCTCATGCCCTTCCTCGTCGGCGGCATGGGCATTGTCGGCGCCGTAGCGCCCCTCGTCGCCCAGGCGCGCGGCGCCCGCGACATCAAGGCCGTGCGCCGCATCGTGCGGCAAGGCTGCTGGGCCGCCATAATCCTGGCGCTCTGCGTCGTGCCCATTGTCCTGCAGATCCGGCCGATCTTCGGCCTCCTGCGGCAGGACCCCGCCACCACTATCCTGGCCGAGCAATTCATCCAGGTCGGCGCCTGGATGCTCTTCCCCGCCATGATCATGGTCGCCTTCCGCTCGCTGCTGTCGGCCTATGCCAAAACCCGCATCATCCTCCTGGTGACGGTGGGCGGCGTCATCTTCAATGCCACCGCCAATTATGCGCTGATCTTCGGCAATTTCGGCTTCCCGCGGCTCGAACTGCGCGGCGCGGCCCTCGCCACCCTGCTGACCAATGTGCTGATGCTGGCGGCGCTCGCCACCTATGTCCTGCGCCATCCCCGCTTCCGCCGCTTCCACATCCTGATTCGCTTCTGGAAGCCCGACTGGCCCCGCTTCCGGCAGATTTTCCGCATCGGCGCGCCGATCGGCCTCACCGTTGTCGCCGAAGTGGGCCTCTTCACCGCCGCCGCGCTGCTGATGGGTCAATTGGGCACCGATGAAGTGGCCGCCCATGCCATCGCGCTGCAATGCGCCAGCATGGCCTTCATGGTGCCGCTGGGCCTGGGCACCGCCGCCACGGTGCGAGTGGGTCTCGCCTATGGGCAAAACGACGCGCAAGGCATCCGCCGCGCGGGCTGGACGGCTTTCGCGCTGGGCACCGGCTTCATGGCGCTGTCCTGCATCGCCTTCCTCACCCTGGCGCCCTTCATCGTGCGGCTCTTCCTCGATCCCACCCACGCCGAAAACGCCAATGCCCTGCTGCTGGCCGCCAGCTTCCTCACCATTGCCGGCATTTTCCAGCTGGTCGACGGCGCCCAGGTGGTAGCCGCCCACGCCCTGCGCGGCATGAGCGACACCAAAATCCCCATGCTGCTGGCCATCATCGGCTATTGGATCGTCGGCCTGCCCACCGCCTATCTGTTGGGCTTCACCCTGCAATGGCGCGGCATCGGCATCTGGACCGGCCTCGCCGCCGGCCTCGCCTTCGTCGCCATCGTCCTGGTCACCCGCTTCGCCCTGCGCGAACGCATCGGGCTGCTGCCGCGAGCGGTGTGAGCCGAGAGCCAGCATTCAGGCTGCCAATCGGCGCCCATGGATCGGGAGCCCCTCTCCAATCCCCTCCCCCTTGAGGGGAGGGCTAGGGTGGGGGTGTCGAGGCCTCCACAGGCTTAATGCTGGTGGATAGCACGACACCCCCACCCTCTATCCCTCCTCTCAAGGGGGAGGGAGGCGGAAGAAACGGCGCTAGGCCCCAATCCCACCCCACGCACCATTTCTCCCTCGGGCTCGACCCGAGGGCCACTCGCCGCTCGCACCGAGCTAGTTACGGCCCTCGGATCGAGCCGAGGAGAACAGCGAGTAAAACCAGCGGTTCTTCGCCTCCCCCCCTTGATGGCGAGGGACCGAGGGTGGGGTGGTAGGAAGCCCCAACCCCCAAAAACTCACACCCCCCGCCGAGGCCAATCCCCCATCCGATTACGAAACCACGTCCGCTGCCGCTTGGCATATTGCTGGGTCGCAATGGTCGCGAGCCGGATCGCCTCCCCCTCATCCATCGCACCATCCAGCCACGCACCGATCTCGGGCACCCCGATCGCCTTCATCACCGGCAGGCTCGGGTCCAGCCGCAACTCCCGCAGCGCCTCCACCTCCGCCACCGCGCCACTCTCGAACATCGCCGCGAACCGCCGTGCGATCCGCCCCCGAAGCACATCGCGATCCGGATCGAGCACCATGCGCTCCACCGCAAAATCCCCCAGCAATCCCGCCTGCGGCTCATCCTGAAAGCTCGACAGCATCCTGCCCGTCGCCCGCTTCACCGCCAGTGCCCGGATCACCCGCTGCGGGTCGGCCACTTTGAGCCGGGCCGCAGTCGCCGGATCCTCCCGCTGCAGCAATGCCAGCCGCCCCGCCCCATCCAGCGCTTGAATCTCTTGTTGAACTGCAAGCGTGATATCGGCTGGCACCGCCGGCACATCGGCGAATCCATTTATCAAGGCATCGAAATAAAGCCCCGTGCCGCCAACGAAAAACAGCGGCGCCTCCGTCGCCTCGATAACCTCCTTGGCGGCAGCCAGCCATTGCCCGGTCGAAAAGCGCGATGACGCCGGCACAGTGCCATAAAGCCGGTGCTCGGCCCGCCCCTCATCCTCGACACTGGGCCGCGCGGTGACGACCCGCACCGTGTCATAGACCTGCATGGCATCGGTGTTGACGATGACCCCGCCCTCCGCCTCCGCCAGGGCAAGCGCCAGCGCCGACTTGCCGCTGGCAGTCGGACCCGCTATCAGAACGGCGCGCCTGCGACCCGTCACGCCGCTCCCCTCCGAGTATCATCCACCATGCCGGTCCTTTGCCTCATCGCCAATCCCGCTGATTCCGAACTCGATCCGGCGCTTGCTGCCGCATTGCTCAAGGAGATCGGCGGCGAGCTCAATTGGCTCAACCACGCCATTGCCTGCGAGATCATCGAGCCGAAGTCAACCGATGCGCTGGCCCTGGCGCGCGAAGTCATCGGCAACCGCAAGGTCGATGCCGCGCTCGTTCCGACCGAAGGCCGCCGCAAACCGGTCCTCGTCGCCGACATGGATTCCACCATGATCGAGCAGGAATGCATTGACGAGCTGGCCGCCGCCCTCGGCATCAAGCAGCAGGTCGCCGAGATCACCGATCGCGCCATGCGCGGCGAACTCGATTTCGAACAGGCGCTGGACACCCGCGTCGCCCTCCTCAAGGGCCTCGAACGCAAAGTCATCGAGGAAGTCCGCCGCGAGCAGATCACCCTCGCCCCCGGCGGCCGCGCCCTCATCCAGACTATGAAAGCCTATGGCGCCTATACGTCGCTGGTCTCGGGCGGTTTCACCTTCTTTGCCGACTATTTCGGCAAGCGCATCGGCTTCGACGAAGCCATCGCCAATGTCCTGCTCTTTGAGGGCGACACCCTAACCGGCACGGTGCAAAAGCCCATTGTCGACAAGAACACCAAGCGCGAGCGCCTCACCGCCCTCGCCGCCGAACGCAATCTGCCCCTCAGCGCGACGATCGCCGTGGGCGACGGCGCCAACGACCTCGACATGATCCGCGTCGCCGGCTTTGGTGTCGCCCTCCACGCCAAGCCCGCCGTCGCCGCCGAAGCCGGCATCCGCATCGATCATGGCGATCTCACCGCCCTCCTCTACCTGCAGGGCTATAGCGACGAGGACATTGTCCGATGAAGCTGGAAACCGAACGCCTCCTGCTGCGCGAATGGCGCGACAGCGACCGCGACGCCTTCGCCGCCATCGTCGGCGATCCCCATGTCATGCGCTTCTATCCAGCCACGCGCGACCGCGCGGGCGCCGATGCCTGGATGGACAAGATGATTGCCGGCCTCGCCGATGGCACCGGCCATTTTCTCGCCGTCGAGCAAAAATCCGATGGCGCATTGCTGGGCCTGACCGGCACGGGCGAGATTAATTTCGCCATTCCCACCGGACCGAAGCTCGAAATCGGCTGGGTCCTGGGCAAGAACTATTGGGGCCAGGGCTACGCCCCCGAAGCCGCCCGCGCCGCCCTCAACCACGCCTTCACCGAGCTCGGGGCCCCAGAAGTCGTCGCCTTCACCGCCCGCCCCAACCTCCCCAGCCAGCGCGTCATGCAGAAAATCGGCCTCATCCGCGACCCGGCCGCCGACTTCGACCACCCCCGCATCCCCGAAGGCCACCCCCTCCGCAGCCACGTCCTCTACCGCCTGGCAAACCCGCAAGGCTGAGCGACATTATCACCGACACTTAGACAGCCCCAATCCGGTCCCCTCCCCCTTGAGGGGAGGGTTAGGGTGGGGGTGTCGTGACCTCCACGAACTCTATGCTGGCGGAGAACCCGACACCCCCACCCTCAATCCC
>DATMSY010000099.1:0-5722 GCA_035565135.1 Devosia sp.
ATCCTGGCCGTCCTGCCGCTGGTGCCCGTCCCCGCCCGTCCGGTGGTCCTGGTCGCCCGTCCGGCGGTGCAGGCCGTCCCTCAGGCCCACGCCGCCCCAAGGCATAACTCTCAGTAGACCTCATGGTGAGCCTGTCGAACCACGAGATCGTGGCACCGCGCCACACAAAGTCATCCCCGCGAAAGCGGGGACCTCCGTTTCCTTCCTCCACAAAACAGAGGTTCCCGCTTTCACGGGAATGACCCGGTGGGATAGGGAAGGGCGGTGATTTAACGGAGCACCTCATGCGCATCGTCGCCGGAAAATTTCGCGGCAAGCAGCTGACCTCGCCATCCGACGAGTCCATCCGCCCCACCGCCGACCGTGTCCGCGAGAGCATGTTCAACATCCTCGCCAGTCGCCTCGGCCCGGTCTTTGACGGCATCCGCGTACTCGACCTCTTCGCCGGCACTGGCGCGCTGGGCCTGGAAGCCCTTTCGCGCGGCGCCGCGCACGTCACTTTCGTCGATACCGGCGCCGAAGCCCGCGGCATCATTCGCGATCACATCGAAGCCTTCGGGGCAGGGGGCATCACCAAGCTCCTGCGCCGCGACGCCACCGATCTTGGCACCCCAGGCACCTTCGGCCAGTTCAACCTGATCTTCCTCGACCCGCCCTACAACAAAGGCCTGGGCGAACAGGCCCTAGCCGGCCTGCGCGTCAACAACTGGCTCGCCCCCGGCGCCACAATCGTCCTCGAAGACAGCATCGAAGCCAATATCGAATTCCCCGCCGGCTTCACCCTCGAAGACCGCCGCGAATACGGCGCCGCCGCCGTGCATTTTTTGAGCGTGGAATAGTGCTTCTCTCCCCTCTCCCCTTGAGGGAGAGGGACGGCATTTCTGCGTTCAGCAGAAATGACAGGGTGAGGGGTTCTGCGCCATCCCATGCTTCGATGCAGAAGAAAGAACCCCCTCATCCCAACCGAATTCGCAAACGCGAATTCGGTGACCCTACGCGGCGCCTTCTCCCTCAAGGGGAGAAGGAAAGTAGCCCTAAGCCACCGCACATTCCGCGCAACGCCCGCGAATCTCCATCGTGGTCCGCTCGACCTTGAAGCCCTGTTGCCCGGCCCAGCTCCCCAGCCGCTCCTCGATCACCGCGTCGGCGAATTCATCCACCTTCCCGCAGCCCTCGCAGATGGCGAACGCAATCAGCCCCTTGCGATGGCAATGCTCATCCGCACAGGCGACGAACGCATTGAGCGATTCCAGGCGATGCGCCAGCCCGCGCTCCACCAGCTTGTCGAGCGCCCGATAGACCTGCAGCGGCGCCCGCAGGCCCTCGTCCCGCAGCTTGTCGAGAATATCATAGGCGCTGAGCGGCCCCGCCGAATGGTTCAGCGTGCCCAGCACCAGCCCCTGATTGCGCGTCAGATCGCTGGGAACCTCGTGACTATGTGCCATGCACTGGCCTCCTGCCGAACAATCGCCCGACGGGAACCGCCAGCGACACCACAAATACTATCAAAGCCATCACCACAATCGAAGGGCCCGAAGCGGTATCCCAGGTTTTCGAGCCAAACAGCCCACCCACCACCGCCACCGCGCCCAACAGCGCCGCCACCACCGCCATCTGCTCGGGCGTCGCGCTCAGCCGCCGCGCCGTCGCCGCCGGAATGATCAGCAGCGCGGTGATCAGCAATACGCCCACCAGTTTCATGGCAATGGCGATGACGCTGGCCATCAGGATCATCAGCACCAGCCGGCTGATTTCGGGCCGCAGCCCCTCGGCCTCCGCCAGCTCCGGGCTCACCGTCGACGCCAACAGTGGCTGCCACCCCAGAATGAGAATGGCAAGGATCGCGACCCCCCCGCCATAGATAATGGCGATGTCCTGCACCGACACGGCCAGGATATCCCCGAACAGGAACCCCATCAGGTCGATCCGCACCGTGGTGAGGAACCCCACCAGCACCAGCCCCACGGCCAGCGTCGAATGGCTCAAAATCCCCAGCAGCGCATCGGTCGACAGCGTCGCCTGCCGCTGCAGCACAATCAGCGCCCCCGCCACCAAAGCCGCCACCGCGAACACGCCCAGCGTCATGTTCAGCGACAAAATGATCGACAGCGCCACGCCAAGCAGCGCCGAATGCGCCATCGTATCCCCAAAATACGCCATCCGCCGCCACACGACGAAACACCCCAGCGGCCCCGTCACCAAAGCGAGGCCGACACCGGCGATCAGCGCGCGAGAGAAGAAATCACCGAGCATTTTTTGTCTCCGCGTGCTCCGAACAAATGGTTACGAAGACCGACTGAGAGGGTCTCCCTCCCCCTTGTGGGGAGGGGACAGGGGCGGGGGTATCTCCCCACAGGCACAATCCCAAAACCTCACCCATGCCGATGCCCCTCATGCTCGTGATGGTGCTCATCCGCCCCCACCACGCACCCGTCCTCATGATGCTCATGGTCATGATGATGCTCATAAATCGCCAGCGTCTGCGCCGCGCGTTCGCCGAACAGTTTGAGATATTCCGGGCTCCGCTTCACCGCCGACGGCGTGCCCGTGCAGCACATGTGTCCATTGAGGCAGATCACAATATCGGTCTCGGCCATCACCACATGCAGATCGTGCGAAATCATCAGAATTCCGCTTTGCGTGCTGTCGCGGATCGAGCGCACCAATTCGTAGAGCGCCACTTCCCCGGAAAAATCGACGCCCTGCACCGGCTCGTCCAGCACCAGGAGGTCCGGCTTGCGGATCATCGCCCGGGCAAACAGCACGCGCTGGAATTCCCCGCCCGACAATTCCTGCACCGCTGCCTTCAGCAGCCGCGTCGCCCCCACTGCCTCCAGCGCCGCATCGATCTCGGCCGCGCTATGCCGCCCGGTCAGCGTCATCAGCCGCTCGACCGTCAGCGGCATGGTCCAGTCAATGGCCAGCTTTTGCGGCACATAGCCGATGCGAATACCGGCCCGCCGCGTCACGCTGCCTTCGGTGGGTCTATAGACCCCCGTCACCATCTTGGCCGTGGTCGATTTCCCCGACCCGTTCGGCCCGATCAGCGTCACGATCTCCCCGCGCCGCAGCGTCAGGTCCACCCCCCGCACCAGGCTCCGATGCCCCCGCGTAACCCCAGCCCCCCGCAAGGTCACAAGCGTCTCTTTCTCAGCCAAAGCATCCATAAATCTATCGGCTCCGTTCATTTCTCCCCCTTGAGGGGCTTCGCACCGTCCCGCAGGGCCAATCGCTCCGGTGGAGCGATTGGAGGTAAGAAGGCCATGAGAGCTATGCTCGAATGGCGGTCGGGGTGGGGGTGCTGCGGTTAGAGTGGGTCGCCAAAATCACCCTTGACGCCCTTCTTTACGTTATAGCATAACATCGCCACAAGCGTAATAACATTACATATCGCTTCGTCTCTCCCGTTCAAGAGGTCTCCTCAAATGCAACGTCTCGCCCCCTTCGCCCTGCTCTCCGCGCTCCTTCTGACCAGCACGGCCTATGCGGCCCCCAATGTCGTGGCCTCGATCAAGCCCGTGCATTCCCTGGTCGCCGCGGTCATGGCCGGGGTTGGCGAGCCCACGCTGATCGTCAAGGGCGCGGCCTCTCCCCATACCTATGCCCTGCGCCCCTCCGATGCCGGCGCGCTCGAATCCGCCGATATCGTGTTCTGGACCGGCCATGGCATGGAACTCTTCCTCGCCGACGCCCTCGATACCCTCGCCCCCAAGGCCGAAATCGTCGAGCTGGCCGAAGCCCCCGGCATTACCCTCCTGCCCGTGCGCGAAGGCGGCGCCTTCGAGCCCCATTCCCATGCAGGGGAGGGGGGTGAGCACGATCATGATCACGAGGGTCACGACCACGACCATGAACACGAAGCCGGCGACATGCATTTCTGGCTCGATCCGGAAAATGCCAAGCTGATGGTCACCGAAATCGCCGCCACCCTGGCCCAGGCCGATCCGGAAAACGCCGCCGCCTACCAGGCCAATGCCGCTGCCGAAATCGTCAAGCTCGATGCGCTGGAAACCGAAATCGGCGCCACCCTCGCCCCGGTCAAGGACAAGCCCTTCATCGTCTTCCACGACGCCTATCAATATTTCGAAGCCCGCTTCGGGCTCGAATTGGCCGGCTCTATCACCGTCACGCCCGATGTCATGCCCGGCGCCCAGCGCATCGATGAGCTCAAGGCCAAGGTCGCCGAACTGGGCGCCACCTGCGTCTTCGCCGAGCCCAATTTCGAACCCAGCATCATCAAGGCCATCACCGAAGGCAGCCCCGCCAAATCCGGCGTTCTCGACCCCGAAGGCGGCGCGCTCACCGAGGGCGTGGACCTCTACCCGACCCTGCTGCGGGGCCTCGCCACCTCACTGGTCGACTGCCTGAAATAGGAACGACATTGAGCCCAACCACAAAGCGATCCCTCCCCCCTGTCAGGGGTAGGCTAGGAGGGGGTATTCCGATGATCCTACTTGATTGGCCCCTTGAAAATGAAAAACGCCCCCAGCCCGATCATGCCGAACCCCAGCGCATGGTTCACCGTCAGCTTCTCGCCGAAGTAAAACACGGTGAACACCGCAAACACCGATAGCGAGATGACTTCCTGGATGGTCTTGAGTTCGGACGGGCTATAAACCGCTTCCCCGATCCGGTTGGCCGGCACCGCCAGCCAATATTCGAAAAACGCGATGCCCCAGCTGATCATCACCGCCATCCACAGCGCCGATGTCGGCCATTTCAAATGCCCATACCAGGCAAAGGTCATGAAGACATTGGATGCCAGCAGCAGCCCGATGGGGGCCAGGGTCGCAAAGTTGAAGCCCAAGGCTTCCTCCTGAAAATGGAACAGCCTGCGCTTTTATCATTCCCGCGGCCCGTTTGAACCCTGTTCAAACCACCGTTTGGCACCATAACGCCACAACCACCGGGCTCACCCTCCCCTTGATGGGGAGGGAAGGGTGGGGTGGAAGGAAGCCCCAATCTATCAATTGACCCAGCTGAATGCCGTGCCCTACCGCAAATGCTTGGTCGGCTGCTCCAGCGCAAAGATATCGTCGGTCAGGCTATCGATCCGCTCGCGGATCAGCTTTTGCGCGTCATAAAGCCCGTTATTGTAGAAATAGGCCCCCATTTTATCGACGAAGAACATCATCAGCATTTCCGCCGGAATAGCGCCGATCTGCTGGTCCAGCTCCTCGCGAAAATAATCCTGGATTTCCCCCACGATTGCTTTGGTTTCCTCGCGGCTGAACTTGATCGGCTTCATCTTTCCCTCCCGAATGTCTCGGCCAAAAGCTCTACTGCGAGTCGCATCACTCCCCGCCCGGCAAAATTGGCCCGGTTCGGCAATCCCGACCCTTGACGCCGCGATGCTTTTCCAAGGAAGCGCGTTGCGGTCCGCCCGATTTAGTGGCAAACCAGTCCTCGTGTTGGTTCCCGAAGGCCGTTGTGTCGGAGGGATACCCAGCCTGATGCATGCGGCGTCAGGCCGAGGCGAAAATGGCGGTGCGCGAGCACCGGAGCGGAGCGTACATTGGTACGTGAGCACCGGAGCGCAGCAAACTGGCATTTGCAGCCCGGCATCACGCCGCAGGCGAAGGGCTGGAAAAGGGAACACGGTGCGACGTACCCATCAGGGCGCAAAACCGTGGCTGCCCCCGCAACTGTAAGCGGTGCGCGCTCTCTCATGCCACTGGCGAAAGCCGGGAAGGCGAGGGCGCTATCTCCACCGCGAGCCAGG
>DATMSY010000100.1:0-40354 GCA_035565135.1 Devosia sp.
TTCCGGCCTCCGCCGGAATGACGCCGTGGATAGACGAGGCCGGTGCCACATATCCAAATCTCCTCCCATCCGCGCCACCCAAACCGGGCGGCGCGGATTGTTTTTGTGCGCCCACAGCCCCGATACCCGCGCATGGGAGCATTGATGCGATTGTGATTGAATTGGTCGGTGTGCTTATTATATACCGCCTTACAATAAGTACACTTATGAGGCGCAGATGCATCCCGATGTCCAGAAAGAACGCCCGATCGGCTTTCTTATCCACGACGTCGCGCGGCTATATCGGCGGCGGTTCGAGGAAGAAGCGCGGGCGCATGGCCTGACGCTGGCGCAATGGAAGGCGCTGGGCGCGATCCATTGGAAAGAGGCCGTCACCCAGGTGGCGCTGGCGGGCTATATCGATGCCGATCCGATGACCGTCAGCGGCATTCTCGACCGGCTCGAAAAGCGCGGGCTGATCGAGCGCTATGCCCATCCCGAAGACAGCCGCGCCAAGCTCTCCCGGCTCACGGCAGCGGGGAGCGAGCTGGTGGGCGAGGCGCGCCATGTGGGGGCCGAACTTTACCGGCATTCGCTGGTCGGCCTCACCGAGGCCGAGCGCGAGGCTGTCATAGCGGGACTGACCCGGATTCGGGACAATCTCATCAATCTGGGCCCAGAGGCCGATCAAGAAAAGGAAGCCGTCTAAATGAACGCCCGCGTTACTGAACCGAAAGCCGGTGAAGCTAGCGTCGTCACCATGCCGCGCGCCGAAAAGGCGTCGCCGGCCGCTGAGGCGCCCCAGACTCAATCGCCACCGGCCGCCGAGGCTGCGCAGCCCGCGCCCGCGCCCAAGAAAAAGAATGGCCTCCGCCTGCCGCTGATGCTTGGCGTGCCACTGCTGCTGGTCGCCGGTGGCGGTTGGTTCTGGCTGACCGGCGGGCGCTATGAAGACACCGACAATGCCTATGTGCAGCAGGCCAAGGTCTCGCTGAGCGCCGATGTGGCGGGCCGGGTTTCCGCCGTCAAGGTGATCGAAAACCAGACCGTCAAGGCCGGCGATGTGCTGTTCACGCTCGATCCGCAGCCCTATCAGATCGCCCTCAGCCAGGCCAATGCGGCGCTGGCCACGGCGCGCGTCAATGTCGAGCAGCTCAAGGTGAGCTATGGTACGGCGCTGGCGCAGCTCAAATCGTCCGAGGACACGCTGGCCATTCGCAAGGCGGCGTTCGATCGGCAGAGCACGCTGGTGACACAGGGCATCAATGCCAATGCCACGCTCGATGACACCAAGCTCGCCTATCAGCAGGCGCAAAGCTCGGTCGATCTGGCCAATCAGCAGGTGGCTGCGGCCACGGCCGCCCTGGCCGGCAATCCCGATATCCCCACCGATACGCATCCGGCCGTGTTGTCGGCCATGGCGGCGGTGGAACAGGCGGAGCGTGACCTCGCCAAAACCAGTGTGGTGGCACCCGCCGATGGCATTGTCGCCAATGTCTCGAGCCTCAATGTCGGCCAGTTCATTGCCGCCGGCACCACGATCGCCTCGCTGGTCGAAAGCCAGGCCACCTGGGTTCAGGCCAATTTCAAGGAAACCCAATTGGCCGAGCTCAAGGTCGGCCAGCCGGTCGATATCCATGTCGATGCCTATCCCGGCGTGCTGCATGGCAGCATCGAAAGCCTGGGTGCGGCGACCGGATCGGAGTTTTCCCTGATCCCCGCCCAGAACGCCACCGGCAATTGGGTCAAGGTGGTGCAGCGCCTGCCCGTGCGCATCGCCCTGCCGGACGATCAGGAAGTGGCCATGCTGAAAACCGGCATGAGCGCGACCGTGACCGTCGATACCGGGCGCTCGACGCTCGACAAGATGATGGGCAAGTAAGACCCCCGGCGCGGCTCAGGCCGCGCCGCCGGCCTCTGCCGCCAGATGTTCGGAGGCCGCCATGGCCAAAGCTCCAGTTCAAGCCGTTTCGGCACCCACATTGATCGTCAAGCATAAGGGGCTTCTCACCGGGGCCCTGATGCTGGCGACCATCATGCAGGTGCTCGACACCACCATTGCCAATGTGGCGCTGCCGCATATGGCCGCTTCGCTCGGCGCGGCGCAGAATGAAATCACCTGGGTTCTCACCTCCTATATCGTGGCGGCCGCCATTGCGACGCCGCTGACCGGCTGGGTGAGCGACCGCGTCGGGCAGAAGCGCCTGTTCCTCATCGCGGTGATCGGCTTTACCGTCGCCTCGGCGCTGTGCGGCATTGCCAGCAGCCTGCCCGAAATGGTGCTGTTCCGCATCCTGCAGGGCATTTTCGGCGCGGTAATCGCGCCTTTGGCGCAGACCGTGCTGCTCAATATCAATCCCAAGGAACGCATTGGCCAAGCCATGGCCGTCTACGGCATGGGCATCATGGTCGCGCCGATCATCGGGCCGACCCTGGGTGGCTGGCTGACCGAGAGTTTTGACTGGCGCTGGGTGTTTTTGATCAACCTGCCGGTGGGCGTCACGGCGGTGGCCATGCTGTTGGCCTTCATGCCCGAAACCGAGATCAGGCAGCGGCGCTTCGATTTCTTCGGCTTCGGCATGCTGGCGCTGGGCGTCGGCGCGCTGCAATTGATGCTCGATCGCGGCGCCGACAATGCCTGGTTTACCGCCACCGAAACCTGGATCGAACTGGGTCTGGTGATCACGGGCCTCTGGGTCTTCGTCGTGCATTGCCTCACCACGGAAAATCCCTTCATCGACCTGCGGCTGTTCAAGGACCTCAATTTCGCGCTTGGCTCGACGCTGATGTTCATAGTGGGCATCACGCTGTTCTCAGGCCTGGCGCTGCTGCCGCCGCTCTTGCAGAGCCTGATGGGCTATCCGGTGCTGTTCTCGAGCGTCATCATGGCGCCGCGCGGGGTGGCGACGCTGATCTCCATGGTCATTGTCGGGCGGCTGATCGGCAAGGTGGATGCGCGCCTGCTCATGCTGTTCGGTATCGGCTGCATGGCCTATTCGCTCTATGGCATGACCGCCTTCAACCTGGAGATGGATTATTGGCCCGTCATCATCACCGGCTGTATCCAGGGCTTCGGCATGGGCTTCCTGTTCGTGCCGCTGCAAACGCTGGCCTTTGCCACCATCGCCCCCAAATTCCGGGCCGACGCGACCTCGATGTTCGCGCTGGTGCGCAATATGGGGCAGGGCGTGGGCATTTCGCTGGTAACGGCGGTGCTGGCCAATATGATGCAGGTCAACCACGCCGAACTGGCCGCGCGGCTGACGGCAACGTCGCAATCGGTCATGAACCAGATGCCGGCCCTGCTGACGGGCAATCCGGTAACGGTGTCGATCGTCAACGGGCTGGTGACCCAGCAGGCGACCATGCTGGCCTATCTCGACGACTTCTGGCTGATGCTGCTGCTGAGCCTTGCTGCCGTGCCACTGATCCTGCTGCTGCGCGGGCCGAAAAAGCCGGACAAGCCGCTGACGGAAGAGGAAAAGGCGCTCGAGCGAGCGCATGCCATGGCGGAGTAGGGGCACGGTCCCGCCGCGATCACCATGCCGTCCCCTCCCCCTTGAGGGGAGGGCTAGGGTGGGGGTGTCGTCCCCGCCACGAGTTCCATGCTGGCGGAGGGCACGACACCCCCACCCTCAATCCCTCCCCTCAAGGGGGAGGGCGCAGACCCCCTCCCTGGCCCTCCCGACAAGGGGGAGGGTGACATCGAGTGCTTGTCAGCAACTCGCTACATCCCGAGTGCTGGGCACCATCCCGTCACACCCACCGCGTTCACCCTCCCCTTGATGGGGAGGGCCAGGGAGGGGTGACGAGAGCCACGATGCCCGGGTTTACGACGCAATATACTCCCGCAATTCCTCAGCCTCGCGTTCGACCTGTTCGATCTTGAGCTTCACCACGTCGCCGATGGAGACGATGCCGACCAGTTGCTTGTTCTCGGTGACGGGCATGTGGCGGACGCGGGAATGGGTCATGCGTTCCATGATGTCATCGATATGGGTTTGGCGGCTGGCGGTATAGACCGAGCGCGTCATGCATTCGGCAATGCTCAGGCCCAGCGCCGCGGCGGTGTCCTTGCCCAGGCGGCGGACCACGTCGCGTTCCGAGAGAATGCCGGCAATGGTGCCGTCCTGGTGGGTGATGACAACAGCGCCGATATTGTGGGCGTTGAGCATGGCGACGGCGTCGGCCAAGGTGCCCGTTTCGGGCAGTGTGTAGACCAGCGAACCCTTGTTTTGCAGTATGGTATCAACCAGCATGGTTCAGTCCTCCTCACCCGCCAAGTGTGATCCTGCCGGGCGGCGGGGGCAATAGTCGGTTGGTCGAACAGCCAGCACAAAGAAAAGGACCGGCGCGAGGCCGGTCCAGTCCTGACTTTGGTCAGGGAACTTGGGAGATCAAGAAAAGCTATATTCAGCCTTCGCCACGGCGGGGAGACCAATAGCGGTCCGCTGTGCGGCGGACAGGCGCCTCGACGGGCAGATTGCCTTTGAGGGCAATGCGGGCGGCTTCATACAGGATCGCAAGAAGCAGAATGGTCAGCGGCACCATGAAGACAGCAATTTGCGTATCGGCATGGTTGGCCAGGCTCGCAGCGGTCGCCGGTGTGACGCCAGCGATCAGGGCGCCAGCCGAACCGATGGCCACAATGGCCGCCGAGGCGATGGCGAGGAGCCTGAAGCTTTTCCGCTTGGGAGACGTGGATTTGTGCATGGGATCGACGTCGTCTCTGTTCGTTGCGACGACCTAATAAAACCACGCGAATGCGGTTCGAGTTTGTGTCGAATGCGACCCCTGGCGTACGATTTGGCGGCAGAAAAGTGGCGGGGCGGGCTAGCAATCGGGCTGGGGCTGGCCCGCGCGGACCGGCCGGCGCCGCAGATTATCGAGGGCCTGGCCGGCCAGGGCGATGATTTCGCGCAGGGGAATGGCGATGCCGCCGCGCGGAGCCGGGTGGATCGGCGCGGTCTCCGGCTCGGCCTTTTCCCAGTGCTGGTGGTAGGTGTCTTTAAACATGTAGCTGGCGGGGATCATGGTACCCTCCTGTTATTGAATCGGTTCAATCCACGGGCGGATTGATGCGTTGAACCGATTCAAATCTAGGCTTCTGAAATGGCCGCGTCAAGCAAAAATTGAACCGATCCAAAATTGATGCTAGATCAGCGGGATGGCAGAGAAAATCAAGCTCAAGGACGTCGCCAAGGCGGCCGGCGTATCGCAGGGCACCGCGTCCAATGTGTTCAGCCGGCCCGAAATCGTGCGCGAGGAAGTGCGCGAGCGAGTGCATGCCGTGGCGCGGGAGCTGGGCTATGGCGGCCCCAGCGTTACCGGGCGCCTGCTGCGGGCGGGCAAGGTCAATGCGGTGGGCGTCGCCGCCATCGAGCCGCTGAGCTATTTCTTCGAAGACCTCTGGGCCCGTCAGTTGATGGCCGAGATTTCCAATATCTGCGACGAGCGCGGGGCAGGGGTGGCGCTGGTTTCGGCGCGTAATGATGAGCGGCTGGCCTGGAATATCGGCTCGGCCCTGGTCGATGGCTTCATCCTGCTCTGCGTCGAGGGCGGCGAGCGGCTGGTCGATATCACCCGCCAGCGCCAATTGCCCTATGTCGCGCTGGCCATCGGGGCGGACGATCAATCCGTGCCCGCCATCGGCGTCGACAATTTCAACGGCGCGCGCATGGCGGCCGAGCATATTCTGGGACTGGGCCATCGCCGCATCGCGATCCTGTCCACCATGCTGCGCGACGATCACGTCGGCCCCGCCGATGAAGCCCTGATCCGCCAGGCCTGGTATTCCACCTCGCGCGACCGGGCTCTCGGCTATTGGCAGGCACTGCAGGCGGCGGGGATCGATCCGCTCTCAGTGCCCATTTTCGGCACGCGGGAGGATGAGGGCAGCACCCACGCCGCCGTGGCGCAGATTTTTGCCGCCCCCGAGCCGCCCACGGCCATCCTCGCCATGTCGGACAAGATCGCCATGTATGCCGTCGATTTTCTGTTCCAGTCCGGCCGCAATGTGCCGGGCGATGTCTCCGTGATCGGCTTCGACGATGTGCCCGAAGCGGCCGTCGCCACGCCCAAGCTGACCACCATGGCCCAGCCTATGCACGAGATCGCCCGGCTCGCCGTCGACGCGGCCCTGGGCGACATCCAGGTCGAGGGCCGGCGGGTGCTGCCGACCACGCTGGTGGTCCGGGAATCGACGGCCCCGCCGCGCGCGAAATAAGACTTCTGGCCTGTTGCCGCGCCGCCGCTAACGCCCTATCAATCCCCCGGTATTTCCCCAGGAGAAAAAAATGGCGTTCTTGTCCGATGCACTGGCGCGGGTGGCCCCCTCGGCGACGGTGGCCATCAGCCAGAAAGCGCGCGTCATGGCCGAGGAGGGGCGCGACATCATCGCGCTCTCGGCCGGCGAGCCCGATTTCAACACGCCGCTCAATGTCCGCCAGGCCGCCATCAAGGCCATGGACGAGGGCAAGACGCGCTACACCAATGTCGACGGCATTGCCGAGCTCAAGGAAGCCGTCGCCGCAAAATTCCGGCGCGACAATGGGCTCGATGTCACCGCCGCCGATTGCTTCGTCTCGTCAGGCGGCAAGCAGATCATTTTCAACGCGCTGATGGCCACGCTCAATCCGGGTGATGAAGTTGTGGTGCCCGTGCCCTATTGGGTCAGCTATCCCGAAATCGTGCGGCTCTGCGGCGCCGAGCCGGTCTTTGCCGTGGCCGATGCCTCGACCGGCTTCAAGCTCGCCCCCGAAGTGCTGGAAGCGGCGATCACGCCGCGCACCAAGTGGCTGATCCTCAACACGCCCTCCAACCCCACGGGCGCCGCCTATTCGGCGGCCGAACTGCGCGGACTGGCCGATGTGCTGCTGCGTCATCCCCATGTCCACATCCTCACCGACGATATCTATGAAGTGCTGGTCTATGATGGCGGGGTGTTCGCCACCATCGCCCAGGTCGAGCCGGCCCTGCGCCCGCGCACGCTGACCATGAATGGCGTCAGCAAGTCGCACGCCATGACCGGCTGGCGCATCGGCTATTGCACCGGCCCGCGCCCGCTTTTGGCGGCGATGACCAAGCTGCAGGGCCAGTCGACCACCAATCCCAGCTCCATCTCGCAATGGGCGGCGGTGGAAGCGCTGAACGGTCCGCAGGACTTTCTGGCCGAATGGCGCCAGGTCTTCCAGCAGCGGCGCGACCTGGTCGTGGCCGGGCTCAATGCCAATACCGGCCTCGATTGTCTGGTGCCGGAAGGCGCATTCTACGTGTTCCCCTCGTGCCAGCGGCTCCTGGGCAAGACCAGCGCCGGCGGTAAGGTTTTGACCACTGACGAAGATTTCGTCATGGCGCTGCTGGAAGAAACCGGCGTGGCTTTGGTGCATGGCACCGCCTTCGGCCTGCCGGGCCATTTCCGCCTGAGCTACGCCGCGAGCAATGCGGAACTGGAAGAGGCCGTGCGGCGCATCCAGGGTTTCTGTGCGGGGATTGCTTAGGCGTGGCCTATGCGATTTGCCTGCGGTTGGATGCGGAAGCCGAAGCGGCGGTAGCGGCCATTTGGCAAAAACTGGCCGGCGCAGGGATCAGCGATGACATGGTGCGGCTGGGCTATCCGCCGCATCTGAGCCTGGCCGTGCTCGACGAGGAGCCGGATGAAAGCGTTGTTGCCGGTGCGCTCGTGGATGGCGGAGCCATCGACTGCCAGTTGGGGCCAATCGGACGGTTCGAGGGCACCGATGTGGTGTGGCTCGCCTTGGCAGGCGGCGCGCCTTTGATGGACCTGCATCGGCGAGTGCTGGCGCGTCTGCCGGCCGATTTGGTGCGCTCGCACTACCGCGTCGGCAATTGGACGCCGCATGTGACCTTGCAAACCACGGGCGATGCCGTGCGAGCCATGGCACTGGCGGATTCGGCATGGCCCGAGGCCCGTTCCGCGCGGCTGACGGCCATGGAACTGGTGCGTTTTCCGCCAGTGGCCGTATTGGAGTCGAGAGCGCTGGGCTGACGCTACCGGCTGATGAACGGCGGCCTTCAACTCTGGCTTTTCAATCACCCACGATGTCATTCCCGCGAAAGCGGGAACCTCTGTTTTCTGGGGGCGGATCGTGAAACGGAGGTTCCCGCTTGCGCGGGAATGACCCGGTGGGAAGGGAACGGCACGCGGTTGCTACAACCAGTGTACCCAATCTCTCCTCCCCACCGTTCTCCCTCGGGCTCGACCCGAGGGCCTCTCGCCGCTTGTGCCGGGTTGAGAATGGCCCTCGGGTCGAGCCCGAGGGAGATGCGGTGGGTGGGGGAGCGTATGAGCAACACGCGGGCTGTGGTCGCCCCCTATTGCGCAAACCAGCTCAGCATGCCGTTTCCGCTCGAGCCCGTGGCCTGCGAGAACATATTCAGCAGCTGCGCGGTGGATTGGTAACTCCCCAGCGCCGCCTCATAAAAATCCTCGCTCCAGCCGGCGGCCTGGCGTTCCTCGGTGCTCATCGAGGAATAGATCGAGATGACGTTCTGGCTGAAGGCGGTGGGGTCGCTGGATTTGGCGGCGTTCTGGAAGCCGGCCAGTAGCGCCGCGCCGCTCTTGGCCTTGAGCGCCATATTGGCGGCGCGGGTTTCCTCGGGGGTGAACTGGCCCTTGGCGTCCAGCACGATGGATGAGAGGGTGCGGCTATCGAATTTGGACATGTCGATATAGGTGCCGACCGTCGTATTCTTGTTGTGGGTCGGGGCCTTGCCCGCCGCGACGGCGTCGGCATAGAGGGTGTCGAGGGTCTTGCGGGCGGTGCTGGCCACATCGGCAATGGGCCGGGGCGTGGTGGTTTCGCCCGAATTGACCAGCGCCAGATAGATGGCGACAGGATCGTCCTTGCCGGCGTCGGGCACTTTTTTGGGTTCGGTCTGCAGCTGCTTGAGGCCCTCGGTGACCGCGGCGCGGGCGGCGATCCAGTCCGGCGCGGCCTTTTCCTCGGGGCCAAGGCTATCGAGATATTCGGCCGCGGCCTTGTAGAGCCCCTGATAATTGCCGGTGACCTTGCTGACGGCGGCGGGGCCGGCCAGGGCCGCTTCCAGCCGGCGTTGCATTTCGAGGCCCGCGGCCTTCTGCTCGTCGCTGGTGAAGCCGTCATTGCTGGCCATGGCATAGAGTTCGCGCGCGTCCAGGCTCGACAGGTCCAGCGCCAGCTTGTCCTTTTCCAGCGGATTGGTGCGGCCCGCTTCGAGCAGCAGGGCTTTGAGCTTGGCATGGGCCTCGGCCAAAACGGTCGAAAAATCCTTGGTTTCCAGCGCTGCCTTGGCCGCGTCGGACAGCGTCACCGAAGTGGCGGCGGTCTCGGTCTGGGTTGTCGTGGTGGTGGTTGCGGCGCTTTTGGCGCTGCTATTGGCCGTCTGGCTGGCCGCGGCGCTGTAATAGGTGTTGACGCTATAGGCAGTGTTCACGGCAACCATGGGCATCTCTCCTGGCTTTGCCAAAAGGCGCTGCAAATGGCATGCCGAAGCGATATCGAGCCAATTCAATGGGTTAGCGCGGCAGCCGGTTTCCAGGGCGGCAGAACTTGCCGGGCGGCGGCAGGAATTATCCGGCTGGAAACGAAAAGGCCCCGCCCGAGGGGATGGGCGAGGCCAGGGGCCTTCCGCCGAAGCGGAAAACCTGAGGCTGTTATCAGCCAAGCGCCGCTGCGGAACAAACGCTCAATGGGAAGGTCAGCCATGCGTGAGGGGTTGGGGGCGACGGTGAGCCGCGATCCGGTTCCCTCCCCCTTGAGGGGAGGGCTAGGGTGGGGGTGTCGTGGTCTCCACGAACTCTATGCCGATGGATGGCACGACACCCCCACCCTCATTCCCTCCCCTCAAGGGGGAGGGAGGTGGATCGTGGCTCTCAAAGCCCATTGCCTCAGCCCAAAACAAAAAAAAGGGCCCCATCCGAAGATGGGGCCTGATGATAGGGCCGAAGCCAAATCGTAAGTAATGGTCCGGTGCAAGGGAGGAGGATATGCACCTAACCGGTGGACCCAAGCCGAGGGAGGAGGATACGGCTTTGATCCGGTGTCGCCTTAACGCGGGTCCGAGGGAGGAGGATACGGAGCGGCGTCCCAGCGACGAATACACATATAGAATTTGACCGTTCGGTCAGCAATGCATGTCTCAACATGTCAGCCATGCAATAGGCACTGCGACAAGTTGTCCATTCTTTGGGCAGCAGAGCAATGCGCCGCGCGCGCATAGGTTCCGTGAGGGCACGAAAAAAAGGCCCCATCCGAAGATGGGGCCGATGACTGGGCCGAAGCCAAATCGAAAGTGGGGTAGAGGCAAGGGAGGAGGATATGCGCTCTACCGTTGAACCTTTGCCGAGGGAGGAGGATACGGCTCGGGTTCGGTGTCGCGATACGGGGTCCGAGGGAGGAGGATTCGGAGCGCGTCTCAGCGACGTCCTCTATATGAACTCTACCGAACTAGTCGGCAATACGGAAAGCTACATGCCAGCCATGCATTTCGCGCGGGCAAATGTCTGGGGCTGAAACAAAAGTGGCCTCGCTCGAGGGGAGAGCGAAGCCACAAGGGAGCGGGATAAAATCCCGCCAGGAGGGAACGCAGCAGCGCGCAAGGGAGGAGGGAAGCGCCGCTGTGATGCTGCTCATATAGGAGGCGGCACCGCGCTCAACAATTAGGCAGGCTTCATGTCAGCCATGCAGCAGGGGCATGCGGCGCCGAAAATCGCAATGAAATCAGCGATGGCTGTAACAGGCGGTACGGTTTGTCGCAGGCAGGCCGGCGGCGAAAATGCCTCGAAAACGGCAGATTGGCTCAGCCGTGGCTGGTTTCAAAGGCGGCGATGGCGGCAGGCAGCTCGCCGATATGCTCAATTTTTGCATAGCGCGATTCCCCCTGCGGCTCCTCGGCATGCTCATAGGACCAGGTCAGGGCATGGGGTGCGTAAACCGCAAAGCTGCCGGCGGCCAGCGCGGGCAAAATATCGGAGCGCAGCGAATTGCCCACCATCAGCGTCCGTCCGGCGCCATCGCAATGGCGCTCGAAAATTCTGTCATAGGTGGCCTGGTTCTTGTCGGTGACGATTTCGACGGCGGCGAAATATTCGGCCAGGCCCGAGGCGGCGAGCTTGCGTTCCTGGTCGAAAGCGTCGCCCTTGGTGATGACGATCAGCCGGTGGCTATCCTGCAGCTGGCCCAGCACCTGGTCGACATAGGGCAGGGTCTCGACCGGGTAGGTCAGCAATTCGCGCCCGGCGGCGAGGATTTCGGCGATGACCGTGCCGGGCACGCGGTGGTCGGTCACTTCCAGCGCCGTTTCGACCATGGACAGGGCAAAGCCCTTCATGCCGAAGCCGTAATATTGCAGGTTCGCCGTCACCGCCTTGATCAGCCGCTCATTGAGATCGGGCGCGTCGGTATAGTCCTTGAGCAGATCGGAAAAGCGCTGCTCGGTCAGCCGAAAGAAATGCTCATTCTGCCAGAGCGTGTCATCGGCATCGAAGGCGATGGTGGTGATGAGGGGCATGGCTATTTTGCCTCGGGAAAGCCGGCAAGGCGATCTGCGCCGGTGCCAAGGTGGGAACTGACGACGACGTTCTGGACGATGCCGAGAATGGCGCTGCTGGCGATCGGGCCGTGCTGTGGCAGGCGGCTATCCACCACATTGTCGCGATTGTCGCCCATGACAAAGAGGCTGCCCTCGGGCACGAGCTGGGCGGGCAGGGTATCGACCATGCTGTCGGGCTGGCGGTCGATAATGACATAGCTGCGGCCGTCCGGCGTGGTTTCGCGCAGAAATGTGCAGGCGGCGGCGGGCTCCAGGAATTGCGGGCAGCCATTCTCGATAGCGTCGGCAAGTGGGGCCTGCGGCAGGGCAGTGCCGTCGATGAAAACCTGTCCGCGGCGCAATTGCACGGTCTCTCCCCCAAAGGCGATGATCCGGCCGAGCCAGGATTGGCCATCCATATTGTAGACCACGATATCGCCGCGCCGCAGCGGGTCGGTCGGTGGAACAGCCAGGATCACCTCGCCGGCTTCCAGCGTAGGCATCATCGAAGTCGAGCCGACATTGAACAGCGGCATGGCCGCGGCGGGCAAGGGCAGTATCGCAAGGCCCAGCGCCAATGCGACCGGACCGAGCGCGCGGGCCAGCAAGCCTAGAAGCTCCACTCGCGGGCTTTGCCGACCAGGAAGTCGCGGAACACGCCGACGCGCTTGGAATTCTTCAGCGCCGGGGGATAGACGAAATAGGCCTCATAGGCCGGCAGCTCGATCTCGGGCAGCACCTGGACCAGGCCGTCTTCCTTTTCCGTCACGTAGTCGGGCAGCATGGCGATGCCGATGCCGGCGCGGCAGGCCTGCAGCATGCCGTAGATCGAATTGACCTTGAGCGTGGCGCGGCGGGGGCTCGAATCGGAGCGCCCCATGCGCTCGAGGAAGTTGATGTCGCCCAGATAGGAGGGCACCGGCTCACCGAAGCTGATGATGCGGTGGTCTTCCAGGTTATCGACCGTCGCGGGCATGCCGAATTCGTCGATATAGCTATTGGTGGCGTAGAAATGGTTATGCACCGTGAACAGCTTGCGCTGGATCATTTCGGACTGATTGGGCCGGTGCAGGCGGATGGCGACGTCCGCCTCGCGCATGGCCAGGTCGAGTTCGGCGTCGTTGAGGCGGATTTCGAGCTGGATCAGCGGATAGAGTTTTAGAAATTCGTCGAGCCGCGACGATAGCCAGGTCGAGCCGATACCCACCGTGGTGGTGACGATCAGCGGCCCCGTCGGCACGTCCTGGCTTTCGGACATCTGCGTCTCGACCTGCTGCAGCTCCCAATGCATGCGGTGGGCGGTGCGGAACAATTGCTCGCCCACTTCGGTCAGCACCAGCCCGCGCGCGTGGCGGATGAAGAGTTTTAAGCCCAGATCATCCTCCAGCGCCGAGATCTGGCGGCTGACGGCCGATTGGCTCATGCCGAGCTTTTCGGCGGCATGTGTGAAACTGCCCGACTCGGCGGCGGTGTGGAAAATCCGGAGCTTGTCCCAGTCGAGCATTTCTTGTGACGCTTTCTATTTGGGTCGGTGGTCAGTCTACTCCGCCGCTTCGGCGAGCTCGTGTTCAGCCAGGTATCGTTCTGCTTCAAGCGCTGCCATGCAACCCATGCCTGCGGCAGTGATTGCCTGACGGTAAACATCGTCGGTCACGTCCCCGGCGGCGAAAACACCGGGAACATTGGTTTCAGTCGTGCCCGGCTTCACCAGGAGGTACCCGCCCGGCTTCATATCGAGCTTGCCCGAGAATATTGACGTTGCCGGGGCATGGCCGATGGCGACGAAAATGCCGTCGATCGGCTGCTCATAGGTGCGGCCGGTCGTGGTGTCGCGCAGCGTGACCGTATTGACCGAGGGCGGCATGGCCGAGCCGCCGACTTCGGCCACTTCGGTATTCCAGCGCACTTCGATCTTGGGATTCTTGAACAGGCGATCCTGCAAAATCCGCTCGGCCCGGAATTCGTTGCGGCGATGCACGACGATAACCTTGGACGCGAAATTGGTGAGGAACAGGGCCTCCTCGACCGCGGTATTGCCGCCGCCGACCACCAGTACTTCCTTGTTGCGATAGAAAAAGCCATCGCAGGTGGCGCAGGCGGAAACGCCAAAGCCCTGGAATTGCTGCTCGCTCGGAATGCCCAGCCATTTGGCCTGGGCGCCGGTGGCGATGATCAGGCTATCGGCGGTGTAGATATCGCCGCTATCGCCGGTCAGCACGAAGGGCCGGCGATCGAGATCGACATCGACGATCAGGTCGTTGACGATTTTCGTGCCGACATGTTCGGCCTGCGCCTTCATCTGGTCCATGAGCCAGGGGCCCTGGATGACATCGGCAAAGCCGGGATAGTTCTCGACATCGGTGGTAATGGTCAGCTGGCCGCCGGGCTGCAGACCTTGGATCATCACCGGCTCGAGCATGGCCCGCGCTGCGTAGATCGCAGCGGTGTAGCCGGCAGGGCCGGAACCGATGATGATGACTTTCGCGTGCATCGCAACGCTCTCCAACAAATGCGAGTAACCCTCGGCCCCTTGGGACCAATCTGTCGACTGGTCCTAGGTTAATGGCCGAAGGTGTACTCTTTCAAGGCTAAGTCGTTTTTGTGGCGCTCGTGACTGTGGATCGCACTAAAATGTCACAGCCTGCCTGGGGCAAATGCCCAAGAAATGAGCGCCGGAACGCCGTTAAATGTACTGGATCTTGACGATCTCGTAGCTGCGGGACCCGCCGGGCGCAGAAACCTCGAACGAATCACCCTCACCCTTGCCGATCATGGCGCGGGCAATCGGGGAGGAAATCGAGACGCGCCCGCCCGAGGCGTCGGCCTCGGGGTCGCCCACGACCTGATAGGTCTTTTCCTCTTCGGTATCCTCATCGAGGAAGGTCACGGTGGCGCCGAACTTGACGCTGTCGCCGGAGAGTTTGGTCACATCGATAATGTCGGCAAGCGCCAGAATCGATTCCAGTTCCTGGATGCGGCCTTCATTGAGGCTCTGCTGTTCCTTGGCGGCCGAATATTCGGCGTTTTCGGACAGGTCCCCATGGGCGCGTGCTTCGGCGATCGCGTCGATGATGCGACGGCGCTCGGTTGCGGTACGGTGCTCATATTCGGCGGTCAGGGCCTTGTGGCCGCCGACCGTCATCGGGATCTTGTCCATTCGTAGCCTCCATTCGGCACGGCAAAAACGTCAAACTCCCCAGCCAAACCCGGCGTGTGCATCACGATAAGTTTTTGGGGGAGATAGGTTCAACTTGCCCGCCTGCCGCGTTCCGGTCAAGCGGGGGTGCATCATGAAGATGGTTATCTCCACATACCCATTCAAGATTTGAGTGAATTCGCAAACGAAAGGCCCAAGGATGCTCCATCTTTCTCCCTCTCGCGTGCCTCTTTTCGCCGGCACGGCGCTGGCCTTGCTCCTGGCGGCGCCCGTCGTCGCGCAAACCATCGACACCTCCGCCGGGCCGCTGACGGCCAGTGTGATCGCCGAAGGGCTGGACCATCCCTGGGCGCTTGGCTTTCTGCCCGATGGCCGCATGCTGGTGACCGAACGCAGCGGGCAATTGCGCGTGGTGAGCAGCGATGGCGCCATTGGTGCGCCGATCGAGGGCGTGCCGCGCGTCGTGGCGCGGGGGCAGGGCGGATTGCTCGATCTGGCGCTGGCGCCCGATTTTGCCGAGAGCGGGCGGATCTACCTGAGCTTTTCCGAGCCGGCCGAGGATGCCGGGCTGCGTAGCGGGCAGGGCACGGCCGTGCTCTCGGCCAGGCTGACGCTGGATGGCGACAGCGGGTCGCTCAGCGAGCAGAACGTCATTTTCCGCATGAATAATTTCACCGGCACCGACCGGCACTATGGCTCGCGCATCGTCATCGGCAAGGATGGCAATCTCTTCATCACGCTGGGCGAGCGGGGCGAGGCCGACCGGGCGCAGGACATGGCCGATCTGGCGGGAGCCGTGGTGCGCATCGCCCCCGACGGCTCCGTGCCCGCGGATAATCCCCAGATCGAGGGCTGGGCGGCCCAGCTCTGGAGCAAGGGCCATCGCAATCCGCAAGGCGCGACCCTGCGCGACAGCGACGGCGCGCTTTTCGTCGTCGAGCATGGTGCCGGCGGCGGCGACGAGCTCAACATGCCCCGGGCGGGCGGCAATTATGGCTGGCCGGTCATCACCTATGGCGTCGATTATTCCGGCGCTTCGATCGGCGAGGGCACCGAAAAAGCCGGCATGGAGCAGCCGCTGCATTACTGGGACCCCTCCATCTCCCCATCCGGGCTCGATTTCTACGATGCCGACCTGATCGAAGGCTGGCAGGGCGACCTGATCACCGGCGGCCTCAGCGGCAATGTCATGGTGCGGCTCGACATGGATGGCGACAGCGTCGTGGGCGAGGAACGGCTGTTCGAAGGCCAGTTGGGCCGTATCCGCGATGTGCGGGTGGGGCCGGATGGCGCGATCTATGCGCTCACCGACGCGGCCAATGGCCAGGTGATCCGCGTGGCGCCGGAGGGGGCGTAGGAGTGGCCCAACCTCTCCTCCCCACCGCGTCTCCCTCGGGCTCGACCCGAGGGCCACTCACAACACGGCACAAGCGGCGAACGGTCCTCGGGTCAAGCCCGAGGAAGAACGGTGATGGCGGAAGCGGTGGTGAAGGCGCTCGGGCAGGTTGGAAGGATGCCAAGCCATCCACTCCATCTCCAACCCATCCCACCCCCGATGTCATTCCGGCGAAGGCCGGAATCCATTCTGAAGGCCACCCGCACCATCCAGCGCGCGGACAGAACACAGCATGGATTCCGGCCTCCGCCGGAATGACCCGGTGGGTGGTTGAGCAATCTGCACTCAAAAATACCCCAATCCTTCCTCCCCACCGCATCTCCCTCGGGCTCGACCCGAGGGCCACTCCCAACACGGCACAAGCGCCTCGGGTCAAGCCCGAGGAAGGAGCGGTGTTAGTGGAAGCGGCGGTGAAAGGCTCGAAAACGCGGTGTGGAGGTATGCCAAGTGACCTCCATCCCGTTCCAGCCACGGTGTTATTCCCGCGAAAGCGGGAACCTCCGTTTTGGGATGCGGCAAAGGAAACAGAGGTTCCCGCTTTCGCGGGGAATGACCCGGTAGGGTTTCGCTGCTTACCGGACGAGAACACCCCAAAACACACCCCGCAAACAAAAAAGGGCGCATCCCCTCGATGCGCCCTTTAATTCGTTGATTGAAACCGTTTAGGAGGCGGTGAGATTGTCGGCGGCGGATTTGCCGGTTCGCTTGTCCTTGACGATTTCGTAGGTGACCTTCTGGCCTTCATCCAGGCCATTGAGGCCCGACCGCTGAACGGCGGAGATGTGGACGAATACGTCCGCGCCACCTTCGTCGGGCTGAATGAAGCCATATCCCTTTTGGCCGTTGAACCACTTCACAGTGCCAGTTGCCATGATGCGCGTTTCCCTCGTGCAATCGCTGCGGTAGAACGGTCCCAGTCATGATGACCAAGACTTGGTGATATCGAAATATCGGATAGTGACGTCAGCATGCGCGAATGGTCTTCGCAGGATCAGATCTGTCGGCCGCAATATTCGATCTGATGAGCTTAGCTGCAAAAAAAGCGGCGTTCAATAATTTGTTTACACATGACGAGGCGCCCGGCCGACCAAGGGGTCTGCCAGGGGAAAATTGAATTCCATCAAGTATTTGCGCCAGGTCTTGGGGAACCGGGTGCTGACGCGCGATGATCTTTTATCAGGGGCGTCCTGCCGCCAAGCCGGTTGTTGGTGACCGGATCGGGACCAAGCCATACTACTCCGATTGGCTGGTTTGACTACCGCGCTCTTGGTCGCACCCCTGCTATGCAGTGCAAAGAGCGGCTTGATTTCGTCCCGGTTTTGCGGCAAATCCCCCGCTCGCCGGGCCAGCGGGACCGGTAGCCCTCCAGAGATCACTTCGTCTTGACCAAGGCGTTTCATTCTTCCGGCGATGTCATCGCCGATCGTCGTGCCGGCTATGCCAGGATGCTGGCCGAGGGCGGGGACCATGCTGCCGCGGCCGATCTGATGGCTCAGGCGCTCGAACTTACACCCGAATGGGCGGCCGGCTGGGAATTGCTGGGCAATTACAGCGAAAAGGCCGGCGATATCTCGGGCGCCATTTCCGCCTGGCGGCATCTTGAGGCCCTCGATGACGAGGGACTGTTCGGCGCCAGCCTCAAGCTGGCGGCGCATGGCGCGGCCCGGGCGGGCGAGGGCACGGCGGTCAGCTATGTCGAGGCCCTGTTCGACCAATATGCGCCGCGCTTTGAAAGCGCGCTGCTGCAAAATCTGGGCTATCAGGTGCCGGCGCTGCTCGATGCCATGCTGGTCGAGCAGATGGGGCAGTTGGGCATCGAGCATTTCGCCCGCGCCATCGATCTGGGCTGTGGCACGGGACTGATGGGCGAGCGCGTGCGCTCGAGAGTGTCCTATCTCGAAGGGGTCGATCTCAGCGCCGCCATGATTGCCGAAACCGGCAAGAAGGGCATTTACGACCGGCTCGACAAGGCGGAGCTGGTCGCCGCTTTGGCGGGGAGGGTGGCCGAGGCCGATCTGATTACCGCCGCCGACGTTTTCATCTATTGCGGCGCGCTGCCGCCCGTGCTCGCCGCGGTGGTGCCGGCCATGGTGCCGGGCGGGCTGCTGGCCTTTTCGCTCGAAGCCCATGATGGTGAGGAGGCGGTGTTCCTGCGTCCGTCCTTGCGCTACGCCCATGGTGTCGCGGCGACGCGGCAGGCTTTGGTTGATGCGGGGCTCGAGATTTTGCAATTCGACATGGCGACGCTGCGGCAGGATCGGGGGGCGCCGATCGAGGGCATGCTGATTTTAGCGCGACGGCCCGTCAATGCTAACAGTCTGTTAACATTAGATGACGAGATGGCAGCCGAATTTGTCGTGTCCGGAGGCGTTGCGGCCTAGCCTGCCATAGTCGTGCCGGGTTTGCGGCATGGGGTCCCGCCCAGCAAAAAATGCGGGACTTTTTATGAAAATTGCAGCGAAGGCTGGCCTGGTGCTCGCCCTGTTCCTCACCAGTTTTCCGGCCTTTGCCGGCGACACGATCGGCTTCTGGGATACCCAGCGCAAGGGCAGTAACTTCTTTTCCGTCAAGCCTTTAGCCGAACGTTTCGCCGAGGCCCACGCCGCCGGCATCCAATGGGGCAGGCTGGCCTATGACAAATGGGACGCCACCGGCCGCGACTTCCTGATCGGCGACGCCGACCATTATGAAGGGCTGGTGCAACCAGACCTCGCAAAGCTCAAGCAAGTGCTTGGAATGGCTCATGATTCCGGAATCGGCATGGTCATCACCCCGCTCAGCCTCCCCGGCATGCGCTGGAGCCAGAACAATGGCAACAAGTTCGACGGCCGCCTCTGGCAGGACAAGGCCTATTGGCAGCAAGCCGCCGATTTCTGGCGCGATCTGGCCGCCGAACTCAAGGATAATCCTGGGGTTCTGGCCTATAACATCGTCAACGAGCCGGCCCCCGAACGCGGCACCGGAGCCGCCGAAAACACCGCCCCGGGCGATGTTTCAAGCCACGTTGCCTTCCTCGAGCAGAACAAGGGCACGGCCCGCGACCTGCCGGCCTTCTACGAAATGGTCATCGCCGCCATCCGCTCGGTCGATCCCGATACGCCGATCATGGTGGACGCCGGCTGGTACGCCAATGCCGGCGCCTTCAGCGGCTGGCCCGATGCTCTGAGCGACGACAAGGTGCTCTACGCCTTCCACATGTACGAGCCGTATAGCTTCACCGCCGGCAGGAATTTCCGCGACAAGCTGGGCTATGTATATCCCGGCACGGTGCCGTTCGGGACGGGCGGGGTGGCCTGGAATGCGAGCACAATCAATGCCTTCCTGCAGCCGGTCTATGACTGGGCGGACAAGCATGCCATCCCCGCCAATCGCATCGTCGCCGCCGAATTCGGCTGCATGCGCCGCAATGAGGGCTGCGCGCAATACCTCACCGACGTGATGGCCAACCTCAACGCGCACGATATTCACTGGGCTTTCTATTCGTTCCGCGAGGATGAATATGACGGGTTCGACTACGAGCTGGGCAGCGACGCGCTGGGTTGGAAATATTGGGAAGCGCTGGAAAAGGGCCTGCCGCCGGTCATGCCCTACAAGCCCAATCCGCTATGGGACGCCATTCAGGCGGGGTTGCACGAGTAGGGGGCTGACAAGCTCGCGGCGCCTCAATAGAGCTCGTGGTGACATCTATTGAGGTTGCCGCATGAACACGATCCGCTACGATTTCCGCTCCGACACCGTCACCAGGCCCTCTGCTGCAATGCGCACGGCCATGGTCGAGGCCGAGGTGGGCGATGATGTGTTCGGCGACGATCCCACGGTCAGTCGCTTGGAGCAGCGGATGGCGGCTATGTTGGGCAAGGATGCTGCGCTGTTCGTACCGTCGGGCACGCAGTCCAACCTATTGGCATTGATGAGCCATTGCGAGCGCGGCGACGAATTCATCGCCGGGCAGAATGCCCATTGCTATCGCTGGGAGGCCGGTGGCGCAGCTGTGCTTGGCTCGATCCAGCCGCAGCCGATCGCGCATCAGCCCGACGGCACGCTGGCGCTGGGCGATATCGAGGCGGCGATCAAGGTGGATGACAGCCACTTTGCCACAACGCGGGTGATTGCGCTGGAAAATACCCATGGCGGCCAAATCCTGCCGGTGGACTATATGGCGGCGGTGGCGGAACTGGCGCGGCGGCATGGGCTTGGCATGCATCTCGATGGCGCGCGGGCCTTCAATGCCAGCGTGGCTTTGGGTATGGATATCAAGGACTTTACCGCCGATTTCGACACGGTTTCGATCTGTCTGTCCAAGGGCCTGGGCGCGCCGGTTGGGTCGGTGCTGGTCGGGCGGAGCGATCTCATCGAAAAGGCGCGGCGCAATCGCAAGATGCTGGGCGGCGGCATGCGCCAGTCGGGGATTCTGGCGGCGGCGGGGCTTTATGCGCTGGAGCATAATGTGACGCGGCTGGCCGATGACCATCGCCGGGCCAAGCGGCTGGCTGAAGGGCTGGCTGCGTTCGAGCAGCTCAATGTGACCGATCCGCATACCAATATCATCTTCCTCAATTGCGAGGCGGAGCTGGGCGAGCGGTTCAATGCGTTCCTGAGCGAACGTGGGATCGGGACCACGGGGCGCTATGGCCAGCAGCGCTGGGTGACGCATCTGGATGTGGATGACGAGGCTATCGATGGCGCGTTGGCAGACGTGGCAGAGTTTTTCCGCTAGGGGGCAAGCGGGCGGACAATCACGTCCGCCCGCGCGCCAATCACTTGCGTATTTGCTGCCGCCAATGGGCGTGCAGCGCAGGGATGTCGTTGCTGGTCATGAGCGGCATGGCGGCGATCAGATCGTCATGAGGCCAATCCCACCATGCCATTTCGAGCAGCAGGGCGATGTGCTCGTCGCTGAAGCGCTTGCGGATCACCCTGGCCGGGTTGCCGCCGACAATCGCGTAGGGCTCGACGTCCTTGGTGACGAGCGCCCGCGTGCCGATGACGGCGCCATGGCCGATAGTGATGCCGGGCATGACGATGGCTTCGGTGCCGATCCACACATCATTGCCGATGATGGTATCGCCGGCGCCGGCAAAGCCATCCGCGGCCGCGCCGAAGCCAGGGACGTCGGCCATATAGTGGAACGGGAAGGAGCTGACCCAATCGTAGCGATGGCCTTGATTGCCCGCCATGACGAAGGCGGCGCCGGAGCCGATGGAGCAGAAACTGCCCACGATCAGCTTGTCGACGCCGGGCTCGGTCATGAGGAAGAGAGCGCAATCGTCAAAGCTATGGCCGTGGTAATAGCCGGAATAATAGCTGTAGCGGCCAACGACGATATTGGGATTGATGACTTGCTCATCGAGCCGGATGCCGCTGAAGGCGTCTTTGAAATAGTTGGTCATTTGTTTGTCTCTTGTGGTTTGGGCTTTCCCGTCCACGGTGCTGCTCCAGGCGCAGTCGGAACCCATCCTGAGCTTTCAGAATGGATTCCGGCCTGCGCCGGAATGACCCGGTGGATGGGGCGTGAATCGTGATTGTCAGGCGCGGTTGAGCGCCTGGCGGATGGCGGTTTCGACGGGGGAATAGGCGCCGTAAGGCCGGTCCAACGAGAGCTGTTCTTTGGGCTGGAGCGGTGGCTGGGCCATGAAGCGCGGCCGCGTTCCGTGATGCGGCTGGGCCGCATGGACCAGGAACGGGTGGCACAGATAGACCGTGCCGGCTTGGCCGGTCGCCAGGACTTCCGGGCAATGGGCCGTGCCGGCAAAGCCATCGGCAGCCAGCTCGCGCAGGCTTAGTCCGGCTTCCTCAGCGGGTTCCAACTGGCGGGCAATGTCGCGATGCGAGCCGACCCGGATACGCGTTGGCGCGTCCAACTCCCCGACATCGGAGAACAGGAACAGCATCAGCAGAGCCCGATCCCGCGAGCTGACATTGACGCGCCAGGCCAGGAAATCGGTCGGGTTTTCCTGCCAGCCGAAGCTGACATCGACATGCCAGCCCGCGTCGCCCGGATCATCGGGTGAGGGGAAGCGGACAGGAAAAGTCCCCAACCCTTGCGGCGCTACCCACCTGCCCTGGCCGACGAGCTGGTCATAGGCCGCGTGCAGAAGCGGGGTATTGGCCGCTTCACGGAAGGGGAGGTCGGAATAACCACCCAGCCGGATGACTGGCTTGGTCCAGGTGGCCGGATTGTCGGGATCGCAGCCGGTATCGCGCCAGAGGATGGCGCGACCCTGGTCGGCAAGGTCGCGGGGGAAGGCGTTGTCGATGCGGACGAAGCCGTCATTGATGAACGCAGAGATTTGCGCTTCGCTGAGCGCAGAATGAAGAGGCATGGGAAATGTCCATAAGTTCGCACGGCCGCCAAGGCGGCCTGATCGAGCGGGGGCCGCTCGTCTGGTGTGCTCCAATGAGCGCCGTCAGGCGTTCAAGTGCACGGCGAACTTAGTTGCTTCGGACATCATCATGGTGGGGGAAGATAGTTATTGGGGTGGGGGAGTCAAGGAGAACGAGCTTGGCTGCACCCTTTTGGTTCCCGCGACCACATGGTTCATCGTCATCACCCGGCTTGTCCGGGTGATCCATCTCTCAGCGTATGCGGAGCAATGGATTGCCCGGACAAGCCGGGCAATGACGATGGAACGGGTGGTTCGGAGGAGCGCCCCGAGCCCATTTTAAGCCGCGAAATAGCTTTGCAGCGAGCGGACCTGCATGCTCCCCTGCTTGAGGGCGACGATGCCTTCCACGGCGGCGAGGGCGCCGTCGATGGTGGTGTAGTAGGGGATCTTGGCGAGCAGGGCCGTGCGGCGGATGTCGCGGCTGTCGGAGATCGACTTCATGCCATCGGTGGTGTTGATCACCAGCTGCACGCCGCCATTCTTCATGGAATCCACGATATGGGGACGGCCTTCGAGCACCTTGTTGATCTTGGTGGCGGCGACGCCGTTTTCAACGAGGTAGCGCTGGGTGCCGCTGGTGGCGAGGATGGTGAAGCCGGCTTCGGCGAGATGGCGGGCCATGTCGACGATATGGGGCTTGTCGGCATCGCGCACCGAGATGAAGGCGGTGCCGCTGGTGGGAACCTTGGAGCCGGCGCCCATTTGCGACTTGGCGAAGGCCATGGCGAAATTGGTATCGAGGCCAATCACTTCGCCGGTCGACTTCATTTCCGGCCCGAGGACGGTATCGACGCCAGGGAAGCGGTTGAACGGGAACACGGCTTCCTTGACCGCGACGTGCTTGAAGGCCTTTTCCACCAGGCCAAAGCTGGCCAGGCTCTCGCCGGCCATGATGCGGCTGGCGATCTTGGCGATGGGCTGGCCGATCACCTTGGCGACGAAGGGCACCGTGCGGGAAGCGCGCGGATTGACTTCGAGCAGGTAGATCACGCCGTCCTTGAGGGCATATTGCACATTCATCAGGCCGCCGACCTTGAGCGAGAAGGCCAGCTCGGCCGTCTGCCGCTTGAGTTCGGTGATGATCTCGGGGCTCAGGTTCTGCGGGGGCAGCGAGCAGGCGCTGTCGCCGGAGTGAATGCCGGCCTCTTCAATATGCTCCATGATGCCGGCAACGAACACGTCCTTGCCGTCGCAGAGGGCGTCGACGTCGATTTCGGTAGCGCCGGAGAGATAGGCGTCGAACAGCAGCGGATTGTCGGAGAGGACCGAATTGATCTGGCCGGTCTTGTCATTGGGGTAGCGCTGCAGGATATCGGGCGGGACCAGGCCGGTCAGCGTGTCCTGCACGTAGCGCTCGAAATCATTGGCCGAGTGGACGATGGCCATGGCGCGGCCGCCCAGCACATAGGAGGGGCGGATGACCAGAGGATAGCCGAGGCGCTCGGCAACAAGGCGAGCCTGTTCAAGGGAATAGGCGATGCCGTTCTTGGGTTGAGTCAATTCCAGCTTGTTGAGCAGCTTGGAGAAGAGGTCGCGGTCTTCGGCCAGGTCGATAGCGTCCGGTTGGGTGCCCAGGATCGGCACACCGGCTTTCTGAACGGCCTCGGCCAGGTTGAGCGGGGTCTGGCCGCCGAACTGCACGATGACGCCGTGCAGGGTGCCGTTCTGCTTTTCGCGGAGCAGGATTTCGATGACGTCCTCCTCGGTCAGCGGTTCGAAATAGAGGCGGTCGGAGGTGTCGTAATCGGTCGAGACGGTTTCGGGATTGCAGTTGACCATGATGGTTTCGTAACCGGCATCGGCCAGCGCGAAGGCGGCGTGGCAGCAGCAATAATCGAACTCGATGCCTTGCCCGATGCGGTTGGGGCCGCCGCCCAGGATGACCACTTTCTTGCGGTCGGACGGGCGGGCCTCGTCGGCCACGGCGCCGGCAAAGGTGGTCTCATAGGTCGAGTACATATAGGCGGTCGGCGAAGCGAATTCGGCAGCGGAGGTGTCGATGCGCTTATAGGCCGGGCGCACGTCGAGCGACTGGCGCAGCTTGCGCACGTCGGACGCCTTGAGGCCGGCGAGCTGAGCGAGGCGGGCGTCGGAGAAGCCCATGCCCTTGAGGGCGCGCAGATTGGCGGCGTCCTGCGGCAGGCCGAACTGGCGTACCTTGGCTTCGGTATCGACAATGCCCTGCATCTGCTCGAGGAACCAGGGGTCGATCTTGCAGGCTTCGTGAATGTCTTCAAGGCTCATGCCCAGGCGCATGGCCTCGGCGACATGCAGCAGGCGATTGGGCGTGGGGGTGCCGAGGGCAGCCTTAATGGCGTTCTTGTCTTCGCCTTCGCCCAGGCCCGGAATGCCGATCTCGTTGAGGCCGGTGAGGCCGGTTTCGAGCGAGCGCAGGGCCTTTTGCAGGCTTTCCTGGAAGGTGCGGCCGATGGCCATGGCTTCGCCGACCGACTTCATGGATGTGGTCAGGCGATTGTCGCTGCCGGGGAATTTCTCGAAGGCGAAGCGCGGGATTTTGGTGACGACATAGTCGATGGTCGGCTCGAACGAGGCCGGGGTCATGCCGCCGGTGATGTCATTGTCCAATTCGTCCAGCGTATAGCCGACGGCGAGGCGCGCGGCGACCTTGGCGATGGGGAAGCCGGTGGCCTTGGAGGCGAGCGCCGAGGAGCGCGACACGCGCGGGTTCATCTCGATGACGACCATGCGGCCATCGGCAGGATTGATGCCGAACTGCACGTTGGAGCCGCCGGTCTCGACGCCGATCTCGCGCAGCACAGCCAGGCTGGCGTCGCGCATGATCTGGTATTCCTTGTCGGTCAGGGTCAGGGCCGGGGCGACGGTGATGGAATCGCCGGTATGGACACCCATGGGATCGATATTCTCGATCGAGCAGATGATGATGCAATTGTCCTTCTTGTCGCGGACAACCTCCATTTCGTACTCTTTCCAGCCGAGCACGCTTTCTTCCACCAGCACTTCATTGGTGGGGGAAGCATCGACACCGCTCTCGACGATGGCGAGATATTCTTCGCGGTTATAGGCAATGCCGCCGCCGGTGCCGCCCAGGGTGAAGCTGGGGCGGATGATGGCGGGAAGGCCGATGACCTCAAGGGCCTGCAGCGCTTCGATCGTGTTATGCGCCAGCATGGAGCGGGGTGTTTCGAGCCCGATCTTTTTCATGGCGTCGCGGAACAGTTCGCGGTCCTCGGCCTTGTCGATGGCTTCGGCGGTGGCGCCGATCATCTCGACGCCGAACTTTTCCAGCACGCCCATCTTGCGCAGCGACAGCGCGCAGTTCAGCGCCGTCTGGCCGCCCATGGTGGGCAGCAGGGCATCGGGGCGTTCCTTTTCGATGATCTTGGCGACCACTTCGGGGGTGATCGGTTCCATATAGGTGGCGTCGGCCAGGTCCGGATCAGTCATGATCGTCGCCGGATTGGAGTTCACCAGGATGATGCGGTAGCCCTCTTCCTTGAGCGCCTTGCACGCCTGGGTGCCCGAGTAATCGAACTCGCAAGCCTGCCCGATGATGATCGGACCCGCACCGATGATGAGGATCGATTTAATGTCGGTACGTTTTGGCATTTCTTTGGGCTCGCTCGGCTCGGTCTACGGACGGGGCGGGCGAGGAAGAATCACCCGGCGTTCAGGCCACCCGCACCATTCGCGCACGACAACAGGGCGTTGCGGCGCTTGGGGAAGGCTTGGACGGGGTGGTTAGGTGGGCTGTCTAGCGGAGAAGCGGCGGAAAGGGAAGGGGTGGCGTTTCCCTTTGTCACCGCTGCCGATTTGTCCCCAACCGGCCAGTTGCCCTCTCAGCTCATGACTCCCTTGCGGCCAGAGGGGTGGATTGTGACGGCGAATGGGGTGACCATTGTCGCAGCCCGAGAGGGTGAGCGGAGAGCCAGCGTCAGTCCTGGGGCTCTCTTGATGCAGGAGGCGCTGCGGCCGGTTTGGTCGCGGACAGGCGCCGAGCAGGCAAGGACGGCAATTGCACATGGCTGGATTGTCCGGGTTACACCGGATGAGACAAAGCGGGATTTTCTCGCTCGCACGGCTATTCCGGCGCGGCGCGGTCTGGCTGTGCCTGGTTCTGGTGGCGACATTTCCGGCGCTGGCGCAGCCGGCCGCCGACCCGGGGATCGTCATCATCCGGGCGACGGGCGCCGATGCGATATTCGGCTTTACCTCGCCAACGCCTGCTCTCAACCTGCACCTGGCCAGCACAAGCGGGCTGGCCGAGAGCCTGCCTATTATCCTTCCGGCGGGGGATTACCGGATCGAGATCGACGATCTCAGTGGCCTGGGCATGTCGCTCCGGGCCATCGATTGCGCGGATGGCCGGGGTGATAGCGATGGCCTGGGCGTGGCGTTTACGCTCGAGGCGGGGGAGATGCTGGTCTGTACCTTTACCGTTGCCAGCGCGCCGGCAAGGGCCGCCGAGCTGATCGAGAGCCTGGTGCCGGCGCGCGGCGATCTGATGCTGGCCAGCCTGCCGCCCAGCGAAGACCGTATCAACCGGCTCAAGGGTTCAATCGCGGTAGCCGATTCCCCGCAGCGGTTCATGAATGCGCTGCCGGGTATCGTCGCTGGCCGCCCAATTCCGGTGGCGGCATCATTGGGTGCCTTCGACAGGATATTGGGCAATGAGCAGCGCAATCCCTGGGATGTCTGGTTGCGCGGCACTTTTGCATTGGCGAGCGAGCAGGGTGCGGCGGGGCGGTATGGCGTTGCCGCGCTGGGCATAGATCGGCTGGTGAACGAGGATTTTCTGCTCGGCGGTTTCCTTCAGGCCGATACGATGGTGCGCGAGTGGAGCGATGCCTCGGCCCTGCTGCGGGGCGGCTGGATTGCCGGCGGATATGCCACGGCCCGCGTGCTGGACAATATCTATTTCGATGTGCTGGGCGGGGGCGGGACCTCGCTGGGCGTAACGCAGGCGCAGGGCATGGCGGGACGATTTGCCGCCGATTCCTGGCTGATGACGGCGGCGGTGCTGGGCCAATGGCGCGCGGGTGACTGGACGTTCAGCCCCCAGGCGCGGCTCAGCTATTTCGACGAGAAGATCGCACCCTATCTCGATGGCGGCGGCAATCTGGTGGCCGGGCAGGATCTGGGGCGGGGCCGGCTCGCCATTGGGCCGGGCGTGTCCTATCGGCTCACCATGCAGAACAATGTCGTGGTCAATACTGGCCTGCGGCTCGATACGACCGCTACGGTAATGAGCAGTCCGGCGGGGTTCGAGGGGTTGAGCGGCCGGCTGGAGGGCACGGTCGAAATCATCCTGCCGGCCGGGGCGAGATGGAAAACCACACTGGGTTATGGCGGTATCGGGACCGATAGCAGGCTGTTCAATGCCAGCGGCACCTTGTCCGTGCCGCTGCGCTAGGGCCAGTCGACATTCAGCTGATGCTGGCCTGCAAATGGCAGTTTTCTGCGCTTCCGGTGCTCACGTACCCAAACGTACGCTGCGCTCCGGTTCTCGAAAACCACCATTTTCGGCTCAGCCTGAGTGAATGTCGATTGGCCCTAGGGCGAAGCGCGCATGACTTCCGGGGCGGGGCCTTTGAGGGCTTTGCTCTGGGTGTGGAAGGCGATGAAGGCTGGGGCCGGCAGGGGCTTGGCGTAGAGCCAGCCCTGGCCGAATTCGACGCCCTGGGCGATCAGGTAATCGGCCTGTTCCTGGGTTTCGATGCCTTCGGCGACGGAGAAGAGGCCGAGGGTCTTGGCCATGGAAATGATGTGCGGGGTTACCGAACTGGTGGCGCTGCCCCGGCCGATCGTGTCGATGAAGGATTTGTCGATCTTGAGGGCGTCCAGCGGAAGATCCTGCAGATATTGCAGGCTCGAATAGCCGGTGCCGAAATCGTCGATGGCGACCGAATGCCCCATGGCGCGGGCCCGGGTCATGGTGGCGCGCGCAGCCTCGATATCGAGGAAGCCGCGTTCGGTGGCTTCGAGCCAGATCTGCTGCGGCCGGATATCTGCCGGGCGCAGCTTTTCCTGGAGCAGCGGTAGCATGCGACCGGTCTTGATGTCGTCGGCGGAAAAATTGATGGCGATGTGCAAAGAGCGGTCGGCCACGAGGGTGGGGCCCAGATCGGCAATCACCGCGTCGATGACCTGGTCGGTAATGGGCAGGATCAGCCCGCTTTCCTCGGCGAGCGGGATAAAGAGGTCGGGCCGGACCATGGTGCCATCCGGCCGGCGCCAGCGCACAAGGGCTTCGGCGCCGACGCAGATGCCGGAATTGAGTTCCATCAGCGGCTGGTAGTGGACCACGAATTCCCGGTTGCGTACCGCCGTGGTCAGCTCGCCCAGTGGAGACAGACGGCGGCGCGACATCCAGATGACGGCGCCGACAAGCAGGGCGGCCATGGCCATGCCCAGGGGTAGCAACACCAGTAGCGTTCGCCATAGATCGGCGAATACGGCGCTGCGCGGACCGGTCGCCATGGCGAGCCAGCCGTCGCGCCTGGCTGTGGCGAAGACGGTTTTATCGTCGGCGCCGCTGCGCGGGGAGGCGAGGAGCGAGGCCAACAAAGCGGGCTCGAAAGGCTGGTTTGCGCTGAGCACGGCGCCGCCGTCATGGGCGATGGCGAAGCCCGAGCCGGTGCTGTCGACCACGTCGGTAAACCGCTGTGGCTCGATCAGGACGCTATAGGCGCCGCGCTGCACGCCCAGCAGTGGCTGGCCGCCGCCCAGGACATTGGAAATGAAGGGGGCGGAGATGTTCAGGCCATCGAGGGTGCGGAAATCGGTGGGGGCCGCTGTCGGCTGCGGCGCAGCAACGCCCCAGGAGGTGCATTTCACCAGACCCTGTTCGATATAGCCGATTTCCTTGATCGACCGGCCCGTGGTCAGCCGCCGCATTTCGGCGATGTGTTCATCGGAACAGGGCGTGAGGCCACTGGCCTCGATCGCGGCCAGCGTTGCGGAGGCGTCGGCCAGGGTGGAGGTGGTGCGGGTGATCAGCCGATCGGCTAGTTCGCCGAGGCGGCCCTGTTCTGCGCCGAGCGCAAGCTGCCAGGAGAGGTAAGCCGCAGCGGCGAGGGGTAGGGCGGCGGCCGCAATGGCCATGGTGATACCCAGCAATACCACATGGCGCGACTTCACAGGCGGTTCCTTGCCGCTCCATGCGGCAGGGTATTTCACGGTGCCCGGCAGCGCGGTCAACGCCAGAAAGGGGCGGTAGCTAACTTTTGGTAAGCCGGCAGGGCGGCAGATCGATTGCCCTGCTTTCCGAATCCGCCCTAACATCGCGACCTGATGAAGGACGCCCCCAGCCCAGTCGAAATGCAGATCGATGCCATTGCCGCAGGTCTGCAACAGGCCGAGGCGGCGGGCGATGGCGCCCTCACTATCCGGCAGGTCATTGCCCTATTGGGCGAGCAATCGCACAGCTTCGTCATTCTGGTGTTCTGTGTGCTCAACATGATCCCGGGGCCGCCGGGCTATGGCGGCACGATTGCCTGCGCCATCATTGCCTTTGCCATCGCGATGATAATCGGGCGCCCGCCGGGGCTGCCGCGCTTTATCGGCGAGCGGCGGCTCTCGCCAAGGCTGGCATCGCGCATGTTGCAACAACTGCGCTGGTTCTCGACATTGGTGGCGCGGTTTTCCTCGCCGCGGCTGGAATTTCTGGCTGCGGAACAGGGGCGGATGGCGGTGGGGCTCTTCGTGCTGATGCTCAGCATTCCGATGGTCATCCCCATTCCGTTGATCAATGCGGTGCCCAATGTGGGTATTGCGGTGATCTGCCTGTCGCGGATCAATCGGGACGGCGCGGGCATGATCGCGGGCGGCATAATCGGGCTGGCCGGCTTGACCATTGCGGGCCTGCTGATCTGGGGCGTCGTCTCGCTGGGCCTCGCCGCCGGGGATATGGTAGGGACTGGCGGATGAGGTTTGCGCGCGCATTGGCCTGGTTCAATCGTTTCTCGACCGGCGGCATCATGCTGGGGCTATTGTTCTTCGCCCTGTCGCTGACGCCATCGCTTATTCCGCGCAATTTCGTGGTGCAGGGGATTTTGACCGGCTGCGTCTTCGCGGCTGGCTATGGCATCGGCGTTTTCCTTGAATGGCTCTGGACCTTTCTGGAGCTGAGCCTGCCCAATGATGTGTGGGCGCGCCGGATCAAGCAGGGGATTACCCTGGCCTGTGCGGGCCTCGTTGTCGCGTTCCTGTGGTTCTCGACCGGTTGGCAGAATTCCATTCGCGCCGTTATGGGCGTTGCGCCGGTGGAGAGTATCCAGCCGCTTTGGGTTGCGGCCATTGCCATTGTGCCGGCCACGCTGCTGATCGGGATCGGCACGCTGATCGTGCAGGGCGTGCGCCTGGTGTCGGCCATGCTGGGCCGCATCATCCCGCGCCGGGTGGCCTTTGTCGGCGGGGTGCTGGTTGTCGGGCTGGTGGCCAGCCTTTTCGTCAATGGCGTGGTGATCCGCTGGGCGCTCTACACGGCAGACCGCTTCTATGCCGAATTCGACACGATAGCGGGCCGTGACGATCCAGCGCCGACCGATCCGCTGAAATCGGGCAGTTCGGCTTCGCTGATCCCCTGGGATACGATCGGGCTGGACGCGCGAGTCTATGTGGAATCGGGGCCGACGGCGGACGAGATTTCGGCGATGACCGGACGGCCTGCCGAAACGCCGTTGCGGGTCTATGTTGGGCTGCGCTCGGCAGAGACCGTGCAGGAGCGGGCGGCGCTGGCATTGGCCGAAATGCTACGGGTGGGCGCGTTCGACCGGTCGGTGCTGGTGCTGATCATGCCGGTAGGGACGGGCTGGGTTGATCCGCCGGCGATCGATACGCTCGAAATTCTGCATGGCGGCGACGTGGCGAGCGTGGCGCTGCAATATTCCTATTTGACCAGCTGGCTATCGCTGGTGGTCGAGCCCGATGTTGGCACATCGGCGGCGCAGGCGCTGTTCAGCACGGTCTATCGTTATTGGACGGATTTGCCCAAGGAGACGCGGCCCAAGCTGTATCTGCATGGGTTGAGCCTGGGGGCCTATGCGTCGCAGGCTTCGGGCACGCTCTACGAAATCCTGGCCGATCCGTTCGATGGGGCGCTCTGGGCCGGGCCGCCTTTTGCCAGCGCCAATTGGCGGTCGACGACGGCCAATCGCGATCCCGGCACGCCGGAATGGCTGCCGCGCTTCGAAGATGGCTCAATCATCCGGTTTACCAACCAGGGCAATGCGCTCGATATTCCCGGGGCGCAGTGGGGGCCGATCCGGCTGGTCTATCTACAGTATCCGAGCGACCCCATCGTCTTTTTCGAGACGGACGCTTTCTATCGCCCGCCCGAATGGATCGAGGGGAAACGGGCGCCTGACGTGTCGCCGCTACTCAATTGGTATCCGGTGGTGACGTTCCTGCAATTGGCGCTCGATATGGCGCTGGCCCAGACGGCGCCGATCGGCTTCGGTCACGTTTATGCGCCGCAGGATTATTTCGACGGCTGGGTGGCCGTGACCGATCCGCCGGGCTGGACGCCCCAGGCTCTGGCAGCGTTGAAGACCAGGCTGACGCGGCATGGCGACCGCTCGTTGATAGGGGCCGGCTGGTTCCGGGACTAGGTTCAGGGCTTGCGCCGGGGGCGCGATGGAGTCAGCCTTGGGCGACGAGGAGAGTGATCATGTGCCGCAATATCAAGACCCTGTTCAATTTCGAACCGCCAGCCACACGCAACGAAATGCATGATGCCTCGCTGCAATTCGTGCGCAAGATTTCCGGATATACCCACCCCTCGAAAGCCAATGAGGCAGCGTTTCACGAGGCGGTCGAGGAGATCGAGAAAGTGGTCCGGAATCTCCTGAAATCGCTCGATACCGATGCGCCACCCAAGGACCGCGAGGTGGTCGCGGCCAAGGCACGCGAGCGGGCGAAACTGCGGTATGGCGCAAGCCTGACATAGGCGAGACGGAACGCGCAAAGGAGCGGCGCGTTGACGAGGGGACTACCTTCCCGAGGACATATCATGCTCCAATTGCTCATTCTGCTCGTCGTCGTCGCCCTGGTTGCCGGCGCGCTCGGCTTTACCGGCATCGCCGCAGGCGCAGCAGCGCTGGCCAAGATCATTTTCTTCGTCATGCTGGTCGGTATCGCCATTATCGTGCTGCTGGCCATTACGGGCCTTGCCGTTATTTTCTAGCGTGAAGGATATTTTTCGATGCCTGACATTCCTGCAATCGGCCTCAATGACGGCAAGACTATCCCGCAATTGGGATTTGGCGTGTGGCAGATACCCAATGGCGATGTCGGCGCTGCCGTCGCCGAGGCGCTCGCGGCCGGCTACCGGTCGATCGATACGGCACAGGGTTATAGCAATGAGCAAGGCGTGGGAGCCGCGATCCGGGACAGCGGCATCGACCGGCGGGAGCTCTACATTACCTCCAAGCTGCGGACGCGGGATCAGGGTTATGATGCGACGCTCAAGTCGTTCATGGGATCGTTGGACCGGCTGGGTCTCGATTATCTCGACCTGTTCCTGATCCATTGGCCGGTGCCGGCGCAGGACAAATATTCCGACACCTGGCGGGCCTTCGTGCAATTGCAGCGCGATGGCCGTATCCGCTCGATCGGGGTGTCAAACTTCCTGCCTGACCATCTTGAGCGCATCATCGGCGACAGCGGGGTCGCTCCCGCCGTCAACCAGATCGAGCTGCATCCCGAATTCCAGCAACGCGATGTGCGGGCATTTCACCAGCAGCATGATATCGCCATCGAAAGCTATAGCCCGCTGGGCAGCGGGGCGGCGCTCGGCAATGAAACGATCGGCGCGATCGCCGACAAGCATGGCAAGAGCCCGGCCCAGGCGATCATCCGCTGGCATATCCAGGAGGGGCTGATCGTCATCCCCAAATCCACCCATGCAGAGCGCATCCGCGCCAATGCGGATGTGTTCGATTTCGAGCTGGATGAAGATGACATGGCCAAAATCGCCAAGCTGGACCGCCGCGACGGCAAGGTCGGCAGCGATCCGGCGACCAATAACGCTATCTGGTAGCTAGAGCCTGAGCTTGAAGCCTTCGTGGCTTTTGGCGAAGCCGAGCTTTTCGTAGAAGCGGTGGGCGTCGACGCGGACCTTGTTGGATGTGAGTTGAACCAGCCCGCAACCGGCTTCGCGGCAGCGTTCGATGGCCCATTTCACCATGGTGCTGCCATGGCCGCCGCCGCGCAGGTCGCCGCGGATATGGACGTTTTCGAGCAGGCCCCGCTTCATGCCGAAATTGGGCAGGCCGGGCAGATAGCTGATCTGCAGGGTGCCGACGACCTCACCATTCAGCTCAGCGACGATCAGGCGGTGCTTGGGATCGGCTACGATCTCGTCGAAGGCGGCGCGATAGCGCGGGTCGCTCAGCGTCGCCGGATCGAGTGGCGGTGTATCGGAGCCACGGGCGTCGCCGGCATGGCTGAGCTTGAGCATGGTGGGAATATCGGCAGGCGTGGCATCGCGGAAGGTCAGGCTGGTCATGGCGTCGCTCAAGGAAAAGGCAGATGCAAATGACCAGTTTGGAGCCGCTCTGGCAAGTCAGCTGGCGGATATCGAAGCCACCAGGGGGGACTTGACCGCCTCAGCGATGATGGTGTCGAGAAAGCCGGGAAACCGTGCATCGAGATCGGCGCAGCGCAGCTTGACCCGCCGCCGTGTGCCCTCGGGCGTAACGGTGATTACCCCCGCCTCGCGCAATTTGGCCAGGTGATAGGTGAGATTGGTCTTGGAGGTCAGATCGAGGAATTGGCCGCAGACCATGCCGACGTCCTCGCAGAGCGACAAATGGCCGACAATGGCCAGCCGCGTTTCGTCGCCCAGGGCGGCGAGAACGGCGGGCATGGTGATTTGGTCGGGGTCTGGATGCTGTAGTGACATGACGGATATGTAACGCTGGCTGCTAGCTAGTTCAATAAGTTTTGGACTAGTGGTTGACACAAGGAGCCGTGATGTCCAATTGTTCAATAAATTTTGGACAAGAGCATTTCCCATGGATATCCGTCTTATCTGGCTGGCGATCGGCACCTTTGCCATTGGCGTCGAGAGCTTTGCCATACCGAGCCTGTTGCCGCAGATCGCTGATTCCATGGGTGTTTCGCTGACCCAGGCGGGGTATCTGGTTATCGCCTTTGCGCTGGCCAATGCCTTTGGCTCGCCGGTGCTGGCCGCGTTGACGGGCACGGCGGACCGGCGCCGGACGCTGGCGATCACGGCACTCATCTTCTCGGCCGGCGCGATCTGGGCGGCATTGTCGCAAGGCTATTTCGGCCTTATGGCGGCCCGCATCGTGATGGCCTTTGCGGCGGGGCTTTACACCGCCACTGCACAAGCTACCGGTGTCGCGATCTCGTCGGCCGATCACCGGGCGCGCGCCATTTCAGTCATCGTCGGCGGCACGACCATGGCGGTTGCCTTCGGTGCTCCGCTCGGAGCGCTGGTGGCGGGTCTGGTGGGGTGGCGCGGCACCTATCTGATGGTGGCCATATTCGGCGCCGTGGCCGCGGGTTCGATCTGGATCATGTTGCCCGCCGGGTTGCGGGGCGCGCAGTTGAGCCTGCGTCAGCGGATCGCGGCGGTGGCGCTGCCCGGCGTTCCGGGGGCGCTGGTGACGACCTGGTTGAATCTGGCGGGAGCCTTCACGGTCATCATCTATCTGGCGGTGGTAACAACGCAGTCGATGGGATTGGCCTCCGCGCTGGTTCCGGCGGTGTTGCTCGCCTATGGCGTTGGAGCGGCGGTGGGTAATGCCGCAGGCGGACAATTGGCCGACCGGCTCGGGGCCCGTCCGACGGTGGTCGCGGCCGTGGTTCTCAATGGCGCCATGCTGGTTGCCGTTTCGCTGGTGGCGCATTTGCCGGCAGGATTTGTCGGGCCGGCCTTTTTCGTGCTGATCTTTGCCTGGGGCGCTACCGGCTGGGCTTTTCCGCCGGCGCAGTCGAGCTATTTGCTTAGCCTGGCACCCAATAGCGCGCCGCTGGTGCTTTCGCTCAATGCATCGGCGCTTTATCTCGGCATTGCCAGCGGTTCGCTGATTGCGGGGCTGGTGCTGCAATTCGGCTCGGCCGGGGATCTGGGCTGGGTGGGGGCAGTGCTGCCGGCGCTGTCGCTGGCCGGTATTGCCCTGGCGGCCATCCGGCGGCACGAAAGGCGGCCGAGCCTGGCGCGGATGGGATAGCTAGCGCCGCTTTGGGCTGATCAGCCGGGCAATGCCGAGGATGACAATGGCGAGCGTGGCCGGCAGCATGGCCAGCGGCGATTGCACTGCCAGCAATGCGCCGGTGCCGGCCCACATGATGGAGGCGAAGGCTTCGCTCAGCGTGGCGGCGCGCGATGCGACCTGGCGCTTGCGGAACATGGAACGCCGTGCATTGACCCGGAACCAGAGCTGGATGGCGGTGGCCGAACTGGCTGCCAGGCCTGCGCACAGGGCGGTGGCGGCGGCGATATAGAGCGAGGACAGCGCGAGCAGCGCCATCAGCGCCATCAGCGGTGTCAGTATCGCCGCGATGATGATCAGCACGGCTTCGATCTTGGCGATCAGGATCGAGCGGGGTGTGACCGGCGCGGTGGCCACCAGATCATGGGCGTCTTCGCCGGATATGGCGAGCCAGGCGAGGCCGCCGGCCAATTGCCCGGCCGCCATGACGAGCACGGGAACCACGACGATATTGGCGCCGGCCGCGTCGCCGAAATTGATCCAGAGCATGAGGGCCGGGGGCAGCAGATAGAGAATCTGCATCAGGGTTTGCGACAGCAGCCAGGGGTCGCGTTGCAGCAGCCGCCACTCCTTGCGGCGCAGGACCTGTCGTTGCGAGGCGGGGCGGAAGCCTGTCGTGGCTGGCCGCCGCTGGCTGCGGATATGGCTCAGGCCGGAGGCCGAGATGGCGTGCCGCCCATAGCTCGACGCGGTCAAGGCCAGCACCGCGCCAAAAGCACCGAAGCCGATGGCGAGAACCATGGCCAGGGCGGGGAGTTCGCCCATGGCGGCGCGGACGGGAAACCAGACCATGCTCCCGGCCTCTGGGGCCATGGCGATGAGATCGGCCGATTGCAGCAGGGTGAAGCGGGAAAGGCTGCCATAGTGCAGAATGGCGGCGGCCTGCACGCCGATGACAAAACCCGCGCCGACGATTGCAGCGACGATCTGTGCGACGAGCCGGGCGCGTTTGTGGCCAACACAGCGAAAGAGCACGATGGCCGCGGCGACAGCGATGGCTGTGGCGAGCGCACCAGCGGCGGCGAGTACGCCATAGAAAGCCAGCCAATGGGGACCATCGAGCAGGGCCAGCATATTGATGACCGGGCTGGCCAATAGAGCGGCCAGCAGGGTCGTGGACAGTGCGACCGAGCCGGTGCGAACGGCGAAGATGCGGCGCGAGGAGGCTGGCGAGGACAGGATGAGATCGAGGTCGGAGCGGGCATAATAGACCCGGGTGACGGCCTCGAGCGCCTGAGACAGCATGACCGACCAGAACAGCAATCCGCTGCCCGCGATCATGACCAGGGTCGGTTTGTCGGGGGCAATGCCACGGGCGACCCAGGGGGTGACCAGGCCGAAGGCGAGCAGGTGAAACAGCAGCAAGGCTATCGCGATGGCCACGGCGACGCCGATGCCCCTTGCGCGGCGGCTGCCGGTCATCATGGCCAGCCATTCACGCCAGGCCAGGACTATTTCATGCTGCGCGAACCAGAGTAGCGAGGCCGGTTGTGCGCTCATGCGGCGGCTACCTCGCCCTGGGCGACGAGATCGAGGAAGATGTCTTCGAGACTGGATTCCCGGCCGATGCGTGAGCGCAATTCCGCCAGTGTTCCCTCGGCGATGAGGCGGCCCTGGGCGATGACGCCGATGCGTTCGGCCATGCGCTCGGCGACTTCGAGAATGTGCGTGGTCATGATCACGGTAACGCCGTCGCGGACCTTGCCCAGCAGGACATCCTTGACCTGGCGGGCGGAGCCGGCGTCGAGCCCGGTCAGGGGTTCATCGAGGATGATCAGGCGCGGTTCGTGGACGAGGGCGCCGGCCAGCGCGACCTTCTGCAGCATGCCCTTGGAAAAACCCGCGCATAATTCATTGGCATGCGGGGTGAGGCCCAGCCAGCCGATGAGGTCGTGGGCGCGCCGTTGTGCGGTGGCGGCATCGATCTGCCAGAGGCCGGCGACGAATTCGAGATATTCGAGCGGGGTCAGCCGGTCATAGACCATGGGTTCGTCGGACACCCAGGCGACGATGCGTTTGGCGGCGATCGGATCGCGGCGGGCATCGATGCCGAAGATGGAGATGTCGCCGGCATCTGGCTGAAGCAGCCCAGCAACCATGCGCAGAATGGTGGTTTTGCCTGCGCCATTGGGGCCCAGCAGGGCGTAGAATTCGCCGGCCCGGACGGTGAGCGCAAGATCGGCAACGACCGGCCGATCGTAGCGTTTGGCGAGATTGCTGATGGCGAGGGCAGGGACGGACATGGCGTCGCTCCGGAGAAGGCGGGGCGAGAGTAGCGGCAAGCCCTTTCGTGCCGATGAATCCGCAGCGTTAAAGATTATCCTTGTCGGGCAGGCAATTGGTGCAAAGCGGCCCTGCAGAAACCGGCATTGTGGCCTGGCCGGCTGACATTTTAGTGTGGCACGAAACCGCAACCTCCCTTGCGGTCATCCCATATTGCTGACGGCGACGGCGCTTTGCGCCCGCGTGCCTGTTTCTGCCGGAGTATTTGCCGTGACCGCTTCCTCCCGTCCCTCTGCCGGGCTCGGCTCGCTATCGACCAGGCTGGCGATTTTCGCCATGGCTATCGGCGCCTTCGGCATCGGCACGGGCGAGTTTGCGATCATGGGGCTTTTGCCCAATCTGGCGGGGGACCTGCGGATCACCGAGCCGGAGGCGGGGCATGTCATCAGCGCCTATGCGCTTGGCGTGGTGGTGGGAGCGCCGCTTATCGCGGTGCTGTTTGCCAAGGTGTCGCGTAAAACCTTGATGTTGGGCCTGATGGCGCTGTTTGCGCTGGGCAATTTCGGCAGCGCCGCGGCGCCGGATTATCTGTCGCTGATCGGTTTGCGGTTCATCAGCGGATTGCCGCATGGGGCCTATTTCGGCATTGCGGCGCTGGTGGCGGCATCCATGGTGGATGTCGGCTATCGGGCCCGGGCGGTGGGCCGGGTGATGCTGGGGCTGACCATTGCGACGCTGATCGGCATGCCGATGGCGACGTGGCTGGGCCAATATATGGGCTGGCGTCCGACCTTTACCGGCGTGGGCGTCGTCGGGGCGCTGGCCTTGGCGATGATTGCCCGCTTTGCGCCGGTGGTGGAAATCGCCGAGGGCGCGAGCCCGCTGCGCGAGCTGAGCGCGCTCAAGCGGCCGCAGGTGTGGCTGACGCTGGGGATCAGCGCGGTGGGGTGCGGTGGCATGTTTGCGGTATTCACCTATGTGGTGCCGCTGCTGACCGAGGTGGCGGATATCCCGATGATCTGGGTGCCGCTGGTGCTGGCGCTGTTTGGCGTCGGCATGACGCTGGGCAATATTCTGGGGGCCTATATGGCCGACAAGGCGCTGATGGCGACCATTGGCGGCATGCTGGCGTTCAATGTGGTGAGCCTGGCCATCATTCCGCTGACGGCGCAGTTCTGGCTGACGGCAGCGATCAGCGTGCTGCTGGTGGGGTTTACCGTGGCGATCGGTACGGCGCTGCAGACGCGGTTGATGGATGTGGCGGCTGAGGGCCAGACGCTGGCGGCGACGCTCAATCATGCCGCGTTCAACATGGCCAATGCGCTGGGAGCCTTGCTGGGTGGCATGGCGATTTCGGCGGGTTATGGTTGGGGATCTACCGGCGTGGTCGGGGCGATCATGGCCGTTGGCGGGCTGATCCTGTTCTTCATCTCGCTGGCGCTGGAGCGGCGGACGCAGCGCTGGGAGCCGCTGGAGGTAGTGGCGGAAGCCGCTTGAAAACCTGCAATTTCAAAGAACACAGCCGCCCGGACGATCATCCGGGCGGCTGTTTTGTTATCAGGCGACGCTGAGCTTGACGTCGATATTGCCGCGCGTGGCGTTGGAATAGGGGCAGACCTGGTGGGCCTTTTCGACCAAAGCCAGGGCCGCGTCACGATCCATGCCGGGGATGGTGACTTCGAGCGCCACAGCAATGCCGAAGCCGATGCCCTGGGCGTTTTCACCGAAGGAGACGGCGGCATTGATGCTGGTTTCGTCGGGGACCTTGATCTTTTCGCCGCGAGCGACAGCCTTGATGGCGCCGAGGAAGCAGGCGGAATAGCCGGCGGCAAAGAGCTGTTCCGGATTGGTGCCGGGGCCGCCATTGCCGCCCATTTCCTTGGGCGTATCGAGAACTACCGAGAGGCGCCCGTCATCGGTGGCGCTGGTGCCGGTGCGGCCGCCGGTGGACGTGGCGTGGGCGGTGTAGATGGCTGATTTGATCATTTTCTGAGTCTCCTTGGATGGAGGTTGTATAGCGTGCAATTAAATTGTGTGCAATTGAAAAAGACATGCTATGATCATGCCAAGGAATGCGTGCTGAGATGGAGATTGGCGTGGCCGATAAGGGCGACCTGCTCAAGCTGGATTCGATGCTGTGCTTTGCGGTCTATGCCGCCGGGCATGCCTTCAACCGGTTCTATAAACCGCGCCTCGACGCATTGGGGCTGACCTATCCGCAATATCTGGTGTTCCTGGTGCTGTGGGAGGGCGATGACCTGACGGTCAAGGCGCTGGGCGAGCGGCTGCTGCTGGATTCGGGGACCATCACGCCGCTGCTCAAGCGCCTGGAGGCGCGGGGGCTGGTGGTGCGGCGGCGAGACGCGGAAGACGAGCGGCAGGTGCGCGTGCTGCTGACCGATGCGGGCAGGGCGCTGCGCGAGCAGGCGTTGAGCATTCCGCTGGCGGTGGGCAAGGC
>DATMSY010000101.1:0-8407 GCA_035565135.1 Devosia sp.
CCACCCTAGCCCTCCCCTCAAGGGGGAGGGGACTGGATCCGGGCTCTCGGCACCCCTCCTAACCTCCCCCGTCGAGGGGGAGCTGCCGGGCCGCTGGCTGGGTGGAGCACCGCGCCACTGGAAAAAATATCGCGATTGCGCTAATATGGTTCACGGAAACGCTACTGCCCGGCGGCCCAAGCCCTGGCAACCATTGCGTATTTGTAACGTTCCTTACCAATTCGCGCCCTTACATTCGCGAAGCGGCTACCTATATATGCCTTAAGTTCCGCGAATATGCCGAAATGGATATTGCGGGGGACTGATCCGCCCGCGCCAAGCGTTGAACGGGCGTCGCTACAATCGCATTTTTCGCAATGTAGCGGCAATCCGGCGCCACTAGCATGGGGGATATCAGAAAGGGGTGCATCCATGGCCCAGACAAATTTGCCGGTGCTTTCCGCCGAAGGCGGACTGAGCCGTTATCTTCAGGAAATCCGCAAGTTCCCCATGCTGGAACCGGATGAAGAATACATGCTCGCCAAGCGCTACAAAGAGCACGCCGATCCGGGCGCCGCTCAAAAACTCATCACGTCCCATCTGCGCCTCGTGGCCAAGATCGCCATGGGCTATCGCGGCTATGGCCTGCCCATTTCCGAAGTCATTTCGGAAGGCAATGTGGGCCTGATGCATGCGGTCAAGCGCTTCGAGCCGGAAAAGGGCTTCCGCCTGGCCACCTACGCCATGTGGTGGATCCGCGCGGCCATCCAGGAATATGTCCTGCGCTCCTGGAGCCTGGTCAAGATCGGCACCACCGCCGCCCAGAAACGCCTGTTCTTCAACCTGCGCAAGGTGAAGGGCCAGATCGCGGCGCTGGACGATGGGAGCCTGCATCCCGACCAGATCAAGCAGATCGCCACCACGCTCAACGTCACCGAAGACGATGTGGTGTCGATGAATGCGCGCCTTTCGGGTGATGCATCGCTGAATTCGCCCATGCGGGCCGATGAAGGCAGCTCCGAATGGCAGGACTGGCTGGTCGACGACACCCCGAGCCAGGAAACGGCTTTGGGCGAAAGCGAGGAATATACCGAGCGCATGGGTCTTTTGACCAATGCCATGGACGTGCTCAACGAACGCGAACGCGCCATCTTCAACGCCCGGCGCCTGCAGGAAAATCCGGCGACGCTGGAAGAGCTGGCCCAGCAATATGACGTCAGTCGCGAACGCATCCGCCAGATCGAAGTCCGCGCCTTTGAAAAGGTGCAGGACGCGGTCAAGGAAGCTGCGCGCAGCGCGGCGTAATACGCGGGAAAGAAATGGAAAGGCGGGCCCCGTGCCCGCCTTTTTTGTTTGGGGATACCCCAGCCGCTCTAATACATCCGGCCCGGCACCATATCGTCGGGATTGCTCCCCTGCCAGAAGCCGGGGCGGGCTTCGGGCGCGGGGGCCTTGCCGGGCGGCAAGGGTTGCGGATTGAGCCCCTGCCGGACCCAGGGATTGACGATGCCCGGCGGCAGCGGCTGCGGGTTGAGGCTGACATCGGCGCCTTTGCCGCCAACAATGATGATGGCCTGCTCGGCCAGGCCCGAGCGAATAACGGCGTCATTGGCCTCAACAGCCCCGGCGCCCAGCCCCGTGGCCAGCACGAGGACAACGGCTATGGATCGACTGATCGACATGTAACGAACTCCTCTCTGATAGGCCGGTCAATCCGGCTGGCCCCATATGTGGGCCGGCCCGACTGAAACGGCCTTGAACGGGGCATTCAGAAAGGCGTCACCTCAGCCGTGGCGGAAGACCAGGAGCGAACTCTGGTTCACGCCCGGCCCTGCCGGAGTGGGGCCGGTATTTGTCCGGACGATCTCCCGTTGCAAAGCAAATATCTCGCCCAGCATCGTCCCGAATTGCCAGACCAGCGGCCGATAGCCATCGTCGGTATCGATATTGGAGACTTCGACCACCAGCATTGCCTTGGGCGCCAAATGTTGCCGCACGCGCTCGAAAATCTCCCGCATGTCGTCGAAATAGCTGGGTCCCCAGGGATCGTCCTCGAGATTGACCGTGACATAAGGCGGGCTGGTGAAAACCAGATTGAAGGCCGGCAAATTATGCTGGTCGATCGTCTCTATGCCTGCATTGACCAGCATGTTCGGCGCATAAAGGCCCCTTTGGGCCCAATCGGCTCGTTCGCTATTGGGCTCGAAACCGACGGCATGCCGTCCGAGGCGCTGCGCCGCGTGAAGCGTGGTGCCAAGTCCGGCAAACGGGTCAAGTATCCAATCGCCCTCGCGGCTGAACGCGGCAATTACGCGCTCTGCCAGTTCAGAGGGAAAACGGTCATCGGCAAACCCGTCGAAACCGATCTCGTCCAATTCGCCATCGATTGCGAACCAGCTCTTTTCCAATCCCTGAACCATGCCCCGACCTGCCTATGCCGACAATACCGCCATCAAATCCCACAACCGCTCCTTGCCCAGGATCAATAGCCAGGGCGTGTCGTCGGCTGGGGTGATCTCGACGCGCCCGCCGAGGCCTGCATTGGAGGTGCCCAGCCGGCCGCCTGGTGCCAGGGTCAGGCCGTCGAGCGGATAGAGCAGTCGCTCGGAGCGGGTAAAGCTCACTTCGGCGAGGGGGTAGATCGATACCCGCTCGCCCCTCGTGGCGTCGAAGCCGAAGGGGCCGGTTATGGCCAGCGCCACATCGACCTCATCCACCAGCAGCAGATGCCGCGCCGGCGCGAATTTCAGCATGGCATTGAGGGCCGACAAAGTGTGATCGAGCCGCTTGCCGGTCATGCCCAAAGCCAGCGTCAGCGGGGCTGTGGTCGAATAGAGCGCCTTTTCAAAGTCGGTGGTTTCCTGTTCGGCAATGTGGATCACCCGCGTCCGCTGTTCCCAGCCGGCCCGGTCGGCGAGGGAATCGAGATCGCCAATGATCGCGGCGGGCACGAGGCCCGCATCCCCGATCGCGTCGCCCCCGCCATCGGCGCCCACCAGGGCAACGCCGCGCTGGGCCAGCTCTGCCAAAAGGGCCGGGTCCACTGCCCCGCCACCCACAATGGCCAGGGGCCGGTCAAACACGATGGGCAGCCCATCCGCGCCGCTCACGGAAGTCTCTTGCACTGTCACAATTCTCACATTAAGTCTCAGGCGTCTCGCTGGGGTGTTCCGGGTTTCCGGAGCTGAGAATTACCCATTGAACCTGAACCAGGTCATGCTGGCGGAGGAAGTTCGAGATGGCAAGGGCGTCTCGCGGGCGCTCCACCATTGACACCTGTCCCTTCACACATGATCGCATGAACCGATGAAGGGATGACCCATGGTCAAATCCACCTCTCTGGCGCTTGCGGTCCTTGCCGGACTGCTTGCCACGCCCGCCTTCGCCCAGGATGTGCCGGCGCTCAAGGTCTATACCTATGACGGCTTCGCCGCCGATTGGGGCCCCGGCCCCCAGCTCAAGGCCGGCTTTGAAGCCATCTGCAATTGCACGGTCGATTTCATCGCCGCGGATTCCTCGATCGGCACGCTGCGCCGCGTGCAACTCGAAGGCGATACGACCGAGGCCGATGTGATCGTGGGGCTCGATACGGCCATTGCCGGGGAAGCCCGCGACACCGGGCTCTTTGCCGAGCACAATTTCTATTTCGACAATCTGACCCTGCCCTATGGCTGGACCGACAAGAATTTCGTGCCCTTCGACTATGCCCATTTCGCCTTCGTCTATGACAGCGACAAACTGGCCAATCCGCCAAAGTCGTTCGAAGAACTGATCGCCCTGCCGGACGATTTCAAGATCGTCATCCAGGACCCGCGCTCGGCAACGCCGGGCCTGGGCCTCGTGCTTTGGATCAAGGCCGCCTATGGCGACCGCGCGCCCGAAATCTGGGCGGGGCTCAAGCCGCATATCCTGACGGTGACACGCGAATGGAGCGAGAGCTACAACCTTTTCCTCGAAGGTGAGGCCGATATGGCGCTCTCCTACACCACCTCGCCGGCCTACCATATCGTCGAGGAAGGTGATGATACGATCAAGGCGGCGCTGTTCGAGGAAGGCCATCTTGCCCAGACCGAAGTGGCCGGCGTGCTGAAATCGTCCAAGCATCAGGAACTGGCGTTTCAGTTTCTGGATTGGCTGGCTTCGGCCGATGCGCAGAAGATCATTCCGACGACCAATTGGATGTTTCCGGTGGTCGATCTTGGGTCCGAGCTGAACCCGGCCTTTGGCACGCTGCCGCAGCCGGAAAAGACGCTGACGCTGCCGGAAGCGGAGGTGGAGGCGAATAGCGCTGCGTGGATCGATGAGATGCTGAAGGCGATTCAGTAGGGATGATCACGCGCCAACACATTGGCGATATCGCTGCCGCAAACACGGAGCGGTACCTCCCCCTTGACGGGGGAGGTTGGGAGGGGGTGTTGAGAGCCCGAATATCCGGGCCAACCGCCCCCCTCCCCAGCCCTCCCCGCAAGGGGGAGGGTGCGGCTCCGTGTGTGGGGCGGCATTGATGTCCACCCTGCCCCACCGCCCGCTCCGCATTGCTGCCGCTGCCACGCTGGCGTTCGCCGTCGCAGTGCTGATAGCCCTTGTCCTCTGGTCGATTTTCAGCGCCGCTACCGGCCAGGCCAGCGGTCCCGGACGGGTGGACATCCCCCATCTGCTGCGGATGACCGCGATCCAGGCGGGCCTCACCACCGTGCTTTCACTGGCCGTGGGCATGGCGCTGGCCTGGGCGCTGAACCGGTTGCGCTTTCCCGGCCGCGATCTGGTGGTCGGGCTGTTCGCCTCGGCCATTGTCACGCCCGGCATGGTGGTGGCCTTTGGGCTGCTCTCGATCTGGGGCCGCAATGGCTGGATCAATCAGGCGAGCGAAGCCCTGTTCGGCACCGCCATCGGCAATCCGGCGTTCGGGCTGTCGGGCATCCTCTTTGCCCATGTCATTCTCGATGGTGCCTTTGCCGCTCGCATCATGCTGGCGCGGCTCGACGCCATTCCCCGGCCCCGGCTCAAGACCGGACAATCGCTTGCCCTCACAGCGTGGCAGCGCTTTGCCATCATTGATTGGCCGGCTTTGCGCAGCACGTTGCCGGGCCTGGGGGCGATCATCTTCCTTCTTGCCTTTACCAGCTTTCCCATTGTGCTGCTGTTGGGCGGCGGGCCGGCCAACCAGACGCTGGAAGTGGCCATCTATGCCGCGGTGCGGCAGGATTTCGACCTGCGGGCGGCGGTGTTGCTGGCGCTGACGCAGATCGGGGTCTGCTCACTGGTCATTCTCATCGCCTCGGCGCTGGCGCCGATCCCCACGAGCCTGGGGCCTTCCGCTGCCCCCAGCTGGCGCGATGGCTTGGGTGCGCGGATAGTGCAAACCATCGTCCTCCTGCTCTGCACCGTGGCTTTCATCCTGCCCCTGGCCTCGGTGCTGTTCGATGGCGTGGTGGGCGGCTTCGGGCGCTTGCTGGCGCAGCCGGCCTTCTGGTGGGCGGCGCTGTCCAGCCTGATCATCGGCACGAGTTCGGCGCTGCTGACGCTGTTGCTGGCGCTTGTTTTGGCCATGGGCCGCGCGGCAACGGGCAATGGCGTGATCCGCACCCTGCTGGGCATGCCGGCCTTTGCCTATCTGGCGGTGCCCGCCGTGGTGCTGTCGCTGGGCTTTTTCCTATTGGTCCGCAATCTGGGCGTCGCGCCGGCTTTGGCCGCGCCCTATGTGGTCATTCTGGGCAATAGCCTGCTCGCCCTGCCCTTTGCCATGGCGACGCTCGGCCCGCCTTTCGAAGCCATTGCCCGCACGCGCGGCAAGCTGATCCGCTCGCTCGATCTCACCGGCTGGCGGCAGTTCATTGCCGTTGAATATCCCCTGCTCGGCAAGGATATCGGCGTCATGCTGGCGCTGGCCTTCTGTTTCTCGCTGGGCGATCTCGGCGTTATCGCCCTGTTCGGCACGCAGGATTTCCAGACCCTGCCGCTGATGATGTTCCGCGCGCTGGGCGCCTATCGCGGCAGTGATGCGGCGGCCATCGCCGCCATTCTGCTGGTGGGCACCATTATCGCCTTTGTCGGCCTGCCCCGGCTCTTCGAGAGGATTGCCAATGCTGCGCGTTGAAGACCTGAGTTTTTCCCATCCCGGCCAGGCCACGCCCTATCGCTTCGACATGACGGCCGCTCCGGGCGAAATCACCGCCATTTCCGGCGCCAGCGGCTCGGGCAAATCCACCCTGCTCGACCTGCTGGCGGGGTTTCTGACGCCGCTTTCGGGCCGCATCGATCTCGATGGCCGCGACCTCGTGCCCCTGCCGCCCGAGGCCCGGCCGGTTTCGCTGCTGCTGCAATCGGATAATCTGTTCGACCATCTCTCGGCCGCTCGCAATGTGGCGCTGGGCCTGCCCGCCAAGGCGGACGCGACGCGGGCGATCGAGGTGGCGCTGGAGGAAGTGGGCCTTGCCGGATTGGGGCAGCAGACTGCCGCGACATTATCCGGCGGGCAGAAGCAGCGCGTGGCGCTGGCGCGGACGCTGGTGCGCAACCGCCCGGTGGTGCTGCTGGACGAGCCGTTTTCGGCGCTGGATGACGCGACCCGCGCAAGTACGCGGGAACTGGTCAAGACGCTGACCCTCGCCCATGGCTGGCACACGATCCTGGTGAGCCATCACATGGACGACATCGAAGCCCTGGCCAGCCGGCGGTACCGGCTGGAAGCGGGGCGGCTGGCGGAGGGCTAGAGCGCCCTCTGCAGTAGCTCAGCTATTCCAGGTGGTGAACACCTTCTGGAACAGGGCCTGGGCGGTGTCGTCCTTTTCGAGCGTGATGATCGCGTTGCGGCCGGTGCCATAGACCACGGCCAGGTCGATCCATTTGCGGTTCTCGAGCAGGTCGGTATTGGTGCTCGTGTCATTGGCCGCGGCGCTGAGCGCGAAGAGGAAGGAATTGCCCACAACGCGAGCCGAGGCGCCCACCAGTGGCGTGCCGGGCACCAGCTCTTCATTCTTGAGCAGCACGCCGGGCAGGCCCGCAATGGTGCCGCCGATAAAGCTGTCGCTGACCTGGAAATTGACTTCCATCAGGTGGCTGGCCGGCAGGCTCGGATCGGCATTCTTGCGGATGATCAGCTCGACGCCCAGATTGCGGGCGGGAATGCTGGCCTTGCCGATCAGCGTGGGCAGGCCCAGCTCGTCAGTGCCTTCGCTCCAGGCAATGGTGCCCGAGAAGGGCACGGCGCCGGTGCGGCCATCCTGGGAGGCCTCGAGCAGCAGCGACTGGCTGCCTGCCAGCACGGAAGGATCGACCGAAGCCGTAGGATCGGTGGCGGCAATGGCCGTGTCTTCGCCCGCCAGGCGCTCTTCGGTCTTGGTCTCGCTATCGATGCCCGGCAGGGTGGACTGCCCGGCCTCGGGCACGACCGGCTCAGGGGTCGGCTCCAGGCGGTCTTCGATTTCGAGCGCACCGGTCGGCTCGGCCGCGGCGGTGGTCGCGGTATTGCCCGGGCCGGTGGCATTGTCGGAGGGCGGCGCATCGCCTGAGGGCGGGGCCAGCGAGGGCGTCAGCGTCTGCGGCGCGGTTTCGGCGATTTCGGTCGTCGGTTGCGCCTGGCCGAACATCTGGTCGAGATCGACATAGCCTTCGCGCCAGGCCCAGAACCCGGCCCCGCCGACACCGGCGAGGAGGATGGCAAAGACCACGAGGAAAATCGTCAGGCCCGCGCCGGAGCGGGGCTCGAGCCGGGGCGCAGCAAAGCCCGCATCCTCGGCCTCGTCCGCTGGTTCGGCGGGCGGCACGGCAAAGGAACCGCGCTCGGCAGCGCTCTTTCCGGGTTCGGGCAGAGCCGGGCCGGTCTCGCCACGCGCTTCGCGGTCCAGCACTTCAATGGCCGTGGCCATGGCGCTTTCGGCTTCGCTGGGATCGCTGACGGCAGGCTCGACCTCGACTTCGCGGACGCTGGACAAAGCCGTCTCGACGGCTTCGGCATCCTCGACGACGGGCTTGACCACTTCGAGCGGCACGATGACCTGCTGGCGCGCCAGGGCCTGATCGCCCCGCCCGCCGCTGCGTAGCGGCTCGGCGGTCGAATTGGCGGCCAGAGGCCGTGGCTCGAAATTGGGCGCCTTGAGCGGCGATTCGATCGGCCGGATATTGGAGGCGCCGGGCAAGGGCGAGCTGGGGCCGCTCTTGGCGGCTTCGGCACGGGCCACGATGGAAGGAATGGGCCGCACATCGGCCGGGGCCTTGGGCTCGGTCTCGGCGCTGGCTTTTTCTGGCTCGATGGTAACCGAACTGCCGCCGACCGCTGCGGCCTCTTCGATAATGTCCTCGATCGAGGTGACCGGCGCCAAAGGCTTGGGCGCTTCGAAAATCCGGGGCTTGGGCGTTTCGACCGGCGCGGGCGGGGTCACCGGGGCCGGGGCGATCTCCATGGCCTCGGGCGGCTCGGCCGCGGCCG
>DATMSY010000102.1:0-13182 GCA_035565135.1 Devosia sp.
CTCAGCGCTGGTTTCCACGACGATGAGCCGCACGCCTGCCGTTTCCAGCATTTGGCGGTCTGCGTCGCGGATGCCGCTGTCGGTGATGACAGCGGTTATTCGGTCGAGCCCACACAGGATGAGGCTCGATCTGCCCGAAAACTTGGATGAATCTGCCAGCACGATCAGCTCGTCCGCCTGGCCGATCAGGCCCAGCTCGGATTGAACGATCATCGGATCGGCTTCCATCAGGCCATGCTGGCCGATGCCCTGGCAGCCGATGAACATGCGCTTGGCGTAAAAATGCGATGCCACCACGCCGCCAAAGGGCGACAGGATCACATTCTGCTCGCGATAGATGGTGCCGCCGGGAATGACCACGGAATTGCGGGAATTCTGGATCAGGAATTCGGCGATGGCGAAGGAATTGGTGAACACGCTCAGCCGCCGGGCTGTCAGATGGTGCACCATCTGATAGGTCGTCGTGCCGCCATTGATGATGATCGGCTCGCCATCCCGACACAGCTCGGCGGCAGCGCGGGCAATGGCGCGTTTGGCGGCCATGTTGATGGTTTCGTTCACGGAAAAGGGCCGTCCCATCAGCCCGCCCTGCTCGGGCGGATTGACCGCTTCGGCGCCGCCGCGCACCCGGCGCAGCTCGCCCCGCACATGCAAGGCCGCGATATCGCGCCTGATCGTCGCCTCCGACGTGCCGGTGATATCCACCAGCTCGGCAACAGTCGCGACTGGTCGCGCCTGCACGGCTGACAGAATGACCCTGTGGCGTTCGGTTTCGTGCAAAAGCGTTCTCCCTGCGCTTTGAGTTTCATCAAAACCAATCAGTGTCAATCATGATTTTGCCACTACCGATCAGTATCAACGAAATCTGATTGCTCATGATTGTTTCTGATTGACAGCCTGACGCGAACTATGGCCATGTCCGGCCAACTTTCCACCATCCAACTCTCTGGGAGGAGTATCATGTCCACCACCGCGCCCAAGCGCCTTGCGAACCTTTGGGATGACGCCAAGGCCGCCGCGATGAGCGAGCCCGAGCGCCTTGTCTACCGCTCCAACCTGCTGGGATCGGACAAGCGCGTCACCAATTACGGCGGCGGCAATACCTCCTCCAAGATCTTCCAGAAGGACCCGCTGACCGGTCAGGATGTCGAAGTCCTCTGGGTCAAGGGTTCGGGCGGCGACAGCGCCTCGATCAAGCTCGATGGCTTTTCGACGCTCTACATGGACAAGCTGCGGGCCCTGAAGGGTCTTTATCGTGGCGTCGAGTTTGAAGACGAGATGGTGGGCTACCTGCCCCACGCCACTTTCAATCTCAATCCCCGCGCCGCTTCGATCGACACCCCGCTGCACGCCTATGTGAACCGCCCCTTCGTCGATCACATGCATCCCGACGCGATCATCGCCATCGCAGCCAGCAAGAACTCCAAGGAACTGACCCAGCAGATCTTTGGCGACACGATCGGCTGGCTGCCCTGGAAGAAGCCGGGCTTTGAGCTCGGCCTGTGGCTGGGCAAGTTCTGCGAAGAGAACCCCAATGCCAAGGGCCTGATCCTTGAATCGCATGGCCTCTTCACCTGGGGCGATACGCCCAAGGAATGCTACGAAACCACGATTGGCATCATCAATCAGGCCATCGAGTGGTTCGAGCAGCAGACCGAGGGCAAGACCATTTTTGGCGGCGAAGCCGTCAAGTCCCTGCCCGCTGCCGACCGCCGCGCCATTGCCGCCAAGCTGATGCCGAAAATTCGCGGCCTCATCTCGGAAGACAGCCACAAGCTGGGCCATTTCGATGACAGCGATGCCGTGCTGGAATTCGTCAATTCCAAGGACCTGCGTCCGCTGGCGGCTCTGGGCACCTCCTGTCCCGACCATTTCCTGCGCACCAAGATCCGTCCGCTCGTGATCGACTTTAACCCGGCCAACCCGGACGTGGATAAAGTCATCGAGGGCATCGGCGAGCAGATCGCCGCCTATCGCGTCGACTACCAGGCCTATTACGACCGCTGCAAACACGACAATTCGCCCGCCGTGCGCGATCCCAATGCCGTCGTCTATCTGATGCCGGGCGTTGGCATGTTCACCTTCGCCAAGGACAAGGCCACCGCCCGCATTTCCGGCGAATTCTATGTCAACGCCATCAATGTGATGCGCGGCGCCTCGACCGTTTCCACCTATGTCGGCCTGCCCGAGCAGGAGGCTTTCGACATCGAATATTGGCTGCTTGAAGAAGCCAAGCTGGCCCGCATGCCCAAGCCGAAATCCCTCGCCGGCAAGATTGCCCTGGTCACCGGCGGCGCTGGCGGCATTGGCAAGGCCACGGCCGCCCGCCTGCTGCGTGAAGGCGCCTGCGTGGTTCTCGCCGATATCGACCAGGCCGCGCTCGACAACGCAACTTCGGAACTCTCCGGTGTGTTCGGTGCAGACTTCGTTCGTCCGGTGAACATCAACGTCACCAAAGAAGAGCAGGTCATTTCCGGCTTCGCCCATGCCGTGGTCGAATTCGGTGGTATCGACATCCTCGTCTCCAATGCCGGCCTCGCCTCTTCGGCCCCGATCGAAGAGACCACGCTCGAGCTCTGGAACAAGAACATGGACATCCTGTCCACGGGCTATTTCCTCGTCAGCCGCGAAGCCTTCCGGCTGTTCCGGAGCCAGAAGATCGGCGGCAATGTCGTGTTCGTTGCGTCCAAGAATGGCCTGGCCGCTTCGCCCAATGCCTCGGCCTATTGCACCGCCAAGGCCGCCGAGATCCATCTCGCGCGGTGCCTGGCCCTTGAAGGCGCCGAAGCGCAGATCCGCGTCAACGTCGTCAATCCCGACGCCGTGCTGCGCGGCTCCAAGATCTGGGCCGGCGAATGGCTTGAGCAGCGCGCCTCGACCTACAAGACCGACAAGGATGGCCTTGAAGAGATGTATCGCCAGCGCTCCATGCTCAAGCGTTCCGTCTTCCCCGAGGACATTGCCGAAGCCATCTACTTCTTCGCCTCGGAGGCCTCGGCCAAGTCCACGGGCAACATCATCAATGTCGACGCGGGCAACGCCCAGTCGTTCACGCGGTAAGAAAAAAGGGCACAGTCCACCCACGGTGTCACCCCGGCGCAGGCCGGGGTCCATCCTGAGATCTCGGGATGGATCCCGGACCAAGTCCGGGATGACACCGAGTGTGTGGATGGAGTGGAGGAAAACATGACCGATCACATCATCGACCCATCCATCATCGAAGCGGAAAACGCCGATCGCGTGGATGATCTGCATGCCGATTACGAAAGCCTGGGCGAGCGGCTCGACCGGCGCGGCGTGGATATCGACGCCATCAAGGCCAAGGTTGCCGAATTCAACGTCGCCGTGCCTTCCTGGGGCGTCGGCACGGGCGGCACCCGCTTTGCCCGCTTCCCGGGCCTGGGCGAGCCGCGCGACATCTTCGACAAGATCGAGGATTGCGCCGTCATCGCCCAGCTGACCCAGGCCACCAGCACCGTTTCGCTGCATATCCCTTGGGACAAGGCCGATCCCAATCGCCTGAAGCAAGCGGCGTCGCGCTTCAGCCTGGGCTTTGACGCGATGAATTCCAACACCTTCTCGGACGCCAGGGGCCAGCTGCAGTCCTATAAATTCGGCTCGCTCTCCGCGGCCGATGCCGGCACGCGTAACCAGGCGATCGAGCATAATCTTGAATGCATCGAGATCGGCCAGACCATCGGCTCCAAGGCCCTGACGGTCTGGATCGGCGATGGCTCGAACTTCCCCGGCCAGACCAATTTCGCTACCCAGTTCGAGCATTATCTGGACTCGATGAAGGCGGTTTATGCCGCCCTGCCCGATGACTGGCGCATCTATACCGAACACAAGATGTATGAGCCGGCGTTTTACTCCACCGTGGTGCAGGACTGGGGCACCAATTATATCATCGCCAGGGAGCTGGGGGAGAAGGCCTTCTGCCTGGTCGATCTCGGGCACCATGCGCCCAACGTCAATATCGAGATGATCGTCTCCCGCCTTGCCCAGTTCGGCAAGCTTGGCGGCTTCCATTTCAATGACAGCAAGTATGGCGACGATGATCTGGATGCCGGTGCCATCGATCCCTACCGCCTGTTCCTCGTCTTCAACGAACTGGTCGATGCCGAGGCCCGCTACAAGGATTTCCATCCCGCCCATATGCTCGATCAGTCGCATAATGTGACCGATCCGATCGAGTCGCTGATGCTCTCCGCGTCGGATGTGCAGCGCGCCTATGCTCAGGCACTGCTGGTGGACCGCGCCGGACTCAAGGCGGCGCAGCAGGGCAATGACGCGCTGGCCGCGACCCAGGCCCTGCGCCTCGCCTATCGCACCGATGTCGAGCCCATCCTGGCCATGGCGCGCCTCGAAAAGGGCGGCGCCATCGACCTGCTGGGCACCTATCGCGCCGCCGGTTACCGCGCCAAAGTCGCCGAAATCCGCCCCGCTGTCGAAGGCGGTTCGGGCGGGATCGTCTAGCACCAAGTTCCAAAGGCCCGGCCACAAGCCGGGTCTTTTTTCATGTCTCCTGCCGTTCCCGCAGCGGCGCGGTGGCCTCGATGATCCAGTCGCGAAACGCTTTAATTTTCAAGGCATTGCGACGGCTCTCGGGATAGACCAGATAATAGCCGTGGCCGTCCCAGCCCACCTGCTCGAATGGCCGTGCCAGCCGGCCGGCGGCGATATCGTCGGCATAGAAGGCCGGCGTCAGCATGGCGACACCGCGGCCGACCGCCGCTGCCGCCGCCTCCAGATTTTGCGAACCGAGCCGCGAAAACGGCCTGTCCGGGATCACCGGCGCCGGCACGCCCGCCAGTTCGAGCCATTTGCACAACCAGGGATCGTCCGGCGTGATCTGCGGCACGCGCAGCAAATCCTCCGGCTTTTCGACGTGATATTCGGCGATCAATCGGGGATGCAGCATGGGCGCGAACTCGGCCCTGAGCAGCAAATGGCTGGTCAATCCCTCCTGCATCCTGGTTGTCGCGCGAATGCCCATGTCGAATTCCTCGGCGCCGAAATCGACCAGATGTCCGGAGCTTTCCACGCGAACCGCAATGTCCGGATTGGCCAATTGGAACAGGCCGATATTGGCGGCCAGCCAATGGCTGGCAAAGGTGGGCACGCAACTGATGCTGAGCATGCCATCGATCTTGTCGCGCGAGCTGGCAAAGGCGGTTCGCAGCTTGTCGAAGGCTTCGCTCACTTCGGGCGCAAGCCGGGTTCCGGCCTCGGTCAGGGCGATCTGGCGGGGCTTGCGCAGGAAGAGGGGCGTGCCGACGCGCTCCTCCAGAATCTTGATCTGATAACTCACCGCAGCCTGGGTCATGCCCAGTTCGGTGGCGGCGCGCGTGAAGCTCAGATGGCGGGCGACCGCCTCGAAGGCACGGATGGCGGTCAGCGGCGGCAGCGTGCTCATGGATCAAATCTCCTTATGCACCCAGATCGAGCTTTAGTTGGAAATCGCCTGTATTACTAGCCAAATTACGATCATGGAAACCAAGCCCGGAGCCATCCCCATAAGGATGGTCATAGCCATGATTGCCCTGACAAAGCCTGTATTCACCGCCTTCCACCTGCCCCATTGGCATCTGCCGCGCCTCGCCCGCCGCCGCCGCAAGCAGGCCATGATCGACCTCGTCCACGCCTCGCCCCATCTGCTGCGGGATATCGGGGTCACCGAAGGCACGCTCACCGAGCGGAAGCCGTGAAAGCCAACCATCTTGCGACAGGGCGCGCCGAAACGCCGCCTGTTCCGCGGTTGTCGGATAGACGGACGGGCCCCGAGACCAGATTCGCCTCGTGATTAGATAAATATGAGGCGCAACTGGCCTCGGGGCGCCGGGCCTTGTTCGGAAGGCGGCATCGCGACCCCAACAGGAGGCCGTAGCCCGCCTGCCCGCTGATCCGTCCGCTCATCCCGGAGCAAGGCGCGACCCCCACTCCCCCGGCTGGCATCCGGACGCCGGTCGCTGCAGCGCCGCCCGTGTTCCGGATGATGGGGGGATGATGCCATGGGGTGATGGGACGGGGGATAAGGGGGATAAGTTGGGGGGGACGCCCTACCCTTCCGATCGAAGGGGGGTGAGTGCCTATTCCGGGCGCATTCAAGAATGCGGTGTCATTCCGGCGAAGGCCGGAATCCATGTCCGTGGCGGTCCGCACCCATCCAGCGCCGGGATAGCCTTCAGCATGGATTCCGGCCTGCGCCGGAATGACGCCGTGGGTGGTGTGAGTCCCGCGTAAACACCCCATGGGAGGAGGCGGATCGAGGCTCTCCCCGACCTCGATGCCCTCTTGCGTCCGGAGGGGCGATTTCACTATTTTCCCGGCATGTCCAAGACCACGCCCGCCACATTGGCGCTGACTAAAGCCGGCATTGCCTTTGCCACCGCCACTTACGACTACAATCCCGATGCCGACCGCGTCGGGCTGCAGGCGGCCGAAGCCATGGGCGTTTCGCCCTCCATCGTGCTCAAGACGCTGATGGCCGAGGTCGATGGCAAGCCGGTTTGCGTGGTCGTGCCCTCGGACGAGGAAGTGAACATGAAAAAGCTCGCCGCGGCCTTTGGCGGCAAGTCGGCGCATATGATGAAGCCCGCCGACGCGGAGCGCCTGACGGGCTACAAGGTGGGTGGCATCAGCCCGTTCGGGCAGAAAAAGCTCGTGCCCACGGCGGTCGAGGAATTGGCGACGCTGGAAGATGAAATCTTCCTCAATGGCGGGCAAAGGGGCCTGCAAATCCGCATGAAGCCGGATGATCTGGTGGCGGCGCTGGGTGGGAAGGCCGCGGATTTGATCCGCTGATTTTGTGAGGCCTCATTCAGGCCACAAAAATCTCTCCGACCATCGCCTTCGGGTTTGACCCGGGGAGTATTCGCCGCTTGTGCCGTGTTGTGAGTGGCCCTCGGGTCGAGCCCGAGGGAGATGCGGTGGGGAGGAGGGATTGGGGGATTTTTTGAGCGCGGAGGATCAGCTAACCACCAGGTCATTCCGGCGGAGGCCGGAATCCATGCTGTGCTCTGTCCGCGCGCTGGATGGTGCGGATGGCCTTCAGCATGGATCCCGGCCTGCGCCGGGATGACACCGCATTCTTGAATGCGTCCGAGCCCCCCCGAGGGCGACAGCGCAAATATCGGAGAAAAGACCGAATACCGAGGGACGAGGTCTACTAGGGCGCACCACATCTCGCCCCACCCACAATGTCATTCCCGCGAAAGCGGGAACCTCTGTTTTCTAACTCCGCATCCCGAAACGGAGGTTCCCGCTTTCGCGGGAATGACATCGGGGATGTTTGAGGGTTAAGGCACCCCCAGAAAAGACAAAAGGCGCCCGGTTGGACGCCTTCATCTCAAGTCTTGTCGGCAGGTTCGGCTTAGTTGCCGTAGGTGCCGCGAGCGATGTTCTTGATGTCGCCCTTGGTGATGCCCAGGTCGTTGAGCTGGCGGTTGTCGAGAGCGTTCAGCTCGCGCAGGGTGCGCTGGTACTGAGCAAACTGTGCGATTTTCTGGCGGATGTTCATTTCGGTTCCCCTTCGTTTTGATGACCCTTATCTATGCCCAGCAGGTCGTGATTAGAAGATGGACTCTATGCACATCCGTTATGCACTGGGTGCAAACAAAATGGGCAGATCATTCAGATTGGCGTCAGGTTGAATTTTAGGCAAATGCCGGACAATTCACAGGCAATCCGGCGCAATCCGTTGATATTAAAAGGCAATATGGACGTCTCCGGGAAGACGCCCATGTTGACCTTTCGGTAACCACGCTAAAACAAGCCATGCAATCAGTGCTGGGTCTCGCCCTCGCCAGCCTCATGGGCAATGCGCCGGTCCTCGCGCATCTCAAACCACATGGCGTTGAGAATGGCGAAAGAACAGGCCAGCCCGACGCCCAAAATCCAGGAAAAATACCACATGCTCGTCTCCTAATAGGCGTTGGGGTTCTTTTCGAGGCTTTCCGTGCTCACCGTGCCGCGCATCACCCGGAACACCCAGCCGGTGTAAAGGACGATGATGGGCAGGAAGAAGCAGGTCACCAGCAGCATGATGAAGAGGGTCAGATGGCTGGACGAGGCGTCCCAGAGCGTCAGGCTCGCTTCGGGCAATGTCGAGGAGGGCAGGAGGAACGGGAACAGCGACAGGCCCGCTGTCGAGATGATGCCGAAAATGCCCAGGCTCGACGCCAGCAATGCCGGCAGCCGCCAGCGCGCCTGCAGCGCCAGCACGGCACCGATCATGCCGGCAAAGCCCAGCACCGGCGCCGCGATCATCCAGGGATAGAGGCCGTAATTGGCGAGCCACCCGCCCCGCGTCAGTGCGACCGTCTTGGCCAGCGGGTTGATGGCGGCGTTGGGGTCGACCACGCTGGTTATGGCATAGCCATCGATGCCCAGCGCGATCCACACGCCGCCCAGCGCGAAGAGGACAATCGTCGCCATGGCGGCAATCGTGCCATAGGTCCGCGCCCGTTCGGCCAGCGGGCCGGTCGTGCGTCCGGCAATCACCGTCGCGCCTTGGGTCACGATCATGCCCAGGCTCACCAGCCCGCAGAGCAGGGCAAAGGGCATGAGCAGCAGGAAGAAATTGCCGGTATAGAAGGCCCGCATCGTGTCATCGAGGTGGAAGGGCGCGCCGAGCAGCACATTGCCCACCGCCACGCCGAAAATCAGCGAGGGCACGAAGCCGCCGATGAACAGCGCCCAGTCCCAGGCCGCGCGCCAGCGCCTGTCCTTGATCTTGCCGCGGAACTTGAAGCCCACCGGCCGCAGGATCAGGGCCAGCAGGATCACGATCATGGCGAGGTAGAAGCCGGAAAAGCTCACCGCATAGAGCGGCGGGAAGGCGGCAAAGATGGCCCCGCCGCCCAGCACCAGCCACACCTGATTGCCCTCCCAGGTCGGGCCGACCAGGTTGAGCAGCACGCGGCGCTCTTCATCGGTGCGGGCGGCAAAGGGCAGGAGTGCTCCCACGCCGAGGTCGCGCCCGCCCATCACGGCAAAGCCGATCAGCAAGACGCCCAGCAGCAGCCACCAGACGAGGCGCAGGGTTTCATAATCGAGCGGAATGGAGCTCATGATCCAAGTTCCTTATTGGCGGGAGTGGCCGGGAGCGCGGCGATGACGAAGTCCTCGTCGTCACTGGGGCCGGTGGCGAAGAGCTTGTCTTGCGGGCCGGCCTTGATGATCTTGACCATCAGGATGACCATGATGACCAGCAGCACGGTATAGAGCGCGACGAAGAAGCTGAGCGAGATCACCAGGTCCCAGAAGCCGAGGCCCGATGCCGCGTAGAAGGTGGGCAGCACGCCCTCGACCACCCAGGGTTGGCGGCCATATTCGGCGATCAACCAACCGGCCTCGATGGCGAGCCAGGGCAGCGGGAGCGTGGCGAGGCCAATCCACAGCATGGGCCGATTGGTATCGAGCCAGCCGCGCGAGGCGCGGTAGAACCAGACCGCGAAGAAGGCGATGAAGAAGAAGCCTACGCCCACCATGAGGCGGAAGCTCCAGAATAGCGGCCAGACATCGGGCACGGTATCGAAGGAGGCGAGAGCGATTTCCTCGCCGGTCGCATTCTCGATATCGGTCCGGTATTTCTTGAGCAGCAGGCCATAGCCGAGATCGGCCCAATGTTGGTCAAAGAGGGCGCGGGCTTCGGTATTGCTGCCGTCGGCCCTGATGTCCTGCAGGGCGCCATAGGCGATCATGCCGGATTGAATGCGGGTGGCGGCGTGCTCGACCAGCTCGGTAATGCCGGGCAATTCCATATCGAGCGAACGCGTGGTGATGATGCCCAGCACCCAGGGCAGGCGCACTTCAAAGGCCGGTTCGCCGGGTATGTCGCTGGGAATGGCGAACAGCGTCAGCGCCGCGGGGGCGGGCTCGGTGTGATACATCGCCTCCATGGCGGCGATCTTCATCTTCTGCTGTTCGGTGGCGACATAGCCGCTCTCGTCGCCCAGCACGACCACCGACAAAGCCGAGGCGAGGCCGAAGCTGGCCGCCACTACCATGGAGCGCCGGGCCAGTTCCACATGCTTGCCCTTGAGCAGGAAAAGGCAGGAAATGGCGAAAATGAAGACGGCGCCCAGCAGGTAGCCGGCGCTGACCGTATGCACGAATTTGGCCTGCGCCACGGGATTGAAGATCACCGCCATGAAGTCGGTGACTTCCATGCGCATGGTATCGGGGTTGAACCTGGCGCCGACCGGGTTCTGCATCCAGCCATTGGCGATGAGAATCCAGAGGGCGGAGAAATTGGCGCCCAGGGCCGTCAGCCAGGTGACGGCCAGGTGCCCCACCTTGCTCAGCCGGTCCCAGCCGAAGAAGAAGAGGCCGATGAACGTGGCTTCGAGGAAGAAGGCCATCAGCCCCTCGATGGCCAGCGGCGCGCCGAAGACGTCGCCCACATAATGGCTGTAATAGCTCCAGTTCATGCCGAACTGGAATTCCATGACGATGCCGGTGGCGACGCCCATGGCGAAGTTGACGCCGAACAGCGTGCCCCAGAACAGGGTCGCCTTGCGCCAGATATCGCGGCCGGTCATCACATAGGTGCTCTCCATGATGGCCATCATGAAAGAGAGCCCCAATGTCAGCGGCACGAAGAGAAAATGGTACATGGCGGTGGCGGCAAATTGCCACCGCGAGAGTTCGACAATTGTCATGTCGATCATGCGCGAATGCCCCTGTTTACTAAGCCCGGACGCCGACTCGCGGCTGTCGCTGCTCTGTTGTGCCGGGCCGGCGGGCAGGCCGCCTTGATTCAGATCAAGGGTTGCGGGCGCCGTCTGGCTAGTGTTGTTCGGACAGGAGCTTTTCACCTGCCGCAACGAACCGAGTCGGGTGGGGCCACGCTTGGGATATGCCGAGGACTTTATGACCAATAGGGATCGCCTGAACGGAAAGGCACTCTCCGCCCTCACCCGTCATGGCGGCCCGTGGATTGGCCTGGCGATCGCGGCGCCGCTGGTGGGCGGCGCGCTGCTGGTCTGGCAGACCTGGCTTCTGGCCGATATTCTCGGCCGGTCCATCGAGCACGGTGAGCCGCTCGCCGCGGTGACCCCGGCCATTGGCCTTGTCCTGGCGCTGTTGATTGTCCGCGCTGTTCTCGGGGCCTTGGGCGAACGGGCCGGTGTCAGCGCTGCCGAAGCCATCAAGCTGCAATTGCGGCAGGCGCTGTTCGCTCAATTGCTCGCCCGGCCGCCCCGGGCGGCGGACCAGCCTGCATCGGGCGCGGCGGCCTCGGCGATCATCGACCAGACCGAGGCGCTGGACGGTTATTTCGCCCGTTACCTGCCCGCCATGATCCAGGCGACGTTCCTGCCGCTGGCCTTTGGCGCGATTATCCTGCCGCTCGATTGGCTGGCGGGGCTATTGTTCCTCGTCACCGCGCCGCTCATTCCGCTGTTCATGGCGCTGGTCGGCTGGGGCGCCCAGATCGCGACGACGCGACAGGCGCGTGCCCTCAGCCAGCTTAATGGCCGCTTTGCCGACCGGTTGCGCGGGCTGCTCACGCTCAAGCTTTTTGGGCGCGCCGAGGCCGAAACCGCCGGCATTGTTGCCGCCAGCGACGAATTGCGGCGGCGGACGCTGCGGGTGTTGCGTATCGCTTTCCTATCTTCGGCGGTGCTGGAATTCTTTGCGGCGCTTGGCGTGGCCGGCATCGCGCTTTATGTCGGGCTCACCTATATCGGCTATCTGCAATTGCGCCTCGAGCCGCTCAGCCTGCAGCTTGGCCTCTTCCTGCTGCTGATGGCGCCGGAGGTCTATAATCCCCTGCGCCTGCTGGCCGCCCATTATCATGACCGCGCCAGCGCCAAGGCGGCGATCGGGGAAATCGAGGCGCAACTGGGCGCCCTCCCCGCCACCATTGCCCCGCTCAGCGATGCGCCGCCCATGAAGCATGTGGCCGCGGTCGCGGTGGCGCTCGGCGATTTCACCATTCGCACGCCCGACCGCAGCCGGGCCATTCTTGCCAATGCTTCGCTGCAGGTCGCGCCGGGCGAGCATGTCGCCATTCTGGGGCCCAGTGGCATTGGCAAATCCACGCTGATCGAGGCCATTGCCCGCCTGCGCCCGCATGAAGGCTCGGCCAGGCTCGACCATATCGAACTGGCCGATTGGACCGAAGCCGATCTGCGCGGCCGCGTCACCCTGCTCGGGCAAAGGCCGCGCATCATTCATGCCAGCATGGCCGACAATATTGCCCTGGCCCGGCCCGGCGCCACGCCGGGGGAAATCAGCCGGGCGGCCGAACTGGCGCATGTCCTGCCCTTTGCCGATGCGCTGCCCGATGGGCTCGATACCATTCTGGGCGAGGATGGCGTCGGGCTCTCCGGCGGCCAGGCCCAGCGTGTGGCGCTGGCGCGTGTCTTTCTGCGCGATGCCGGATTGATCCTGCTCGATGAGCCGACCGCCCATCTCGATGCCGACCTCGAACAGGGTGTGCTCGATAATCTCCTGCGCTATGCCCAGGGCCGTACGCTGATCGTCGCCACCCATTCGCTCGCCGTCGCCGCCCGGATGGGCAAGGCCTATCGCATTGCCGGGGGCGCATTGCTGGCGACCCCGCTTCCTGCCGATGGCAAGAGGAGCGTGGCATGAAGGCCCTGCTCGCCTTTCGCGGTCTCTTTGCCCGCCAGGCTCGCGGGTTGCTGCTGGCGCTTATCCTGTCGCTGGTGACGCTGGCCGCCGGCGTTGCCCTGTTGGGCACATCGGGCTGGTTCATCACCGCCGCAGCGCTGACCAGCGCGGGTCTCGCGTTCAACCTCTTCGCGCCCTCGGCGCTGGTGCGCGGCTTTTCCTTTATCCGCATCCTGGCGCGCTATGGCGAACGCCTTACCGGCCACGACGCCACGCTGCGGCTGCTGTCCGACATTCGTGGCTGGCTCTTTGCCCGGCTATTCCCCCGCCTGCCCCTGGCCGACCGCAATCTGCGCCATGGCGACCTGGTCAGCCGCCTCACCGCCGATGTCGATGCGCTCGATACGGCTTTCCTGGTCGCGATCGGTCCCGTCACCGCGGCAGTGATCATCGGCACCGCTGTCACTGCGGTATTGGCCTTCCTGCTGCCAGCGGCGGCCTGGGTCTATGGCGTCTGCTTCGCCCTTGCCGTGCTCGCCGTGCCGGCCCTGCTGGTCCTGCGCAGCCGCCGTGCTGGTGCTCGCGTCGTCGCCCGCGCGG